>JAIQGC010000023.1:49359-50047 GCA_020072805.1 Terriglobia bacterium
GGATATCAGCGGGCGCCTCACGCCTAACGTGGTGGTGAAATTCTCCGACGGCATGAGCGTCAAGACCGACACAACCGGACGCGCCGCCTTTGCCGTGCCCACCTCTCCCGGCATCGTTTCCGCCGCCATCGCCGGGCGCCCTGACCGCGCCGTGCTTACCGTTATTCCCGCGCCGCCAAACAGCTCCGGCGCGGCGGTGCGCTCCGTGCCGCGCTTTGCCGCCCTTGCCGACCGCTTCGAAATCACCGGAGGCGGCTTCTGCGGCGCGGCCGACGCCAACCGCGTGACCATCGGCGGAGAGCCCGCGCTGGTCCTGGCCGCTTCCTCTCTGGCCATTACCCTGCTCCCGCCGGACGCGCTGGCCCCCGGTCCCGCGCTGGTCGTGGCCACCTGCGCCGATCGCGCCTTCCCGCCCTTTTCCGTGACCTTTCTTTCGCTCGAACTGATCGCGGGAAGCGCTTCGCTGGCTCCCGGCGAACGCCGCGAACTCCTCGTGCGCATCGCAGGCACGCGCGAAAGCGTCCCCATCGAGGCGCGCAACCTGGCCCCGGAGATTGCCCTGCTCGCGGGAGGCAATTCCGCGCGCGTGGCCTCCAGCGGGGGCGAAGAAAACACCGCGCGCTTCGAAATGACCGGCAAGAACCGCGGCTCCTTCCTGATCGACAAGGCGGGCAACGTGCGCCACCAG
>JAIQGC010000024.1:0-47568 GCA_020072805.1 Terriglobia bacterium
GCATGGCCAGGGCAATCTCATGCCACGAGGTGCGGTCGATGGAGACCGAACGGAAAAGTCCGCGTACCTGAGCTCATTGGCTGTCCATCTGCCCATCGGCCAGTTCACTATAGGAATAGAGCCGGGCCTTGGGCAGTGTGCCCTTCCCCAGCACACGCAACTTCTGCTCGCGGATGACCGGAGCAAACTTCCCGGGTCCGGTGATGCCTTCGATTTCCACCAGCTCGCCAAGGTGGTGCGGGAAAAGATGCGATTGGTTGCCCTCGACGTAGACGCCGGCGGTGGAATCCTGGACGAAGAAATCAGGCGAGGGCACGTCTCCGGTAACGACCCCGCGCACCCGCACGGGATATCCGCGCGCGGCTTGCTCCGGGCTCAATTTCCTCACCTGATCCGCCTGCGTCAAGATCGCGAGCGGCTTCGGCGCATCCTGCGCATACCCCGCGCTTCCCGACGCACCTAGCAGGAGAAGGAATTGTGAGATCCAACACAGGGCGGCCGTCCGCGAGCAAAAATGCGGCCTTCTCCAGAATGGCTGCTTTTCCGCGAATCGAAATGGCGAAACTTTCATTTTGGATGCACCGCCGGATTGCGGCGCTCTGTTGCAAGGTTAGCTGAAAAACAGGTCCGGGGAAACGCCAAAATCGTGCTGGAAATTTCCGGCGCCATTGCAGTTTCAATTTTTTACATGTACTGTGCTTCCTCTCCGGAACAGGAGGCGCAATGGCCAGAGAGCGTTCGCGACGCGAATTCCTGAAAACTTCGGGCGGGGGGATCGCTGCCCTCGCGGTTACGCAGACCTTGCCGGCGCTCCCTCCCGCGGCGGAGGCGGACGAAACCGGTCCGCCCCCGGGCGACCTGGCGATTTGAGTAACCAGCGGGAAGCTCCGATTCGCGCCGGGATCTTCGAGCTCCTGGCGGCCGGCCGCCGGCCCGCCGTCCCGCGGGGCGGTTCTTCTGGATCGCGGAAGAAAGTTTCAATCCATCCTGGGCTTCGGCGCCGCGTTCACCGATGCCGCGTGTTTCACGTTCAGCCGGCTCTCTTCTTCCGCGCGGGAGCGCTTGTTTCATGAATTGTTCGACCCGGCGGAGATGGGACTGAACGTCTGCCGCATCTGCATGGGCGCGAGCGATTACTCCACCGCTCTGTATAGCTACGATGATGGCGATGCGGACCCGGAACTGTCCCGCTTCACCCTGCAACACGACCGCGCCACCATCCTTCCCGCGCTGCGCGAAGCGCGCCGGGTGAACAAGGATTTATTTCTTTTCGCTTCCCCCTGGAGTCCTCCGGGCTGGATGAAGGCCAATGGCTCGATGCTGGGCGGGTCCATGCGCCCGAAATACCTGCCGTCGTACGCCAACTATTTCCTGAAATTCCTGCAAGGCTATGAAGCCGAAGGCGTCCCGGTGCAGGCGGTTACCGTTCAAAATGAAGTTGATACCGACCAGGATGGCCGCATGCCCGCCTGCATCTGGCCGCAGGAAAGCGAAGCCAAATTTGTAAGCGAATATCTGGGGCCGCTCTTGCAGCGCACTGGCCTGCAAACAAAGATCTGGCTGATCGACCATAACTACACCTTGTGGGGCCGTGCCATCGCGGAATTGGAAATCCCCGGGGTTCTCCCGTATGCCAGCGGCATCGCCTGGCACGGTTATGCCGGCAAGCCGGAATGGATGAGGAGGGTTCACGATGCGTTTCCAGAGGTGGGAATGCACTGGACTGAAGGCGGCCCGGACTACCCCGCCGAGGACTATTCCACTAATTGGAGTGAATGGAGCAAGACCTTCACTGGCGTGCTTCGCAACTGGTCGCGATCCATCACCGCCTGGAACTTCGCCCTCGACGAAAAGGGGCGCCCCAATATCGGGCCATTTGATTGCGGGGGAATGCTTACGATTCATTCGAAGACCAGGGAAATCTCCCAGAGCGGCCAGTACTGGGCCTTGGCTCATTATTCACGAATGATCCGGCGCGGCGCCCTCCGCTTCGATTCCCAGGGTGCCGAGGAAGGCTTGTCTCACGCCGCCTTCGAGAATCCCGATGGGCAATGCGTGCTGGTGCTGACCAATTCCGGCGCCGCCAGGAATTTCGAGGTCCGCATGGGGCGCTGGGCAGCCAGCGTTCTTCTCGATAGAGATTCCGTCAATACCCTGGTCTGGCGCTGACACGCACTTCCTGCCGGTAAGATGGGATTGTGTTTGCGGCCAAGTTGCTGTAGAGTTCGGGCGCGATTGAAGCGTCTTGCAGGCGCGGGAAATTGACAAGTAAAACGATTTAGCTCAATCATTCCGCGCGGGCAGCGGAAGGCCCCGGACAGACGGGCAAGTTTCCTTCTCCCGGGCCCAGCGGAATCCGGCCGGAACACCGGCCTGTCGAGGAAAAGGAGGTTGTCTTGCTTACAGCTTCGGCACTGGCCGTCACCCACAGAACTCTCGCCCCTGTGGACCTTGCCATCATCGGAATCTATTTCCTCATCATCTTCGGCATCGGCTTCTACTTTTCGCGCAAGGAGCGCACCTCGGAAGACTATTTCCTGGCCGGCCGCAACGTCGGCTGGTTCGCGATCGGCGCTTCGCTCTTCGTCTCCAATATTTCCACCGAGCATTTCATCGGACTGGCCGGCTCCGGAGCAAGCTCCGGACTGGCCGTCGGACATTTCGAATGGCTGGCCTGCCTGATTCTCCTGATTCTCGGCTGGGTCTTCGTTCCCTTTTATCTGCGCTCCAATGTTTTCACCATGCCGGAATTTCTCGAGCGCCGATTCAACCGCCATTGCGCCACCTACCTGGCCAGCATCTCCATCATCGCCTACATCTTCACCAAGATTTCCGTGCATCTCTACGCCGCCGCCATCGTCCTCGAACGCGTCGCGGGATGGCACCCGCTCACCGCCGCCATCATCCTCGTCGTAGCCACCGGCGTATACACCATTGCTGGCGGTCTCGCGGCGGTCATCTATACCGACCTGGTGCAAACCTTGATCCTGATTGCCGGCGCAGCGATCCTCACGGTAATCGGCCTGGAAAAAGTCGGCGGCTTTGCCGGCTTGCGCGCCGCACTGCCTTCCTCCTACTTCCATATGATCAAACCCGCGGGAAGCGCCGAGTTTCCCTGGACGGGCATCTTTTTCGGCGCACCCATCCTGGGCATCTGGTATTGGTGCACCGATCAGGTCATCGTGCAGCGCGTTCTCTCCGCAAAGGACGAGGGTCATGCCAAGGCCGGAACAATCTTCGCCGGCTTCCTCAAGATTTTGCCCGTGTTCATCCTGGTCCTGCCCGGACTGATCGCTTTCGCGCTCTATCCGTCCCTCTTTGCAATCACCAATGGGCACGTGACCAATGGGGACATCGCCTACCCCACGCTGATCGTCAATCTCCTGCCCGCGGGCCTGGTGGGCTTGATGATCGCCGCGCTGCTGGCCGCGCTAATGGGCGCGATGAGCTCAGTGTTCAATTCCGCATCCACCATGGTCACGCTGGACTTTTACAAGAAGCTGCGCCCCGAGGCGACCGAGGTGCAACTGGTCGCTTTTGGCCGCATCGCCACGGGCGCGATGGTGGTTCTTGGCATTCTCTGGGTGCCTTTTATCCACCTGCTCAGTGCGCAGCTCTACATTTACCTCCAAAGCGTGCAGGCCTATATCAGCCCTCCGATTGCGGCCTGCTTCATCTTTGGGATTCTTTGGCCCCGCCTGAACGGACAGGGTGCTATCAGCTCGCTCCTTTTCGGCTTCGTGCTGGGAGCGGGGCGCTTTATTTTCGAAGTGCTGGACAAGACCCGCCACTTCACCTCGCCTCTGGTGCGCTGGACCGTGGACATGAACTTCCTGCACTACGCCATTTTCATGTTTGTTCTGTGCGCGGCCGTGCTCATCGGCGTCAGCCTGCTCTATCCGCCGCCCTCGCGGGAGAAGATCGCCGGACTGACCTTCGCCACCGTGAGTCAGAAGCTGGAAACCACGGACTTGCGCACGGTTCATCTCGCCAAGGAGACCCATCGGGAACACGTTCTGAATATGGCGTTCACCGCGCTGCTCGTCGCGACTGTTCTTGGTCTGTGGTTTTATTTCCGGTAGGCACGGGCCCGCGCCATGCAACCAGCAGCGATCTACGCGTTGAAACCGAATGTCACCCAGGAAGAGGCCGTTCGCATTCTTCAGCCGCGCGGTTTGCTCCGCCTGCTGGCTCCCTCGCAGCGCAATCTTTTGCGGCACGTGGCCGACGTCTACGTGCCCTACCGCCTCTACCAGGCGCGCCTGGAAGGAATGAGCGGAAAGGCGCCCGCGCAGACGCGCCTGTTTGCCCAGGATGCGGTCCAGGGCACACTCGACCTTTTCGAATTTCCGCGCATCCCCGGCAAAGAAGAGCTTCTCCGCCTAGAGACGCGCAACCTCCTGGAACCAGGCCTCGAAGAATCCCGCGGGCAGACACTGTTAGCTGAAAAAGTGCTCCGGATCGTATTCCAGCAAGGTTTTTTCCGCGTGCGCGAGCCGAAGATCGACCTCGAACGCATTCCCCTGGACTTCCACATGCCCTACTGGCTGGGTTTCTATGGCGCCGACGGCGCGCTCAACTGCCGCGTCCTGGACGCCGTGCGCCGGCGCATGGAAGGCGCCAAGGCGCGGGCGCTCTTCGAACACTGGCTCGCCGCTTGACTGCAGGATTCCTTCCGTCAGTTCAACGGAGCTTCGATTTGCACGGGCTTGTTCCAGTCCGAATAACTGGTGACCATGCCCCCGCTTCCCATGCTTACGGACACGGGGAGATGCTGCTTCGGGTCAATGCAAACGGTATAACGCAGGCCATTGTTGCCGTGTCCTTGCGCGGCGCCCTGCGGCAGCTTCAGGCTTACCAGCCATTGCTGGCAGTTGCCGCTGCTCGTGGCGATGAAGGCTCCGCGGACGATTTCCGCGCTCTCCAAAACTTTGGCCAGGACGGCGGCGGGGTCTCTGCCTTCGTTCATGACCGCCCACGGAGCAGGCTCGCCGGGATTTTCTCCGCAAGGCGACCATCCGGACGGTGGAGTGTCCTGCACGGTCCAGGTTCCGTTCTGCTGCTCGACATAGGCCTTGCCTCCGATGCGCACCGCATGAAAGGCGCGGTCTCCAATCGTTGTGCTAAAGCGTTCGCGATCCGGGCAGGAGACATCCACCACGGTTTCCAGGGGATGCCCGGGATGCAGGCGCAGGAGAGTCGTCATGCGAAAGCTCTTCACGGTTTTCTTGGCTTCGAGCGTGCGCTGCAATTCGGCCTTGCCCGTCGTCAAGCGCGCGCTCACACCGGCTACCAACTGGTCCAGGTAAGCAGGAGCGGTAACGCCGCTGCCGGGCACGCCCGCGGAGCGCGAGGAGGAAGCGCCGACCAGCGCGACGGCTCCGGCCGCGAGTAAAATAACGACGACGATGATCCAAATGAGTTTCTTCATGATGGTCCTTCCTTTTTTTCCGTCTTCCCGTTCGTATTCCCGTCAGTAGGACTCATTGCCGTGGTCCTGGCCATGACAACGCAGAGAACAGGAGCCGTGGCCGGGGCCTGTCCGGGTAAACTGCAAAACTCCCTGGCTGTTGGGAGCGACTATGCTGAGATCGAAATTCACTAGCATGGGCGCGGCGGAGGCATGCGGATCATGGCAGGTCGAACACGCCGCCCGCTGTTCGATCACATGCAACTGGTGCTTCCCGAAGCTGCGGTCGGCCAGCACGCTGTTCTGAACGTCGTGGCACTTATCGCACAGCGCGTAACTGGATAGCGTGTAGGTTACTCCGGAACTCGTGCCGCCCGCCACGGCGGGCGGGAGCTCCAGCGCACTGTTGCGCTCCAGAATGTGCGGCAGGTTGGAGCCATGCGGCCCGCTGGGGAGATTGCCCGCGATTCCCAGGTTTCGTCCGGTGTCGCTGTTGTGGCAGTCCGTGCAATAAATCTGGCTGCCGCCGGAGAGCGGCCGGTTGTTCACCGGAGCGCCGCCGGAGGTGACCATCGTCGTCCGCAAGCTGGGCACTTCCACCACGGATAGATTTCTTGCGCGGGTCACCGGATGAAAGGACGTCCCCATCGTGAATTCCACCCGCGTATTAAAAGCATTCAGGTTTCCGGCATCCAACTGGCGCTGGGGATTGCGCCCGTAGCCAGCGCCCGCCGAACCCTTATCAAGGGCTTGCGGCTTGTTGGCGCTGTCACCGTGACACTTAAAACAGATTTCATATTCGTTGACCGCTTCCGGCAGGAAGGAATTCCCCGCCGACTGTCCTTTCACGCCCAGCAATGCTCCATTCACCAAAGGAGGCTGCGCCGCGGCGGCGTTGGTCTTGTGGGCGTTGTGGCAATCCATGCATTCGGCATGGCGGGGCATGCCCACGCTCGTTTCCGGAAGCGGATTGCTTGCCGAATTGGGATCCTCGGCGGCATCATGCGTTGAGGGGGTGAGCAGGACCGGATGCGTATAGGTCTTGCCCAGAAATTCGGCTTTGAGATTGAGGGTGACGACCGTGCCATCGTGGCACTGGAAACAGACGTTTTCCTCGAGTTGTTTTACCAGACGCTGCGAAACTTGCGGCGCATGCGGCCGGTGACAACTCTCGCATCCGTTATTGCGCACTCCCGTATAGCCGGTGTGCGCGCCCTGGCTCTCCGTATAGCGAAGATCTTCCACGGGATCGGGAGGAAGGTTGTGCACCGAGACGTCCCAGCCGTTCTTCTGGTGGCAGGTCAGGCAGAGAGCGGACGCCTGATTGGACTTGAGAAGAAATTTTCGCGTGGTCGGGTCGGCATTCTCCCGGTGCGGGTCATGGCAACTGGTGCACTGCAGTTTGCCGGAGCGGTCCAGGCGAACCGCATCGGACGCCGGGGGAATCAGAAGTTCCGGACTGAGGCGCGGGACAAACCCGAAAGGGTGATCATTGGCAAAGGTCTGGTCGCCGGCAAGATTGGAAGCGGAACTGGAAGGCAGCGCGTAGCCATTGCCCTGAACAAACTCGATGCTCCCGTCATTGACCGTGTCTCCCAGCGCGATGGTCCCATCGTGGCAGCTCAGGCAAAGCTTGGAAACGTCCTGCGGCTGGACCGGGGTAACCGTCGATTGCAGGGTGCTGCTGCTGTAGCTTGAAAAATCGCGCGTGGAGAGGCGGTGGTTCCACAGGTAGCTGCCCGGCGAAGCGTTATGCGGCGTGTGGCAGAAGACGCAGGCGTCATCAGTGGAGGTGGAGCGCAACTGGGCCGAAGACACCGCGCGAAAATCGTGTTTGCTGTTGAGGATCGATGTCTTGTTGCCGGTCTGCGCCTGCAGGCAGGGCGCTCCGCCCAGCAGCAGAAACAGCGCGATGTGTTTTGCGGCGCGCACTCAGCGGCCTCCCGATTCGCCGGCATTGACCCGGAAGATTTCCACGCGGCCGTTCTGCCCGTCGCCGACATAGATCCTTCCCTCGTTATCCAAAGCGATGCCCGTGGGCAGGAAAAACTGCCCCGGGGCCGAACCGGAATCTCCAAAGGCAAAAAGCAGCTGCCCGCCGGAGTCGTACACCTGCACCCGGTCGTTTCTTCCCTCCACCACCAGAATGCGCCCCTGGCTGTCCACGGCAATACCCTTGGGCTTGTCGAAGGCCCCGGAGGCGTCGCCCAGTTGGCCGAAGGCGGAGAGGAACGCGCCGGAAGCATCCAGGTGCTGCACGCGGAAGTTGAGCGAATCCACGATCCAGAGCGTGCCGTCGGCCGCAACGGTAATATGCGTCGGATAGTTGAACTCCGCCGGGCCTTTCCCCCGCTTGCCGAAGCGGTTGAGCACTTTGCCCTCGGTGCTGAGAACCACCACGCGCATCGATACGGTATCCACCACGTATAGAACGTCGCTCCGGCGGTCGATGGCCAGGCCCGTGCACCGTTTGAAAATGCTTTCGTACTTGCCCAGTCCTCCCAGCGTCTTCAGGAACCTGCCGTCCGGGCCAAAGACAAAAATACGCGCGCGTCCGGAGTCGGTGACGTAGATGCGCCCCTGGCTGTCCAGCGCGACGGCGATGGGAGAAAGGAAAGGATCCGCGGCGGGAGCGCGAAGCTGCTTGTATCGGTGTCCCGCGCCGTCAAAGACGTGCACGACCTGGCCCTTGGTGTCCGCCACCAGCACGCGCCCGCCGGAGTCCACGGCAATTCCGTGGGGCAGGACCATGCGGCGATGGTCCTCTTCGAGGCCCAGCACCTTTTTCAGAAAACGTTTCAAGCCGGACGGCCGGCTCCGTATGTCCGCGGGACTGCGCAGCGCGCCCAGGTAATCCACGGCCCCCAGGGAGAGCGGCGCAGTCGGCGGCGGAGCGGTGGTGGAAGAAGAGGCGGAAAGAGCCAGGGCCAGCGCGAGCACAACCGCCGCGGCGGCTACGGCTGCGGGCAGTGCGAATTTTGTTTTGCGGCTCATGCTCGTTTCCGCCTGTCCCTTTCCCATCAGAAAATCTTGAAATCCCTCCCAAAACGCAGGTACCACATCGCCAGACGATTGCCCGCCGGGCTTGCGCTCACGACCACATCGTTTAGATTTCGCGAGTAGCCCCCTTCCAGCGAAAATTTCCCCAGGCGGTAGCGCGCGCTGGCCTGCAGATAGTCGTAGGTCTGGTCCGAAGCAACCAGCTGCGTATCTTCCGTGCGCCAGGCAAAAAAGACGTCCAGCCGGCGTCCCAGCCTTCCGATGGCGCTCAAACTCTGGCTGCGGGTGGTGCGGTTGAGCAGCGGGGTGGCCAGCAGCTGGCTGATGGGCAAAGGAATCACCAGGAACTGGCGGTCAATCAGGCCCAGCGGAAAGAGCGCGCCGGCGCCATCCAAAAAAGATCTGGTGAACGTAAGAGTGAACAGGCGCTGCTCGGCTTGGGCGGAGTAAGTCACGATCTTACTGCGCGTGTTTCCGCTGAGGTTCAGCAAGTCCACCAGGGAATATTCGGCGCTGCCCCGCAGCCGGAAGTATTTTACGCGGTGGGTCTCCGCCTCCGCCCCCACCCGCTTGGAAGCAGTATACCCCCCGATCTGCTCCACCAGATTGAGCCGGATATCCTGAGCCGACGCCGTGAGCCGCACGGTGCGCGCGTCGCCCCAGCCGATTCGCCCGATGAAGCTGTTGGACCAGGAATTGGGCGAACGCTCCAGCGTCGTGCCGGACACTTGAAAGCGCCCCGTGTAACTTCCCTGCAGGTCCAATCCGCGCCAGCGGCGCTCGCCGGAGACGCTCGAGGCGGTCTCCGTGAAGGACGTGCGGCTCTCAAGTACTCCCGCGGCCGGAGTCGAGCGCACGGACCGGACCTCCTGCCCCAGGCGCAGCCCTCGGAAGGGGCGGTAGCCCAATTGCCCGCTGAGCGCGTTCGCCGTGCTGGAAACCAGCGAGAGCACCTGGATGGGTCCCCCTCCGGGGACTACCGTGTTGTCGAACGCCGTGCCCTCGAATCCCACTCGAGTAAACGCATAGCCGGTATCCAGCGAAAGCCGCGGGGTAAGCTGCACGCTGAAGTTCACGTTGTTGGTGAACTCATTGTTGTCGCTCGTGCCGTCTCCCCCCAGATGATCCTGCCGCCAGACTTCGCGGTTATCGAACTGCAAGCGCGCCTTGTTCTCCCAGAAAGTGCGATTCAGATTGAAGCCCGCGGCACGCGTGGAATTTTCAAACGGGCCGTTCAGGCTGATCTGCGACGCGCCCATCGAATTGCCCTGGCCGGCGGAAAAATGTCCCGCCCAGTGCCAGTCCTTCCAGAAATCGGAGATGCCCAGGTTGAAAGCCTTCTCCTTGTAAGTGCGATCGGCAAACGAGATGGGCACATGCACCGTGCTGCCATATTCCTGGAATGAAGCGTTGATCTGCGGCAGGCTGGGGAACAGCACTTGCCACTGCACATCGAGCCGGGAATTGTCATCGGTCTGGTCCAGGCCGAGTCCGCTGACCCCGTGGTTGCTCTTGGTGTAGCTGGCCCGCAGCGGCACGTGGCTCTTCGGCAGAAAAACGCCGCTCAGCGCCATGTTGATGCCGCCCGTGCTCAGGTCCCCGCGCTCGGAGGTATTGGCGCCTTTTTGAAAATCGAAGCCGGCATTGAGGTGCAGGAATCTGGGATCGAGCAGAAAACCGTCGCTATTCAGCCGAAAATCACCCACCGGAAAAAGTTGGCCGGTCTCCGTCTCCTGCCCCACGATGCTCTGCGTGGTATGAGTGATGCTGATCCCGGCAAATCCGGTGACATGCCAGCGCGGAGGCTCATAGCCGGAATACTGCGCGTGCCCCGGAGCGCCCGCCAGCAGCGCCAGTGCCGTGCCCAGCAGGAGCGTCCGAATTGGCTTGGCGCTGATCATTGAAAAATGGGAAGGGGGTAGCGGGTTAAGTGCTCCCCCCTTCCGCTTGCTCCTACAAGTGGCAGTACACGCACGACGTCCCAGTGAGAGTCTGGGCCGGGGTGCTGGGGAACGTCCGGAAAAACAGATGAGCTCCCGAGCTGGGGCCCGCATGAGGATCGTGGCAGGTGGCGCACTGCATTCTTCCCTGGAACAGCGGCACGTTGCCGTTGCCGTCAACCGAGAACTGGTCGGCGGCTGGCTGAATGCCGATGGCTGCTGCCGTGGTGGCGTCCGGGTAAACGAAATTGACCGGGTGCTGCTTGGTCAAGTCCCTGACCGTGGTGTCGTCGGGCATGAAAAGCGTGCCCTGCGGCAAAGGTTGGAAGTTAGCGGCCGCTTGCCCCTCGTACCAGGAGTTGATGGCCACTGTGCCGTCATGGCAGCTCAGGCACAGGTTGCTCACCACCAACTGGCCGCCCAGGTCAGTCGGAGTGGAACGCATGCTATCGCTGGTGTAAACGCCATAGCTGGCAACGCTCGACAGCGTGTGGTTCCACAGCAAATAGCCGGGACCCACCGGGGCGCTGCCAAACTTATGGGCAACGTGACAAAAATTACAGAGTGTGTAACTGGCGCCGCCCAATTGCGTCTTGAAATCATGGGCAGAGCCGAACACGGCCGATTTGGGGGCCCGGGCGGCGAATGTGCTCGTTGCCACACACAGCGCCAGAACCAGCAAAGCGGCCTTTAAGACGAATTTCATACATCCTCCTCAACAACAGGTTTGTTCTCCGCGGCGGCAAAAAGCGCCGCCGCGTTCTCCGTTCGGCTCATCGCCGGAACAGAAACTCGTTAGTCCCCCCCGCCCAGAAACTGAAAGATCTGCAGGCGATGATTCAATTGATCGCTGACGTAGACCTTTTGGCTGGCGTCGATATAAATCCCCAAGGGGAGATTGAATGCTCCAGGGACGTTGCCGAACTGCCCCACCCACATCAGCAGCACGCCCTTGGGGCTGAAAATCTGAACATTATTGAAGGCGGCGTCCACCACCCAGTAGTTGCCTTCCTTGTCGATGGCCACGCCTTTGGGGCGGGTGAATTCCCCCGGGCGGTCGCCGCGCGTGCCGAAACGCCGCACAAACTTGAATTCGGAAGTGAACACCTGCACGGAGCAGCTGCCCGTATCGGTCACCGCAAAACCGCCGTCCGGCCCCACGGCAATTCCCACAGGAAAATTAAACTCGCCGTTTTTTTCGCCGCGCTTGCCCACCGTGTTCTTCCATTGCAGCGTGTCCAGATCGAACACCAGCACCTGGTGCAGGTGCGAATCCACCACGAAGAGGCGCCGGCGGGCTTCGTCCAGGGCCATGAACGTGGGATTCTTGATTCCTTCCTTGCCGCCCAGCGTGGCCAGCAGGCTGCCATTGGAATCGAACTTCAAAATCATGTGCTGGAGCGGGTCGGAGACGAAAATATTGTCCTTGGCGTCCACCACCACGCCCAGCGGCGTCTGCAGAATAATGCCGCGGTCTCCTTGCAGGCGGATGACCTTCTTCTGGGCCTGGTCAATGAGGAATACCGCGGAGCGCTGCGTGGAAGCGAAGATGATCCGCCCGTGCGAATCGGTGGCAATGCCCGCGGGCTTCTCGAAATATTCGGTGGCGTTGGGGTCCGCATTGCCCACCAGTTTATCCACCCAGGATTTCTTCTTTCTCGGCTCGACGTCGAAATTGTTCGTTAACTGCTGCAGAAACTTGACCCGCGGCCTGTCCGGGGGCAGGGGCCAGATCAGTTGCGCGGTGTCCGCTTTGGGTGGTTGCTCCTTTTCCTTGCCCGCCCCTGCCGCGAATAGGGGCAGGGCCAAAGCCAGCATCGCCAGGTGCACAAGGCGGAACGATTTTCTGTTCTGTTTCATGGCCGTCTCACCTCACGGATTCTTCTCTGGGGGCCTGGGCGGCCGTTGCGGCCCGGCCGGCGCCTGCTTGGTACGCATCTTTTCTTCGTTCTGGCGCTGCAATTCCAGCGCGTCCGCCCGTTTCTGCGCTTCCGCCATGCTGGCTTCGTCGCGGGCCAGATGGCAGGCATCGCATACGTCCATCTGCTTGCCTTGGTATTCCGCCATGCGGATCAGCTTTTCGCGCTCGGCGCCGTGGTTTTCATGGCAGGTCAGGCAGGACATTTTTTCGCCCGGCTGCAGGGGATTCGGGGCGTCCGCGACCTTGTGCGCGCCCATGGGGTGCCCAAACTTCAGCGTGGGATCCAGATCGATCTTGGGAATCTCTTGAAACTCGCTCTCGGATAATTCATGCGCGGTCTTGAACAGGGCCACCTTGCCGCTGATTGGCCGGTTGCGGTGGCACTCCAGGCAGAGCTGGTTGCCCGCGGCGCGCAGTTGCTTGTCATTGTCGCTCGCGTGCGCATCGTGGCACAGGAGGCAGCCGCCCTTCTCGTAGGGTCCGTGCAGTGTTGCTTGCTTCGATTTTTCGTGGCAGGTGAAGCAGAGTTCCTCGGGCGGCGCGGTCAGGCGGATCGTGGTGGAATCGTTCTTAGTCTCCACGTTGTGACATGTGGTACAACCCAGCGAAATGGCTGTGTGCACATGCTTGCCCTGCTGTTTTTCGGCGTGACATTCGACGCATTGCGCGGTGTCCGCATTGGCGGGTAATGGTACTGGGTGCTCCACGGACTGCTGCGCATTTGCAAAAATAACGACCGCAAAATAGATAAGAACTAGGTGCATTGAGAGAGCCCGTACTCTCTAATTAAGCAATTCGCGTTCCGCAATGAACCAAACAATCGAATTGAACTAGTGCGGTGAAAAGGAAGCATTTATTCAGTTCTGCAAAATTCTCAGGGGTAAGGGCATCCAGAAAAGTGCGCGATTTGGCGCACTTTTCTAAATAAATTTCGCAGCTCATTGAATGAAATGGAGATAGGCGTATGCGCAAATCGAAAAGTGAATTATGTAAAAACTTATGCGGATTGCTTTCCGTTGAGGAAGTTTATTTCAATTTGTCTTCTGCCTGGACAATCAGGTCCACAATGCTCTGTCTGCGCGGAAAAGAGGGATTCGTCTCCAGCAACTTCTTCCAGGCGGCGATAGCCCCTTTGTAGTCCTTCAAGCCCTCCATGCGCACAATACCCAGGTTCATCAGCGTCGGCGCGTAATTCGGCCGGACGGCCAAAACCTTGGCGTACTCCGCCAGGGCCTTATCCGCCGAGCCGAGAAACCACTTCGCCGTGCCTAGATCGGTGCGCAAATCGGGATTCTGGGGATCCATTTCGCTGGCCCGCCGGTAATATTCCACCGCTTCCTTGAATTGTTTGTGATCATAGTAGAGATTGCCGAGCTGCGTCAGCGCTTTCACATCCTTGGGATTGGCCTTCACCGCCGCCACCAGCGGCGCGGCCATGGATTGCAGCACTTCCGGAGAAACCTGCTGCGCTCCTCCGCCGGCGGCGGGAGTCTCAGGCGGCATGGCCGGAGCGCTTGCCGCGAGCAGCGGTGCGGAAGACTCCCCGCGCGTCAATGCCCCCACTCCGATTCCGCCAATGAACGAAGCCAGCGCTAGGAGAACGACTCCCCGCGTGGTCCATCGGCTCTCCGGCGATTTTCCCGGTGATAACTCTGTTCGCGGCGAAGTAGATGATTTCGGCACGGAATCCTGCCTCATGTTTGAAGTGCACAACTTCAAAAATTCAATGAAGTCCCATGAAGGAGTTAGGCAACATGATTGCCAAAACCCAAAAAACCTGCACTTTTCTTTTTTACCGAAGAATCAGCGAGTTACGCCGGCAATCGGGGAAGGCCACATCCCGCCAGCTGCAATCCCCGCCGCGATTCTGTGGAATGTTTCCCCATCCGAGCGGCATTTGCCCCAGTGCACCGAATCGCGCTTCCTCGCGCTCTTGCACAAATTGGGTTTGAAGTAGCGGGAGTTTTTCTCGAAGGACCGGTCGGAACAGAACGCACTACAATTCACCGTCAAACGCGGCTACTAGTCCTCTTGCGGTTTGCGCGCCCACGGAACCTGCCCGCGCTTGGGCGCGCGGGCCTCGCGATACGTATCCAGTTCCGTGCCCGTTATCTCGAATTGTGTTTCTGGAGGATGATTCGCGAATGCGGCCAACTCCACGTGTAGCCGCACCGCGCAGATTCCCGGCGCATCCTGATAGCTAGCGCGGTGCGAGACAAAAGCTTCGTTGGCGATATTCAGCAGGAATTCGCGGTCCTCGCCCGCTTCACGCACTTTGAATCTGTACTCGCGCACCAGCGCCTTCGCCTCGAATCCCACGTACTGCACAATCGGTTCCGTGCTCATTTCGCTCCCGGCACAAATACAGGAGACTTCGCCGCGGGCGCCGTCTCAACAGCCTTCGCCCGCTTGGCCCTCCGGCGCTTCGGAGGGAGACCCTCCGCCGCTTCCACCACCATCAGGCTGGTGACGAACTTCTTGATCCCATGCTCGTCGAAATCAATGATCGTCCGGCTCGGATTCGATTCGGTCACGATTCCGCAACCATACTGAAAATGCCGGATGTACTCCCCTGCCGCGCGAGCCTGCACAAGCCCTCCTGGTCAACAAACAAATCCAATGCCCGCCATTCCGCCCCGCGGACTAATTCCGCCCGTTGGCCGTTCGGCAGCCGTTCCCGGGCGTCCCCTGCGGTCGCGCCTCATTGACCTGCAGCGCTTTGCCTTTCAGGTCCAGCCCGTGCAGTTCCCCGACGGCCCGCTCGGCGTCTTCCCGGGATTCCATCTCCACGAACCCGAATCCGCGTGAGCGCCCGCCTTCCCGGTCGCAAATCACCCGCGCCGAGGTCACCGCAAATCCCTTGTCGCTAAATAGCTGCTGCAGCCCGTCATTGGTCACTTCCGAGGAGAGGTTCCCGACATATAATTTCGTCATTCGCCGGCCCCCGCCCCCGAACCGCCCGCGGATCGTTCCCGGCGCATTCGACTTTCTGGAGCGAAAGACACCACGGCTTGGTACCGGCAGTTTCCCATATGTCCACAATGCGCCACTTTACCTGACTTGTCAATCTTTTACTTCTGCGCTATACTTTACTTTACTTGTTCAGTGAAGTCAGGGAGCGCGCGTGGACGTTCGTCTGGTGATCAAACAGCGGCTCGAAGAACTGGGCCTCGAACAGCGCGGCCTCGCCGCCGCCGCCCGCGTCACCGAGTCCTACATCTCCCAGCTCCTTACCCGCAAAAAGGCCCCTCCCGCCGCCGGCCGCACCGCCCTCTACGAACGCATGAACGCCTTCCTCCGCCTCCCCAGGGGAAAACTTTCCTCCATCGCCGAGGCCCAGCGCCGGGAGGAATTGAAAAAATCTCTCGCCGGCACGCCCGCGGCCCTCTTTCCGGAAGTTCGCGAACTGCTCATCCGCAAATGCAATCCGGTAAGGCAGGCGCAGCTTCGCTCCAGTTTCGAAAAGCAGTCCTTCGGCGAATTCGAGCGCTTCGTCACCCGTACTCTTCTGCAGGCGGCCCAGCGTGCCGCCAGGGACCGTATGAAGAACGGCCGCCGCCCGCACGGCCGCGCAGCCCTCCTCGATTTTCTTCATACCAGCGTCTTCAACGTTTCTCCGGAACATTGCTCCTCCTTTCTGGCTCCCCTGATCGATTCCTGGGATATCGACCTGAATTCTTTTGCATTGGAAATCGCCCTGAACCGCCGCCCCGCTCCGCCGCAGTTCCTCCATTTTCAGTTTGTGGAAATGGAGTCCGGCCTGTCTCGCAATGAAGAGCCGGGTTTTCGGGAATTTATCAGCGATGCTTCGATGAGCAGCGACGCCTCCCCGGAAGAAATCGTCTTCCTGAAAAGCCTGAAGTTCAAGCAGCACCGCCCCAGCCCGCTTTACTACTACCGCGAATTGCAGAGCCTTCGCGACCCCCTTCATTTCCCCGAGGCCGCCCCCGCGCCTTCCCCCAATCACCGCCACAAAGGCGGCGCGGGAAAACAGTTGCAGCCGGTTTCCGGAAAAAGGCCGGGCTCGCCATCGCTGCGGGCCCGGCGGGTCGCCCGCCGCTGATGCCACATCGGGCCAGTATCCGCCGCTCTATTTTAGCGGTGCAGGAACAAGGGAGAATCATTTGTCACTCGTAATCGACGAAAAACACTTGAAGCTGCAGCAACTCATCAAACTCGGCAAGGAGCGCGGATATCTGCTCCAGGACGAGGTCAACGACGTCCTCGCGGCCGCCAGCCACACCACCGAGGAAACCGACGACCTGTTCTCCTCTTTCGAAAGCGACGGTACCGATGTCTACGAGGACCTGGCGTCCGCGCGCGCCGCTCGCACCACCCTCGGCGCCGCGCCTCTCGTCGATGCCCACGCGCACGAAGAACTGGCCCATGCGGAAGATCCCGAACAGGAACAGCCTGCATTCCAGTTTGAAAAAAATAGCGATCCCGTCCGCGTCTATCTCCGCGAAATGGGCATGGTGCCCCTGCTGACCCGCGAACTCGAGGTTGTCCTGGCCAAGCGCATGGAGCGCGGCAAGCTGCGCGTACGCAAGGCCATCTCCCGCTCTCCCATCATCTTGAAGGAATTGATCGCCACCGGCCGCGAACTGTGCATCGGCGGCCGCCACATCAAGGAAGTCGTCCATTTCGACGAGGAAGAGCTGTCCGAGGAGCAAGTCGAGAAGAAAACCGCCGCCACGCTCAAAATTATCGATGAGATCGAGCGCCTTTACGCGGCGGGTCTCCTTCAGGCGGTCAAGTTGCGCGCCACCCCCAAATCGAATAAGCCCGTCTACCGCCGCACTCGCCGCCGCCTGGCTCGGCTCCGCGTCAATCTCTCCCTGCTGACCCGCTCCATCTCTTTCCAGCAGCGCGAAACCAATCGCATGACCGACATCGTTCGTCATATGGTCGATCGCCTTCACTCGGGCGAGCGCGAAGCCGCCCGCCTGGAGCGCCGTATCTCCGCCGCTCGCGGCCAGGCCGCCGCTCAAGCCAGAAAAAATCTCCGCCAGTGCCGGGCGCAGCTCAAGGACATCGAGGAATCCAGCGAAACCGGCCCGGGCAGCCTGAAGCGCACTCTCCAGCAGATCCTGCGCGGCGAAGCCGAAGCCCAGCAGGCAAAAACGGAATTAACCCTGGCCAACCTCCGCCTGGTCATTTCCATCGCCAAAAAATACACCAATCGCGGCCTGCAATTTCTCGACCTGATCCAGGAAGGCAATATCGGCCTCATGAAGGGCGCCGACAAGTTCGAGTGGCGCCGCGGCTACAAGTTCTCCACCTACGCCACCTGGTGGATTCGCCAGGGCATCACCCGCGCCATCGCCGACCAGGCCCGCACCATCCGCGTCCCCGTGCACATGATCGAAACCATCAACAAACAGGTTCGCACCAGCCGCCAGCTCGTCCAGGAATTTGGCCGCGAACCCACCTCCGAGGAAATCGCCAAGCGCATGGAAATCTCCGTCGAGATGGTGGTCAAAACCAAAAAAATCGCGCAGCAGCCCATCTCCTTCGAAACCCCCATCGGTGAAGAGGAGGAAACTCACCTCGGCGACTTCATCGAGGATAAGGGCGCCGTCTCTCCCTCCGACGCGGTCATCAGCCTCAACTTGAAGGATCAGATGGCCTCCATGCTCAAGACCCTCACTCCCCGCGAGGAACAGATCATCAAAATGCGTTTTGGCATGGAGGACGGCAGCGAACACACCCTCGAGGAAGTCGGCCAGGTCTTCGATGTCACTCGCGAACGCATCCGCCAGATCGAAGCCAAGGCCCTGCGCAAGCTCCGCCATCCCTCGCGCTCGCGCCGCTTCCGCACTTTCCTCGAAGGCTCTTCCTGAGGATTCCCGGCGATCCGCTTCCCATTACACGCCCCGGCGAAAATTCTCGATCAAGTGTTCACACGTCCGCAGCGCAAACGCCAGGATGCTGATTGTCGTTGTCTTGTCCGTGGAGTTCAGAAATACGCTGGCATCGCACACATAGAGATTGGACACATCGTGCGTCTGGCCAAAACGGTTGGTCACCGCGCTCTTTGCATCGTTGCACATCCGGCACGTTCCGGTTTCATGCAGGCTCCAGCCGGGGATGAAGGGTTCATTCGCCGCTCCCTCATACACACCCCCGGCGGACCGGATAATCTCCGCGCATACATCCTTTGAATGCTCCCACATCTTCAGAACATTTTCGTCCCATTGGAAATGAATGCGCGCAACGGGAATTCCATAAACGTCCTTCACTTCAGGATCAAGGTCCACGTAGTTGGTGTCCGACCGCAGCGTGGGCGCCTGAATCGTGAAATTCACGGGCGTGGGATACCGCCGCCGGACTTCGCGCTTGTACCCTGCCCCAAATCCCTCCGCCTGAACCGCGCACCACGGATATTCCGTGCAGCCGCCCCCGGGGTACACGGAATACCCGCGAATAAATTTTTCCTCCCGCGGGTTCTTCAGGTTCTGCCAGCGCGGCATCCACACCACCGTAATGTCACCAACGCTGTCTGGAAAACTCGGCTGTCCCCGCAATTGCGGCAAATGGCCGCGCGCGGACTCTCCATAGAGATGGTCGCAGAGGTTCCGCCCCAGCTGGCCGCTCGAATTCGCAATCCCGTCCGGCCAATGACTCGATTTCGAATTGAGCATGATGCGCGCGGATTCGATGCAGGATGCGGCCACGACGACGGCCCGGCCGTACACCTCGACTTCCTGTTTCGTTTTGCGGTCAATGTACGCCACACCCTTGGCCATCCCGTTCTCATCCACGAGGATGTTTCTTGCCAGCGCGTCCGTGCGCAGTTCCAGATTCTTCGTCGCCTCCGCCTTCGGCAGAAACCTCCAGGGCGTGGAGAAAAACGACCCGGTATCGCATCCAAATGTGCACGCCCCGCAGAAGTGACACCGCGGATGTCCCCCAAGATCTTCCGTGAGCTGCGCGATGCGGTCCGGCAGGAACGGCACACCGGCCTTTTCCGCGCCCTTCTGCAGGATGTGATCCAGGCAGCGAAGGTTAAACGGCGGCAGGTACTCGCCGTCGGGGTTGCTGGGCCTGTTCTGGACCGTACTGGCCACGCCGATCATCCGCTCCACGCGGCTGTAATAGGGGGCCATCTCCTCATACGTCACCGGCCAGTCCACGTCGTACCCATCGAGCGACGCCGCATGAAAATCAATATCGCCGAACCGCGCCGAAGATCTCCCCCAGAAATTCGTCTTTCCGCCCACCGCGAAACATCTCGGCCACATCCAATCTGTCCCCGGAGCCGTGGTGTAACCGATTTCGTGTTCCCAAATGTCTTGCCCCCATTCGGAATCCACGAACCCGGGATATCCCGTTCGCTCGCCGGGATCGCCGAACCCGCGGAACTTCATCTCCCAGGGCATGCGGTGATTGCGGAAGTCCTTCCGCGGATCGAGCCTTCGTCCGGCATTCAGGGCGCAAACCTTAAGTCCTGCTTCGCACAGCGTCTTGATCGCCATGCCGCCGCCAGCCCCGGTTCCAATCACGATCACGTCATAGAGTTGTTTCGGCATGACTGTTCACCATTTTGGAGGCGGAAGATGCCTGTGTTCCGGATCGCCCGCATGCGGACAAGCCGGGGATTCCGCATAGAACTTCAGCGCGGGATTGTCCAAATCCCTATACCCAATTTCACTGCTATAGAAGCCCATGGCCGTCAATTCCTTGATGCTGCTGAAAAAATCCCGCCCTTCTTCCTCCCCTTCCCGGTGCCTGGACTTGTACGCGAGCGGCTCAAGTATGTCCGCTTGCTGTGCTTCGGATAGTTCCAAAAACGCGCGCCCCTTTAGTCGCTGCGCATGGACATTCAGCCACGTCATCCCGGTACGGAATTTGTATTGCCTTGCCCGGTCATGTGCCACCATGAAATCCACAAATTCAGCCACGCCGGCCTCGCGCGCTCCCGGCCCGTCATCGCTCGGAATAATCATCTCCGTCAGGCGCTCGACCAGCGCGTACTCCTGCGCGGTGCAGAATTGCGCTGTGTATTTCGCCGGCTTGATCTGCTGTGCGCCTGCCGCTGCCGGGTGGGCGCAGGCAAATACCCACTTCGTGAACCCCGGATAGTGCGAGGCGACCGCTGCCATCGCCATGATGCGCAAGATTTCGCGGCGCTGAAGATCCTGTCCTGCCATTCCTCACCCCGGCATCGGACTCTTCCGATGAATTAGCCGGGCCGATTTTCTCCGAAAGGCCGGAACTGCGCAAGCGAATAGCTCATTGCTCACGGAGAGCGCACTGAGGAAACTTGACAAGCCCCGCGACAGAGCGTAAAAGAAGGGCGCAAGATTTTGCTTGCGGAAGCCAATTGCAAAGTTTCAATTCAGCTTGCGCGCAGGAAGCGCTGACACCTTTATCAGCGCCAGAGGGAACGCATTTATGCCAAAGTCCGATTTCTCCCGCCGTGAATTCCTGCAGGCCAGCGCCGGAGCGCTGAGCGTGTCTCTAGCCCCCGGCGCCATCCTCCGGGATCCCGATCCTTCCCTCGCATCGCCTCGGTCCGTGCCGCCCAGCGACCGGGTCCGCTTCGGAATTGTGGGCGTTGGCATGGAAGGCACCGGGCTGCTGACCACTGCCGTCCAGCTTCCCGGAGTCGAGTGCGTTGCCGCTTGCGATCTCTACGATGGCCGCCACGAACTGGCCAGGGAGATTGCCGGAAAATCCATTCGCACCACGCGCCGTTACAAGGAATTGCTCGACGACAAAGCGATCGATGCCATCCTCATTGCCGTTCCCGACCATTGGCACAAACAGGTCCTGGTGGACGCCGTCGCCGCCGGCAAGGATGTCTACTGCGAAAAACCCATGTCGCACAGCCCCGCGGACGGCGTGGAAATGGTCGCGGCCGCAAAAAAAACGGACCGCATCGTGCAAATCGGCGCGCAGCGCACAAGTTCCGTTCTCTGCGCGAAGGCCAAGGAACTCTACGACAGCGGAGCCATCGGTGAACTCAGCCTGGTCGAGGCCACCTACGGCCGCAACGATCCCACCGGGGCTTGGCAATACCCGCCCCCGGCGGATTTGTCCCCGGACAATCTCGATTGGGACACCTGGCTGGGCAGCGCCCCTAAGAAACCTTTTGACCCCTATCTCTTCGCGCGCTGGCGTTGCTGGAAGGAATACGGAACGGGCGTCGCCGGCGACTTGCTCGTTCACTTGATCAGCGGAATGCAATTCGTTCTCGGAATCAATGAAGCGCCCAAACGCGCCTCCGCCTTCGGCGGCATTTTTCGCTGGAAGGACGGGCGCAATACTCCCGACGTGCATCCGGTTCTCTTTGAATACGCCAACGTCCCGGTGTATATGCGCCTGACGCTGGGAACCGAAAGTCCCGAAGTAACACGCTTCATGGGTTCGAAAGGCATCATCGAACTTTCCGAGTTTGCCCTCAGCTACACTCCGCAACCCGGAATTGATCTGGCGCCAAGCTATTACTGTTATGGGCTTCCCAGCCGCCTCAAGGATGCCTATTTCAAGCAGTGGCATGCGGACCACGACCCCAAGCCCGGCGAAGAGCCCGCTCCGCAGACCGTGAGCTATCGCGGGAACGATTATGACGATCTGCGGCCGCATCTCTGGAAATTTTTTCAGTCCGTCAAGTCGCGCAAGCCGGTCGTCCAGGACGTTGTGTTCGGTCACCACGCCGCCCTCGGCTGTCATATGGCCAATGAGTCTTACTACCGAAAGTCCCCCGTTTACTGGGACCCGGCTTCGCAGACCATCAAATCCTAGCCGCCGCCTGGCGCCAGCCGGAAGGGATGCAAACATTATGAACAGGAAGAAGACCGCTTTCGCTCTCCTCATGGCCATCCTATTCCTTTCCGCCGCTGCAGTTTCCCGCGGACGGACATCCCCCTCCGGCAGCTCCGCGCCGGCAGAGGAATCCGCCAAACCCTTTCTGGGGCGCTGGGATTTGACGCTCAAGGCCCCCGAGCGCGAATATCCCTCCTGGCTGGAGTTGCGCGAGGAAGAAGGACAGTTGAAGGCCCAGATGGTCGGCCGTTGGGGCAACGCACGTCCGCTTCCCAAAGTGGAAATCGCCCATGGCCGCTTCACTTTCGTTTCTCCCAAAGAAGAAGAAGGACGCTCCGACGATATGGTCTTCCAGGGAACTCTTTCCGGACAAATCCTGTCGGGAACTACCACCGGGCCGGACGGAGCCATCTGGCAATGGACCGGCCAGAAAGCGCCGGCCCTCAAGAGAACAACCGCCCCAGACTGGGGAGAGCCAACTTCACTGTTCGACGGAAAAAGTCTTTCCGGATGGAAGATGGACAAGCCCGGAGCATCGGTGTGGAAGGTCGAAAACGGCAACTTGCTGTCCCCGGGGAATGGTCCCGAACTGATCCATGATTCCCCATTCGAGGATTTCAAACTGCATGTCGAATTCAAATGCGATGCGGATTCCAATAGCGGCGTCTATTTGCGCGGCCGCTACGAAGTCCAGGTGGAAACAGACTCCCTCGACGAGCCACCCAGCCACCACATGGGCGCCGTCTACGGTTTCCTGGCCGCTTCACCGGAACTTCCCCGCAGACCCGGAGAATGGCAGACCTACGATATCACCCTGGTCGGGCGCTGGATCACTGTTGTCCAAAACGGCCGGACGATTATTGATAACAAGGAAATCCCTGGTATTACCGGCGGCGCCCTGGACAGTCACGAAGAACTGCCCGGACCTATCTACCTCCAAGGGAGCGAAAAAGGGCATGTAGCTTTTCGCAACATCGTGATCACCCCCGCGAAGAACAACTGAAAACCAACCGCCCCCGAGTACCGCACAAAGTCCCAGCGTGCGGCGCCGATCTTCTGCCGGATTTCCTCTTATTCGGCGGGCATTCCCCCGCGCAGTCCCCGCGCGCCTGCTTCTACAGCCTCGTCCGGATCACAATCAGCAGATACACCCACAGCCCGCCCATGAAATGCCAGTAAATCGTCACGGCCTCGAACAGGGACCCGCTCACCACCCGCGCCTTCCCCGCCAGCCGCGCCACCACATACGCGAGCGCCACGATTCCTCCCACCAGATGCAGCCCATGAATCCCCGTCAGCACATAAAAAAAAGAACTGCTCGGGTTGCTCGCCAGAAATACTCCCCGCCCCGCCAGTTGCCACCACGCAAACGCCTGCCCCAGCACGAACAGCATTCCCAGGCTCAGCGTCGCCTGCAGCCAGCGCAATCCGCTCTCTGGCGCCTCCCCGGGCTTTCGCCTCGCCATCTCCAGCGTCAGGCTGCTCAGGAGAATCACCACCGTATTGAAATAGACCATCCCCGGCAGTTGCACATGCTGCCAGTCCGGATCCGATCCCTGCCGCACGATGATCGCGCTGGTCAGCGCCGCAAACGCCATGACGATCGCCGCAATCCCCAGCCAGATTCCCGCCCGCGCCGCCTGCGTCGCTTCCGCCTTCTTCGCCGCCTCGCTCTTTTCGTCCCCGATCATCGTTCCGCCTCGCTTCCCCGCGCCGCCACGCCGGCTCGTCCGCGCCCACAAGAATAACGCGTTTTCGCGCGAATCGGCGCAAATCCGCGCAAGAATCCGCCGCACCTCCTCAATATTTCATTGTTGGGAATTGTAAACCTGCTGATCCGTGCTTCGCCGGAGTTCCGCGGACTGCCCGCGCCGTCCGCCCGCGCCCCAAACCGGTCCCGCCCGCTTACATCGGCAGTGTCTGCTTCTTCGCCCGCGCCTGCGGCAGAATTTCCCCCATCGCCCCTCTCTGCCACGGGCGGTCCACCACCAGCTCCGGATGCTCGCGCCGGAACGTTTCCGCAATGTGGCAGTTCCAGCACACCGGCCAGGAAGTCGCAAACGCTTCCGGCAATTTCTCCGCCGGCAGTTCACTCCACAAGCGCGTCTTGCGATCCGCTCCCAGCAGCGCCGGGGGATGATCGTGCCACTGCAATTCGCCGAACGGCGCTTTGCAGAATACACAACATTCCCCCTTGTAAAATTTCCCCACCGTGTTCTTCACCAGGCACCCTTCCGGATCCGCCTGCACCTGGCTCAGGCATTCCTGACCGCAGTCCTGCCGCTCTGGCCACCGCGTGCAGTCCTTCAAGTGAATCTTCGCCCCGCCCCACAGCGCCTTGCGCGCCGCATCCGCCGCGTCCACCTCGACCGCAACCGTCTGCTTCGTTTCCGGGCAGCTAACCAGCCTCTTTCCCCGGTAGCCCAGCCACGAGCGCACAAATTGAACCCATTCGTATCCGAGATAGCCAAGGACTAAAGCGAGGGCTGCTATAAGCAGAGAATTCATGGAAGCCATGGAAACCTCCCGTGTCCCGATTCACCCGAATCCAGGACCTAGGCCTAACTAGATGAATGCAGAATACTACCCCTTCTTCTCTTCTTCAACGCGTATCTTTTTGCTTCCTCCCAACAGTACCTCCCTGCCCCTCGCCACCATCGCGTGCAAAAAAAGAGGCGCGCCCCTCGGCGCGCCTCTCGAACAGTTTTTTTCTTTCCTCCCTCGCTCAGGAGGTCAGCTCCCGCGCCGCCTCCGCAAAGATCTTGGTGTGCAGATCCACGTCGGCTTCGCTCGTCGCCGGGCACATCAGCGCCATATTATGAAACGGCGTCAGCAGCACCCCGCGGTTGAGCGCATGCAAATGCAGAAAGCGCTCCAGTTCGAAATCCCCCGCCGCCGCCGACTCTCCACCGTTGCGCGGCGCCGGATTGCAGAACGTGTACTCCGCCCGGCATCCCAGCTGCTGAATATTCCACGGCAGCCCCCTCGCCGCAATCTCCTTGGCTACGCCGTCGTTAAACCGCTTGGCCAGCGGAATCATCTTCTTGTATGCATCCGCCGTCAGCACTTTCTCGAGCGTCACCCTCATCGCCGCCAGCGAAAGCGCGTTGCCCGCCAGCGTTCCCCCGATCCCGCCTACGTCGCAATCCTCCAGATTGATCCGCGCCGCAATCCGCCGCGCCACGTCCTCCGAGCACCCGTACGTGCCCCCGGGAATTCCGCTCCCGATCGGCTTGCCCATCACGAACAGGTCCGGCTCAAGATTCCATTCCTTCGTGCACCCGCCCGGCCCCGCGCAGATCGTGTGCGTTTCGTCGGCAATCAGCAGTGACCCGTACTTGCGGATCAGTTCCCGCGCCGCTTTCCAATAGCCATTGACCGGCAGAATGATCCCCACGTTGGTCATGGCCGGCTCCGCCAGCACGCAGGCTACGTCGTGATGCTTCAGCGCATCCTCCAGCGCCCCCAGATCATTGAACTCCACCACCCGCGTCGTCTCCGCCGGATTCACCGCCGGCCCCAGATTCCCCCGCCGCGGCCCCACCACGCCATCCTTTAGAGAAACAACCGTCTCGTCCACCGTCCCGTGATAACAATAATGAAACACCAGAATCTTCGACCGCTGCGTGATCTCCCGGCAAATCCGAATCGCAAACCGGTTCGCGTCCGTGGCCGTCAGCGTGAACTGCCAGTACGGCAGCCCGAACCGCCGTTTCAGCTCTTCGCCGACCCACACCGCATCCTCCGTCGGCAGCATGAACGTAATTCCCTCGCGCAGCCTCTTGCAAATCGCCTCCGCCACCACTTCCGGCGAATGCCCGGTCATCGCTCCCGTGTCGCCCAGGCACAAATCCACGTACTCGCGCCCGTCCACGCAGGTAAAGTGCGCCCCCTTGGCCGTCTTCACAAATACCGGAAACGCACCCGCCCACTTCTTCATCCAGTTCATCGGCACGCCGCCCAGCAGTGACCCCTGCGCCCGGTTGTAGAGTTCCGCCGACCGCGGATGCTCGGCGATAAATCTCTTTTCTTCGCGCTCGTGCAATTTCTTCAGCTTCTCGTGATCGATTTTCGCCGCCATATTCTCCGCCGTCGTTTAGGTTGATATCCCTCGGGACCGGCAACCGCCGCATCCTCCGGACCGCGATCCAGTCTGCTGAAATAGTCCCCTTTGACAGGGGGTCGGAGCTTCAGCTCCGACAGTAACCCTTTGCCCTCAATCGGGCTTTAGCCCCTGAGGAATTGCATTTCCCCTATTTCTGCAACCTGCTGGGAAATGCTGGAACTACCGCAGGTCGCGCGCGATTTCCCGCGCCGCATTGGCCCCGGAGGCTCCCGTGAGTCCGTTGCCCGGATGCGTCCCCGAGCCGCACAGATAAAGCCCGCGGATGGGTGTGCGGTAACGCGCCCAGTCCAACACCGGACGCATCGTGAAAATCTGATCGAGCGCAATCTCCCCGTGATAAATGTGTCCGCCCGTAAGCCCGTAGGTGGTCTGCAAGTCCAGCGGCGTGATAATCTGCGCGCCTTCCACCAATCCGGAAATTCCCGGCGCGTAACTCTCCAGCGTCGCCAGAACCGCCTTACCCAGCGCCGCCCGCTGCTCTTCCCACCCGCCCTGCTTCAGCTTGAACGGCGCGAACTGCACATACGCGGAAAGCACATGCTTCCCCGCCGGCGCCAGCGTCGCGTCGCTCAGCGTCGGCAGCGTCACGTCCAGCCACGGATGCGCCGAAAACTCTCCGTACTTCGAAGCGTCGAACGCTTTTTCCAGATAATCGATCTCCGGCCCGATATGAATCCGCCCGGAAAGCGCCTGCGCCGCGTTTTCCGCGCCGGCCAGCGCCGTAAACTTCGGCAGCCCGCCCAGCGCCAGATTCACCTTCGCCACCGTCCCTGCCGCCCGCAAATTCTTGATCCGCACGATGAACGACGGATCCAGTTGCGCCGGATCCACCAATTCGAAAAATGTCCGCTTGGGGTCCGCTCCGGAAACCACCGCGCCGCAGACAATCTCCTCACCGCTCGCCAGCGTCACTCCGGTTACCGCTCCGTCTTTCGTCAAAATCCGCGCCACTTCCGCGCCCGTGCGAATCTCCGCGCCCGCCTTGCGCGCCGCATTCGCCAGCGCGGCCGTAAAAGCTCCCAGTCCCCCGCGCGGAAACGACGCCGAACCCACCGGGTGCGCATCCGCCGCCGCCCGCATCAGCAGCACCGCCGTCGATCCCGCCGACCACGGCCCCAGCGCCGCCCCGAAAATTCCCCGCGCCGCGATCGTCGCGCGCAGCAATTCCGTTTCGAAAAACTCCGCCACGAAATCCGCCGCCGCCATCGGCGCCCACCGCAGCAAATCAAATATCCGCCTCTTGCCCATCCCGCGGATCCCGTGCCCCACCTTCAGCAAATTCCACAAATCCTCGGGCGAAGGATGATCAATCGCCGGCGGCGTCAGCTGCGTAATTTGCTCGAAGATCCCCGCGATCTCCCCCAGCGCCGCCGCAAACACCGGATATTTCGCCGCGTCCGCCGCCGAATGCCGCGCAATCGATGCCGCCGTCTTCCCGTGGTCATTATGGAAAAGCAGGCTGCGCCCGTCCGGCGCCGGCGCAAACACCCGCGGGTCCGGATGAATCATCTCGCAGCCGAATTTTCCGAGCTGCATTTCCCGCGCAATGTCCTCGCGCAGTGGTCCCACCGAGTGCGCCAGCGTCGAAACTCGAAACCCCGGATGAAACTCCTCGGTCACCGCCGCCCCGCCCGCCACGCCCCGCCGCTCCAGCACTAGAGGCTGAAATCCGCTCTTCGCCAGGTAATACGCGGCCACCAGGGCGTTGTGCCCTCCACCCACCAGGACGATCTTTTTTGCGCCGCTCATGCTCAGCTCACCCTCTTCCAGTCGCGCAAAATCACCTGGCTCGCAATCCGCCCCGGCGCGCCCATGATCCCCCCGCCCGGATGCGTCGCCGATCCGCACATATAGAGGTTGTCAATCGGCGTGCGGTAGTACGCCCAGCCCGGCGCCGGCCGCAGGAAGAAAAGCTGCTCCAGCGAAAGCTCGCCCTGAAAAATATTCCCCTGCGTCAGCCCGAACTCCCGCTCCAGATCCAGCGGCGTCAGCACTTGCCGTCCTCGAATAATGCTCTTGATGTTGGGCGCGTGCTCGGCGATCGTATCCACCACCGTGTCCCCGAACTTTTCCCGCTGGTCGTCCCACGTCCCTTCGCCAGCCGCCAGCTTGTACGGCGCGTACTGCACGAAGCACGACAGCACGTGCTTCCCCGGCGGCGCCACCGACGGATCCGTCAGGCTCGGAATCACCATGTCAATGTACGGCCGCCGCGAATATCGCCCGTATTTCGCGTCGTCGTACGCCCGCTCCATGTATTCCATCCCCGGCGATATCGAAATCGCCCCGCGCAGGTGCGGCCCCGGTCCCGGCATGCACTTGAAGTCCGGCAGCGCATCCAGCGCCATGTTCACCTTGCCCGAAGAGCCCCGGAACTTGTACCGCCGCACATCCTCCAGGAAATCGCCCGGCAGCTCATTCGGCTCCAGGAACTTTTCGAACGTCAGATGCGGGTCCACGCTCGAAGACACCAGCGCCGCCGAAATCTCTTCCCCGCTCTGCAGCGCCACCCCGCACGAACGCCCGTTCTTCACGATAATTTTGGCCACCGGCGCATTCGTGCGTATTTCCACCCCGGCTTCCCGCGCCGCCGCCGCGATCGCCAGCGAAATCGCCCCCGTCCCTCCGCGGCTGAATCCCCACGACCGGAACGCCCCGTCAATCTCCCCCATATAATGATGCAGCAGCACGTACGCCGTTCCCGGCGAGCGGATTCCCAGAAACGTCCCGATGATCCCCGAAGCCGACATCGTGGCCTTGAGCACGTCCGTCTCGAACCACTGGTCCAGAAAATCCGCGGCGCTCATGGTCATCAGCTGGATCAGCGTGTAGCGCTCGTCCGAGGAAAGCTGCTGCAACCGCCGCCCCAGAAAATACAGCTTGCGCAGGTCCCGCGGATTCAGCGACGTCGGGTCCGGCGGAATCATCGACAGAATGGGCTTCACGAACCGGCACATCGGCGTCATCATCTTGCTGAATTCGTCGTAGGCCTCCGCGTCCATCCGCGAATGCCGCCGGATCTCCCTCTGCGTCTTGGCGTGGTCGTTCACCCGCCACAGATGGTCCCCGTTGGGCATCGGCGAAAACGTCCCGTCCAGCGGCAGAATTTCCAGCCCGTGCCGCGGCAGATCCAGCTCGCGTATGATTTCAGGACGAAGGAGGGAAACGACGTAGGAACACTCCGAAAACTGGAACCCGGGGAAAATCTCTTCAGTCACCGCGGAGCCGCCCAGCACCCCGCGCCGTTCCAGAACAAGGACCTTCTTCCCCGCCTTGGCCAGATACGCGGCATTCACCAATCCATTGTGCCCGCCGCCGATTACCACCACATCGTAGCTCTGGCCCATGCGAACCCCGCTATAAAAAAACAATCTTCCGCTTCACCGAACCGCCATTCTACTGTTCCTCGCCATCCCGCACAAGCCCGCGGAGTTCCTTTCCTGAGCCCCCCTTCCCCCGTGCGACTCGATCTATCGCCTGCGCCTGGGCATATCCTGCTTCCAGCCTCCCCGCATTTCGCGCCCCGTCATATTGTTACTTGTCTTTTAGAAGCCTTATGTGCACACTTGATTTCGTTCAACCCGCGGCCGAAGGCCCTGCTACGCCGCCCTGTCGGGAGGAAAAATTATGCCCCGTGAAAATCTCCTGCAAGCCGTAATTCCTCTTCCCGCCAAACCGCCACAATAGCCGCCGAACCTCCGGCGGTTCTGATCCCCACGCTGAATGAGCGCATTTCCCCAATGAAGAAAGGAGCAAGGAATGAGCAAAGTACGAGTACTGGTTGGCACGCGCAAGGGCGCGTTCGTCCTGACATCGGACGGCAAGCGCGAACGCTGGGATGTCAGCGGCCCGCACTTTGCTGGCTGGGAGGTGTACCACGTCAAGGGCTCTCCGCTCGATCCGAACCGCTTGTACGCATCGCAGACCAGCGGTTGGTTCGGCCAGGTCATTCAGCGCTCCGATGATGGTGGCAAGACCTGGATGCAGCCGGGGACGCCGCCGGGCGAACCGGTCACCACACCGGACGGAATGCCCAAGGGCGAGAGCAACAAGTTTCTCTATGACACCTCCGCGGAAACCGGCAAACCCCTTGGCACTCATCAGTTCTACGACGGCACCCAGCATCCCTGGGAGTTCAAGCGCGTCTGGCATCTCGAACCTTCCCTCACCGATCCCGAAACCGTTTATGCCGGGGTTGAAGACGCGGCCTTATTCCGTTCGACCGACGCCGGGAAAACCTGGCAGGAGCTCTCCGGCCTGCGTGGCCACAGCTCCGGGCCCCGCTGGCAGCCGGGAGCCGGCGGGATGGGCTTGCACACAATTCTTCTGGATCGCAGCGAACCGCGCCGGATTTACGTCGCCATCTCCGCCGCGGGCGCCTTCCGCAGCGACGACGCCGGCCAGACCTGGCGGCCGATCAATCGCGGCCTGCGCTCCCAGTACATCCCCGACCCCAATGCCGAGGTCGGCCACTGCGTTCACCGCATCGCCATGCACCCCTCTCGCCCGGATGTCCTGTTCATGCAGAAGCACTGGGACGTCATGCGCAGCGACAACGCCGGGGAGTCGTGGCACGAAGTCAGCGGAAACTTGCCGACGGACTTCGGGTTCGTCATCGATGTTCACGCCCACGAGCCGGAGACCATTTACGTCGTTCCCATCAAGAGCGACTCCGAGCACTTTCCTCCCGATGGAAAACTGCGCGTCTACCGCAGCCGCACGGGCGGAAATGAGTGGGAGGCCCTCACCAAAGGTCTCCCGCAACGCGACTGCTACGTCAACGTATTGCGCGAGGCCATGGCCGTTGACTCCCTCGATCAATGCGGCGTCTATTTCGGCACCACCGGCGGGCAGGTATACGCTTCCGCCGATGCGGGAGACAATTGGGCGCCTATCGTAAGGGATCTTCCGGCCGTGCTTTCCGTCGAAGTCCAGACGCTGCCATGATCCGCGTCCTGCTGCCCTACCATCTGCGAGCGCTGGCGCGCGTTGGGGGCGAGGTCACTCTCGATGTTCAGGGACCGCCCACCCTGCGTTCCGTCCTCGATGCTCTCGAGGCCCGCTATCCCATGCTGCGCGGCACTATCCGCGACCACCTCACACAGCAGCGCCGCCCTTTCTTGCGCCTCTTCGCCTGCGAACAGGATCTCTCCCATGAGCCCCCGGACGCCCCCCTGCCCGGCGCAGTCGCTTCGGGAGCGGAGCCCATTCTCATCGTTGGGGCCATTGCCGGCGGCTAGCCCGCATTTCTCGCCTAAAAAACTCCCGCCGACCTCTGTAGCCGCCCTCTTCAGTCGCAAGACTCCGGGCAGCAGCCGGAGAGGGCGGGCCTTTCCATCCCAACCGCGCAAAACGACCCGTCCTCCTGAGAAATGCGCGCTAGGGATCACCACCCGTAACACTAGTGAGCGCCGGCAAAACACAATCGGGCCAATCTTCATCACTCCCGCTGGCCTCCCCGTCCCCTCCCGCTATATAATCTCCCCGTTCAACCGCCCTCCACTCGGCGCTTGTTCGCTCCACATCCTTCGCACCCCGGAGACTCTCTCATGAATCCATTCCGCCGCCTTCGCTCTTTGCTTCTCTTCGCCCCGCTGCTCCTGGCCCTCTCCTCCCCCGCGCAAACTCCTCCGCCCCCGCAGTACCCCGCCCTCCCCAGCGAAACCCCCGACAAATTCACTCCCGTCACCGACTCCTTCGATTACGTCAAGCGCGACGTCATGATCCCCATGCGCGACGGCGTCAAGCTCCACACCGTCATCCTCCTCCCCAAAGGCGCGCACTCCGCTCCCATCCTCCTCACTCGCACTCCCTACAACGCCACCGATCTCACCTCCCATTCCGACTCCTCCCACCTCGGCCCCATCCTCCAGGGCTACGACAACGCCGTCGAAGTCATCGTCGAAGGCGGCTACATCCGCGTCGTTCAGGACATCCGCGGCAAATACGCCTCCGAAGGCGATTACGTCATGACCCGCCCGCTCCACGGCCCGCTCAACCCCACTCCCGTTGACCATTCCACCGACACCTACGACACCATCGACTGGCTCGTCAAAAATATTCCCGAATCCAACGGCAAGGTCGGCATCCTGGGCATCTCCTACGACGGTTTCCTCCCCCTCATGGCCCTCGTCAATCCCCACCCCGCTCTCAAAGTCGCCGTCCCCATGAACTCCATGGTCGACGGCTGGATGGGCGACGACTGGTTCCACAACGGCGCTTTCCGCCAGCAAAATCTGCCCTACGTCTACGAACAGGAAGCCACCCGCAAGAACGACGAAAAGTGGTGGACCTCCCACTTCGACGACTACGACATGTATATGCAGGCCGGCTCCGCCGGTGAACTCGCCCGCCGCCGCGGCCTCGAACAGGTCGGCTTCTGGCGCAAAATTCTTGAGCACCCCTCCTACGACTCCTTCTGGCAGCAGCAGGCCATGGACAAAATCCTCGCCGCGCAGCCCCTCAAAGTTCCCGTCATGATGGTCCACGGCCTCTGGGACCAGGAAGACATCTACGGCCCCACCGCCGTCTACAAAGCCATCAAACCCAAGGACACCGCCAACAACATGGTCTATCTCGTCATCGGCCCCTGGTATCACGGCCAGGAAATCGGCGACGGCAGCTCCCTCGGCGCCATCAAATTCAATAGCGACACCGGCCTCTATTTCCGCCGCGAAATTCTCCGCCCCTTCCTCGACCAATATCTGAAAGACGGCGCGCCCAAAGCCGACATCGCTCCCGTCACCGCTTTCGAAACCGGCACGAACACCTGGCGCCGCCTCCCATCCTGGCCCGCCGGATGCTCCTCCGGCTGCACCGTAAAATCCACTCCGCTTTATCTCGCCGCCGGCCTCAAGGCAAGCTTCTCCGCTCCCAAGCCCGCCGACACTCCCTTCGACGAATATATTTCCGACCCGGCAAAACCCGTGCCCTTCCGCGCTCGCCCCACCCGCCCCGTCGGCTATGACGAAGTCAAAGGCCTCACCTGGCCCCGTTGGCTCGTGGACGACCAGCGCGAAGCCTCCGGCCGCCCCGACGTCATCTCCTTCGTCACCGACTCGCTCACCGCACCCGTAAAAATCAGCGGCCAGCCCATCGCCAATCTCATCGCCTCCACCAGCGGCACCGATTCCGATTGGGTCGTCAAGCTCATCGACCTCTATCCCGACGAAGTCGCCGCTCAGCCCGAAATGGGCGGCTATCAACTCATGATCTCCGCCGACATCTTCCGCGGCCGCTACCGCGAAAGCCTCGAATTCCCCAAGCCCCTCGAAGCCGATAAGCCCCTCGCCTATCGCTTCGCCCTTCCCAACGCCAACCACGTTTTCCTTCCCGGCCATCGCATCATGGTCCAAATCCAATCCACCTGGTTCCCCCTCTACGACCGCAACCCCCAAACCTTCGTCAAATCCATCTTCTGGGCCCAGCCCAGCGACTACAAAAAAGCCACTCAGCGCATCTACCACTCCCCCACCAACCCCAGCTCCATCAATCTCCCCCTGGTCACCACCCCTTAAACCACATTTCGCACGTAGGGGCCGGGCTTGCCCGGCCCGCTCCCGCACCAACACGCATGCCCCCACTATGCCCCGGACAACACTCGGCCCCGCCAACCCATGCAAACACACCCATGCGCACACGCTACCCGCTGTCATCCTGAGGCCCCGATGCTTTTTATCGGGGCCGATCGAAGATTCCGGCTCCTGCCGGAAAGGATCTCAACTGTAAATGTCAGCTAAAACGACGCCAGGTCCAGGCATCGCATTCCGCGTTTCGAATTTCGCCTCTTAACTTTTAACTTTCAACTCTTAACTGTCCTTCATCCCCTCGGCCACAACCACCCAAACACCCCCGCCGTCAGCATCCCATACACCAATCCATCCATCGCCTCCTTCAATGTCACTCCCCACGGCTGCCCCCTCCAGATCCCGTTGCTCACCTGCCCCACTCCATACGCCAAAAACGCCGCCATCCCCGCCACGCGAAACACCACCAGGTACGCCGCCCCGGCCCCCAGCGCCGTCCCCGTCAGATACGCCACAAAAAATCCCACAACCAAACAATACCCAAACCACATCCCCAAATACTTCCCCATCACCGTCGGCCCGCTCGGTATCACCGTCATCATCCCCACCGGCCCCATTTTATATTTCTCGACCATCTCCGGCGACTTCATCTCCTCATGCGTCCGGAACGGAAACAGATACTGCCCCGGCTTCAACCCCGCCTCCCGCATCGCCTCCAAAATCTTCTCTTCCTCCGGCATCCTCCCGTAATCCTTCCGGTGATACGGCAAAATCATGTGCATCACCGCACTCGCCACAAACACCACCGCCGCCGCTACTACCACCGCCAACCACAACGCCGTAACGGAAACCATACCTATCCTCCTTAAAAAAACGCCAACTCCAGCCCGCATTCCCCCCGACCCTACTCCCGCCCCCTCCCCCTCTGTAGAGGCCGGGCTTCAGCCCGGCTCTTTTTTCCCCGTGCCTTTTCCTCACCATCTGGCATTTACCCCGCCCCCAATTTCCTATTTCGCCCCCCCGGAAACCCCGCGCCTCACCATCCCATTGTTGTAGCCGGGTGCCCCATGTGCCGGGTCTGCACGTGGGGCTTTTCTCTTTCCCCAGTTCTATCTCCCTCCATCCCCGCCCTCTCGCTCTTTCCCTAGCTCTTGTAGAGGCCGGGCTTGAGCCCGGCTCTTTGTTTTTGTCGTGCCTTTTCCGCGGTTATGTAGCGCCACCCGGCATATATCCCGACCCGGTCCCGATTTGATCGGGAACCCGGTCGGGAGGGTGGCATCTTGCCTTTTCCTTGGCCTGGCATCTTGCTTTCGCCTTTCAACCGACAACTGCCTGCCGCCAACTGCTAACTTCCCACTTCCCCTATTTCCTCCGCGCCTTCTGCGCCTCTGCGTTTCCCTCCCCGCCATCTTGCCTTTTCCTCGCCCTGCTTTTGCTCCGCCGCCCGAAACTCATTCCCCGTCGAATTTCACGCTCCCTCGCCCGCCTGTAGCCGCCCTCTTCAGTCGCAAGACTCCGGGCAGCAGCCGGAGAGGGCGGGTCTTTCTGCCTGCGCCAGCGCAAACCTATCCCTCCCCATCAAAAATCCGGCCCCCCATGTGAGAATCCATGAAATGCCCCATCGGCAAAACCGCCGTCCCCCTCGAACGCGGTAAAATGACCCTGGTCTTCAAAGGCGTTCCCGCCGATGTCTGCCACAACTGCGGCGAAGCCTGCGTCAGCGCCGAACTCTCTCGTCTCCTCTTCGACCGCGCAGAAACCGCCTCCCTCTCCGGCGTCCAACTCGACGTCCGCGAATTCCTCCCCACCCCGGCCTGATCAACTGTTCCTCTCGCTCTCTTCCCCCGATCTTGTAGAGGCCGGGCTTCAGCCCGGCTCTTTGTTTTTTTCGTGCCTTTTCCGCGCTTATGTAGCGCCAGCTGGCATTTATCCCGACTTGGTCGGGAAGCTGGCATCTTGCTTTCGCCTTTCAATTCTTAACTTTTCAACTGCGAACTGCCAACTTCCGCCTTTGTCCCGACTCGGTCGGGAACTTGATCGAGAACCCGGCATCTTGCCCTTTCAGCGCCCGTTCTGCGCCATCTGGCATTCATCTCGCCATGGTCACGCCCGCTCTTCCCCTTGCCTGTCATCCGCGCAGCTTGCGTCCCGGACGTCTCTGCGGGACCGACCGTAGCGGAGGGATCTCTCTTCTCCCCTGCACCCCCTCCCCCCTCTTCACTCCGCGCCCTCTGCTCCTCTGCGTTTCCCTCCCCGCCATCTTGCCCTTTCTCTCCCCATGCTTTTACACCACCGCACTCCTGCAGCCGCTCTTCTTCAGAGTGTACCGTCACCTGTGAGCAATCCAAAGAATGGCGCGATGAAGGTGTGGGATGCTTTGGGATTCATTCTTTCTGGGCAGTAAGTTTTTCGTGGACAGCATCAGCCTCAGCAAGACGGCTACGCAGGTCGCCGATTCTTTCTAACAGCAGCTTCGTTTCAGGAATTCTGAAAAAATACCTCTCCAGATAAGGTTGAGTCGCCTCAAGCACCAAAATTGCTATCGGTCCCAGCAAACGCGCGTCAACCCACGAAAACTTAGGCTGGGGAATGAAAACGTCATTCTTCGAATCGCGTTCTAAATGGTTCATATATAGGTCAACCCAGGTCCCGTGGACACCGTGTGAGGGTATTCGCTGCATTGCTACATACCGCTCCTCCTTGTTCAAAGCCTTGAGGCGCTCCCTAAGCCCCCCTCCCCAATCCCCGTACTTCCGATTTACTTCCTCGATTTTCACGCCCGACGCTTCACAGACATCATTGATTGATTCCAACATTCTCTGCTCTATCGGCCACACCTCGCCCCCGCGTGCCACGACATTGGCCTGGATACTGTCGTACAGTTCCCTTTCTGGCCCTAAGCTGAATTTGACGAACTGATCGTAGTACCTCTCATCTTTTGTGGTTACGAGAAACTCGAGGTTAATCACGGACTCCATAATCGAGCGATTCAGCGCGCCAACGACTTCGGCGCGATTACGCTTAGCGCTGAGCTCTACGACAACAAGCATGAATTTCGCAATTCTAATCATCAGACCAGCGCAAATCGCCTGGTTTCTAGGCCAACCGCCTTTTACCGATGCCACGTCATCTAGTAGATGTGCCCCTAGATTCACAACGCTAAGTGCCTCTTTATAAAGTTCAAACGCCACTTCGTTAATCTTCTCAACGTCCGTCTCTCCAGCGATTCCCGTGATTTCGACACGGGGACTCACCATTTCCTCTAGAGCTTCGGCGCTGCCCTCAGTAATTTGCCTTGGATCCGTCATTGAGCCTCACGTTCTCGCAACCTAGACACGTCGCCCATCATTCAGATTTCCGAGATTGGCGCACGAATCCGACTGCACGCTATAACAGCTTTTGTTCCTCCTTACCCTTACCTACGAACACCTTGTCTGCTTTGCCCGACACCCTGAGCAAGTGAGCAGCGATCTTCACGTTCGCTACAACATCAGCCGGGCGGTTATGAATCGTGCTAAGCATCTTCCATATGTCGCTTTGCTTCTCTCCTAGCATTCTTCGATAAAGCATAATTCTAAAGAGGCCAAAATCCACCTCGGCGCGCGCTAATAACATCTTTGCGTTTATTATCTTGTCCAAGCCGAACGAGATCATTCGTACCGAGATGGGATTGCCATGCGTAAGAGCATGCAGGCAGTCGAGGAACGGTTCGTTTATTCCTGGCAATACGGCCACGAGATGCGAGACCCTGCCCTGGCCGAGTGCCTCGCTAATCATCTCATCCATAGTCGCTATTCCAGGACTGCCAGGACTCTCAAACGTGAGTTTCATCGCTTCTTTAAGCTTCTCTGTGTTGGCCCAACACAGGAACCATATCCCGCGCCGCGTGTACTCGATAAAGCTGCGGAGCGAGATGGCGAAATGGAACATGTTCTTCTCGTGCTGCTGCTTCAATCCTTCAAAGATCCACTCGGTCGCATTCAGGTATTGAAGAGCAATGAACAGCCGGAGCTGGTCTTTATCCAACGACACGGTGTCGCGCATTCCTTCCTCCGCCTAAGCAACTCGGAACATTTTGTCATAAGAAGCGCTACACGTTGGAGCACCGTTTCATGCTCTCTCACATTGTGGCCAGATCGTCGCCAACTCGGAAATGTCCCCCGCGTCGGGAACCCCTCACCCCACAGCAAACCACCACCCGGCTGCCGTTCCTGCACGTAAAGGTTTAAAGTCAACCCAATCCCCACTTCACCCCAACAGGCTGCTGAAAAATTCCATTCTTGTCATTCCGAGGAGCCGCAGGCGACGAGGAATCTGCTTTTCTCCTTGTTTTTCAGCCATAAGCAGACCCCTCGCCGCGCCCGCGATGACAGCAAGAAGCCTTTTTCAGCAACCTTTCAAACCACCCGCATTCCGCCATCCCCACCAAGCCCATTCGTCGAAATCCCCCCGCCATCTCAGAATGATACACACTAACTAACACATTTCCATGTTGACATTAAGTAAAGTCCATGCTACCCTTCCTTGTGACATCGCGCCCCCAGCGGCCCCCCGCCGCCATCCCATCCCCTCTTTCGCACTCATCACCCCCTTACCTCACCACCTCGTTACCCCCATTTCCAGGAGCAACCCAATGAAAACAAAGCCCCTTGCACCCGACAACAGTCGGGACCATGCCAAAAACCGCCCCGCAGCCGCCCAGCCATCCCGCTGCCTCTTCCCCTTCTCCGACGGCCGCCAATGCTCCATGCTCCGCCACGACTCCCACCCCTCCCTCTGCCTCTTCCACGCCCGTCAGGAGCAGCAGCTCCTCGACTCCCCCGCCATCGCCGCCGAACTCGCCGGGCTCTCCGGCCCTGCCCCGGACAGCAGTCGGGGCCAATTCCTCACCTCCACCGACATCTCCCGCGTCCTCGGAAAACTCTTCCAACTCCTCGCCCAGGATCGCATCTCCCGCCCCAAAGCCGCCACCCTCGCCTACATCACCCAACTTCTCCTCCACAACCAGCACTCCGTCCAGCACGAATTCCAGCAAACCCTCGGCTACAATGCCTGGGAAAACGCCCGCCACCACAGCCTCACCTCCCAATCCGCTTGTCCGCTTCCCCCCATCCCCATCAATCCCTGATCCCATGCCCGCCCTCTCTTCCCGCGCTTTTCCCCTCCGCGCTCATGTAGCGCCAGCTGGCATTTATCCCGACTTGGTCGGGAAGCTGGCATCTTGCTCTTCCTCTCCGGTGGCACAGCCATTCCTGGCTGTGCGCTCTCGCCACCCCCGTCCCGACTCCGTCGGGAGCATGGCATCCTCCCACCTCCACCCAACTCTCCCTTTCTCCTCGCGTGCACGCACCTCCCCGCCGGGAGCTGCTCTCTCCACTGTCAACTGCCCACTGATAACTGCTAACTTCTTTATAATCTGCACTTCCAAAAAAAACGCCCGCAACCCCTTTATCATCTGCACTTCCAAAACAAAGAACTTAAAACCCCGCAGAATCAGCACTTACAAAAAAACCAGGGGGGTAGGAGTCATATTGTTAACTTGTCCCGATAAAATCGGGACCAGATACCCGACAAAGGGTATCTGTCCTGCCTGCTCCGACCTTGTCGGAGAGCGACCAACGGGAGCCGAAGGATCTCTCTCGGTCACCCAACCTTTCTATCTCGGGGCTTGCCCACTCCCCGCTCCCACGCCTCATTACATCTTTACTTCGCTACCTCATTACCTCCTTCTGCCCCTCCACCCAATTGACGCCCACCCACGCCCATGCTAATTTTCACATCATCATCTCGTTCCACTCCCAGGAGGCCCCCGTGCCCGTCGGAACCGCATTCCACGAAAGAACTCTCGCCCTCTGCGAAAGCCTCAACTACCGCGAATGGTCCGGCTATTACACCGTCAGCGTCTACGAGATGCACCACGAGCACGAATACAACGCCATCCGCAACTCCGCGGCCCTCATTGATATCTCCCCGCTCTTCAAATACCGCGTCAGCGGCCGCGACGCCACCCGCTTCGTCAACCGCGTCATCACCCGCGACATTCGCAAAGTCGCCGTCGGCCAGGTTATCTATTGCTGCTGGTGCGATCCCGATGGCAAAGTCATCGACGACGGCACCATCACCCGCATCGCCGAAAACGAATACCGCTGGACCGCCGCCGACCCCAGCCTGCGCTGGCTCCGCCAGAACGCTCTCGGCCTCGACGTCGCCATCGAAGACGTCTCCGAAACCGTCGCCTCCCTGGCCCTGCAAGGCCCAACCTCCGGCCGCCTGCTCATGGCCGCCGCCGAAGCCGATATCGCCAACCTCAAATATTTCCGCATGACCCAGGGCAAAATCGCCGGCGTTCCCGTGGACATCTCCCGCACCGGCTACACCGGTGACCTCGGCTTCGAGATCTGGATGCCCTGGAAGGACGCCGTAAAAGTCTGGGACGAACTGGTAGCCAAAGGCAAAGCCTTCGACATTCACCCTGCGGGAATGCTCGCTCTCGATATCGCCCGCATCGAAGCCGGCCTGATCATGATCGAAGTGGACTACACCTCCAGCAAGAAAGCCCTCATCGATTCGCAGAAATATTCCCCCGCGGAACTCAGCTTCGCCAAAATGGTGGATCTGAAAAAGGACAACTTCGTGGGCCGCGAAGCCCTCCTGCGCGAAGAAGTCACCGGAGCGCCCCGCGCGCTGGTCGGACTGGAAATCGACTGGACCGACGTGGAAGAACGCTACGAAAAACTAGGCCTGGCCCCGCAAGTGCCCTCGACCGCCTCGCGCACTGCCGTTCCTGTCTACCGCAACGGCAAGCAGGCCGGCAAAGCCACTTCTACCACCTGGTCGCCCACGCTCAAGAAAATGATCGCCCTCGCCAGCGTGGACCACGCCCATTCCAACCCCGGCACGATCCTGGAAATGGAACTCACCGTCGAAGCCGTCCGTCACTCTGTCGCCGCCAAAATCGTTCCGCTCCCCTTCTTCAACCCTAAGCGCAAAACGGCGGTGCCCATCACGTAAAATAATGCCTATGAAACCAGACAAAAGCGCCCACTGTTGCAGTGTGATACGAATCACAGATTTATACATTGCAAAAAATATACACTTCCTCTGTAAAGACCGGACCTCGCAACGAGGGCTCGTGGCATCGGAGTGCCCCTATCGAGTGCCCCGCTAACTACCCAATGGTTGATACGGTCCGGCCTTTGAGGAGAATTTAAAAATGCGTTTCCTGAAGACTGTATCCATCGCAATTGCTTTTTCTCTGCTTGTCGGCATGTTTTTCGTCTCCGCCCGCGCGGACCAATGGAACAAGAAAACCATCCTTACTTTCAACCAGCCAATTGAAGTCCCCGGTAAAGTACTTCCCGCGGGGACTTACATGTTTAAACTCTTCGACTCCGCTTCCTACCGGCATATCGTGCAAATCTGGAACGAAGACGGAACACAATTAATTACGACCGTCCTCGCGATTCCCAATTACCGGCTGGAACCGACTGGCGAGAACGTAATGAAGTTCGGTGAGATGCCCGGCGAAGCACCAAGCACGCTGCGGGCCTGGTTTTATCCGGGCGACAACTTTGGACAGGAATTTGTCTATCCGAAGCCCAGAGCTATCGAATTGGCCGCGGCCTCGAAGGTAATCGTGCCGGCAGAAACCGTAATCCCCAGTGAAAAGACTTTGACCACGGTACCGCTCATCGCAATTACGCCGGAAAAGAAGGAAGAACCGGTTACCGAAGCGATTCAGACTCTGCCGCTGACCGCACGGGCAACCAGCACAGCAAAAGAACTACCAACGACCGGCAGTCCGATTCCACTGATCGGATTGCTGGGCATACTCCTCGTCGGAGCAGGTTTCGGACTGAAACTGCTGGCCAAACAATTTTCATAAAGTGAAGCAGGCCATTCGGGCCGCGCCCCTGGCGTTTTTTTCATGCCGCGGCGCGGCCCGCGGAGGTCCCTCGCATGAATCTTCGCCACGGACAACTCTCCGGGATCTATCTTCCGCCTGCGCTTCTGATTCTTTTCCTCGCCTTCGCCGCGCTGCGGATTGCGCATGCGTTCCCGGTTTTGCGGATTTCGCAGCAGGCGACAATTACTGTCCGCACGAATCTTGTCGTGCTTCCCGTTAGTGTGACGGATTCGAAAGGCGAATTTGTTTCCGGGCTGAAGGCGGAGAATTTTCATGTTCTAGAAAGCGGCAGGCCGCAGAGAATCATCCTATTCGCGGACGAAGATATTCCGGTGACCGTGGGCTTGCTCGTGGACCACAGCCGCAGCATGGGTCCGAAGCTGTCTGACGTGAGCACAGCCGTATCCACATTTGCGCATTCCAGCAACCCCGAGGACGAGATGTTCGTCGTGGATTTCAGCGACGCGGTGAGCATCGAATCGTTCGACGGAAAGGCATTTACGAGCGACCGCAAAGCCCTGGAAAGAGCCGTCTCGGCAGTATCGGCGCGGGGACGGACGGCATTGTATGACGCGGTGGCTGCAGGATTGAAGCACCTGGAACTGGGCAAGCATGAAAAGAAGGCGCTCATTCTGGTAAGCGATGGCGGCGACAATGCCAGCCATCTTGGATACAAGGACGTATTAACGCAGGCGCGGCAAGCGCGCGCGGTGATTTATTCGATCGCCTTGGCGGGGGACTCTCTGGAAGAAGAGAACCCGCGGGCCCTGGAAAAGCTGTGCAAAGAGAGCGGCGGGATCGCGTTTTCTCCACGCGCCGGGCAGAACATTTCCGGGATCGCCAAAGAAATAGCCCGTGATCTTCGCGAACAATACACGCTGGGCTATGCGCCCGAAATGGGAATCAAAGGCGAGTCCTTTCGAAAGGTCACGGTCCGAGTGACTGCTCCGGGTCGCGGCAAGGTCCGGGTGCGAACGCGGGCCGGCTATTCCCTGGCGCAGGAAAATTCGCCGCCGCGCCAATCCAATTGAGGCCGTCAATGAACACGGTCAAAAGCAGGCCGGAGGGGACGCGCAGATTATTTTTCAACGGTCTTTGCTGGATATCCTCTTGTTTTCTTTTGGCGGGAATTCTCGCCTCGAGTTATGCCGGTTATGTTCTCGTGGACGGGCAAGTTTTTCAGGCGATGGCGCTGCGCAAATTCGCTCATCGCGCACCGCTCGCAGAACCGCACCTACAAACGCCAGGCGAGATTGTCGGGCAACTGGAAATACCGAGCGTGGAACTTCGGGTTGTGGTCATTCACGGAGATTCGCCCGAGGTCTTGCGGCGAGGGGCGGGACACCTGCCTGATTCACCGCTGCCAGGGGAATGGGGCAACGTGGCAGTCGCAGGCCATCGCGACACTTTTTTTCGGCCGCTGCGCCAGATTCGAATTGGGGATGTCATCACCCTCGAGACCAACAGCGGGTTGTATCGATATCGAGTGGAATCAACCGGCGTCGTGCCACCGGGGAACGTAGAGGTCCTGCGGTCCTCGAATCGGCGCGAACTGACTCTGATCACTTGCTTCCCGTTTGATTATATCGGCCCGGCGCCAGACCGCTTCATCGTTCGGGCGGTTGAAGTTGAAGCGTCGCCGGAATGAGGCACGGAGAACTTACGGGCGGGAGATTGGGACCAGGGGGCGAGGCGATTGTATTTCTTGAGGACGGCGCGGAGTTTAGCGTGGAGGAGGGCAATGACTCGCTGGTTTTCAATGCCCGTAATCGTCTCCGTCACAATCATGCCACTCCCTTCTTCAATCCGGGCAAACAAAGAATGGCAGTGCCGGTCGTGTAATAAGGAACCGTCTCAATGTGGGGAGTGCATTGCGTATTGAAGGACCAGAAAGCAAAGATTGATCCCGGCAGAAATTAAAAAAGCCTGCAAGCGGCCGATGCCATCAACCTCCTCAAAGACAAGCATCAACACTGCAGTCCAGGCGATCGCCGCGGCCAGCATACCTACCACAGGAAGGAGAATCAACACGTTCACAAACCAGCCCAGCAGCAAAGGCCGCATAACGCCCAGGAGAGTTCCCCTGCCGTCAAAGAACCATTTGGCGATGAGATGGCACAATCCAAGCTGAATGAAAGTAAGGATGCCCATAATCATTAATCCGACGATTATGCCCACCACCACACCAATGATCATCGCAGGCCCGGGAACATGCCTGGAGCTGAGTATTTGCAGCGTTTGCGGAACGGCTGTAACCAGCAACACACCCAAGGCAGCGACAGCCCACAGGAATATGCTGTAAAAGGTGGCATTGCGGTCGCGCGAGGCGCGCCGAATGGAAACATCATCCCAACGCGCGATGTTGAATGCCAATCGCAGATAATAGAGCGGCGCGAAATCGTCAGGGAAGGGCGCGGCTTCTTCCTGCGTCATGGAGGGAGCCACACCCGCACAGCTGTGTGCAAGACCGTATTCCTGGCCGCAGACGTTGCAGATCATCGTGAGTTTCCTCTTACGTTATCTATTGGGTGGAAACATACACCTGGCCACCGCCAAAAGCAACCGCCTGGACGGAACTTACCGGCAGGGATGGCAAGCGAGCACAACGATGGAGGGCGGCTCCCGACTGCTGTACGCAGAAGCCGTGCCCTGCCCCTAGGGGGCGAGGCGATTGTATTTCTTGAGGACGGCGCGGAGTTTGTCGTGGGGCAAGGCAATGACGCGATGGTTCTCGATGCCTGTCATCGTCTCCGCCGCGACCATGGCGTTGACGACGGACTCCTCGACGGCCTCGACCGTGGCCTGAAATACGGGATCCATGCGGTCGTTCGGCAGCATGGTAAGAGTGGCCAGCCCCTCGGAGTTCACCGCGCCGGGATTGGCCGTCGAAAAAGCGATAAAAATGTCGCCGGAACCATTGCCGGAGATGCTTCCGTTGCGCCCCAGCCCCAGCGAAACGCGCCGCGCCAAACGCTTGAGTTGGTGCGAGAGCAGCGGCGCATCCGTGGCGATAATCACGATGATCGAGCCACGGTCCAGTTCGTCAAAATGGCCGGAAGCGTAGGCGGGATCTTCAGGAATCTCCTTGCCGACTGGCACGCCGGCGATGCGCAGATTGGGCCGCACGCCGTAGTTGCATTGCACCAGAACGCCAACGGTGTAGCCGCCGTCCTTCGCGGAGAGTTTTCGCGATGAAGTGCCGATGCCGCCCTTGAATTCGTTGCATACCATGCCTGTGCCACCGCCGACATTGCCTTCGGCCACCGGGCCGGAGCTGGCGGAATCGATGGCGCGAAAAACGTGCTCGGGCTTCACGTGGAAGCCGTTTATGTCGTTGAGCCAGCCGTCCCAGGTTTCAGCGACAACAGGAAGCGACCACCAATAGCCGGTGGGATCGGGCTGGCCGTGGGTGACGCGCCACTGGATGACGGCGTCGCGGACGACGCCGACGCTGTGAGTGTTGGTGATCATCACCGGGCCTTCGAGGAAGCCGGACTCCTCGACCCAGGCCGTTCCGGTCATTTCCCCGTTGCCATTCTGCGAAAACCACCCGGCAAAGACGGGGCTCATCATCGTGTCCTTGCCGCGCGGCAGTACCGCCGTGACGCCCGTGCGCACGGGCCCCTTGCCGACAACCAACTTCCCTTCCCCGGAGATGAGTGTGACGTGGCCGACGGTGACGCCGGCGACGTCGGTGATGGCGTTGAGCGGGCCTGGGGCGCCGTCAAAGGGAACGCCCAGCTCCCGCGCCCGCGGTTTATGGGGGGAGTCCTGCGCGGCGGCGGCAAGCGGCAGTGCCGCGGCGAAAATAATTGCGAGAGTGCTGCGGTTACGGTTTTTCTTTTGGCTTTTCGTTTTTGGGTGCATGGGGAGTTAGCGCCTCCATGGAATCAAGTTCACCGGAAATTGGTTTTAGCAGATCGATATTTTTTTGCACGGCTTTTTCGAGGAAGGCGGCTTGTTCCTGGGCGGTTTTCCAGTCGGATTTTTCGGCGGCTTCGGTGAGGCCGGGAAGTTCGAGGTGCGCATAGGTATAGCGTGCGCCGTAGAGGAGGTGTTTGAACCAGGGGCGGCCGGGAATGCCGGGTTCGTGGAGCCAGTTGGTTTCGAAAGCGAGGAAGCGCTGATTGATTTCAGGAACGATTTCGGAGTCGAGCGAGCCGTCGGCGAGGGATTTATTGAGAGCGGAATCGACGGAGGAGCCGACGCGGTCGAGTTCGGCAAGGCGCTCGCGGAGAGGTTTCAGTTCGATTTTTTCGCTGAGGCGGACGCGCTGATCGAGTTCATCGAGGAACTGGCGGACGGTGCGGGCATGGAATCCGAAATCGAAGGGGAGAATATCGGCATTGGCGAGGCGGAGAGAGAGCAGGCCCCAGATGCGCGTGAGGGCGATGTGATATTGATAGCCAGGGTCGCCGATGCGCTCCATCCAGAAGTGGTCGTCGTATTGGGAATGATAGACGCCGTAATCGCCGGAAAAGGTGAGTCCGGCAACGGGACGTCCGAGAAAATTGAGAAAGACGGTGTGATCGGAGCCGCTGCCGATGCGGGTATCCACAAGTTCGGAGTCGGCGGGAGGCGCCTCAGATTTTTTGTCGCGCATTTCCGTAGAGCGCCATGCGTCATAGAGGGAGCGGCCGGAGGGCATGCGCACGTCGCGGGTGGCCTCGACGATCATGGGAGCAAGGGAGCCGACGGCATCGGCGTTGAAGGAGAGGCCGAGGTCGCCGGCGGTGGTGGCCGCGCCGGAAACGGATTCGTCGACATTGATGTAGGCGACGAGATTCTTGCGCAGATGCGCGGCGAACTGTTCGCCCCATTCGGTGGAGCCGGTGAGGCCGTACTCTTCGCCATCCCAACTGCAGAAGACGATGGTGCGGCGAGGACGCTGGCCGCGCTTTTTGAGTTCGCCAAGGGAGCGGGAGAGTTCCAGCATGGAGGCGGTGCCGCTGGAGGGGTCCACGCCGCCAAAGGCCCAGGCATCGCGGTGATTGCCGACGACGACCCACTCGTCGGGAAGTTCGCTGCCGGTGATGCGGCCTTCGACGACGGTGTAGGGCTGGACGCTGGTGTCCATATCCACTTTGACATGCGCTTTGACCGCGCCGGTGAGGCGGTACTTGATGGGGAGGGCGCCCTGCCATTCGGGGGGAGCATCGGGTCCGTCCATATTTTCAAGGAGGGGCTTGGCATCGCGCCAGGAAAGCGGAAGGGCCATGATTTTGGGAAGGGACTGCGCTTCGGCGGGCTTGATGCGCTTGGCGCCGGGGAGAGAGGGCCAGCCCGGGGTAAGCGGGTCGCCGGGAACGATGAAGTCGTAGGTGATGGCGCCGCGCTGGATATGGCTTTCCGGGCCCCAAGGGCCGTCGGGGAAAACTTTGCCTTTTGTAAAACCGTCTTCGGCGGGATCGGAATAGATGAGCAGAGCGGCGGCGCCTTCGCGTTCGGCGGTGAGAGCCTTGAAGCCGCGGTAGCTGTAGGGATTGGAATAACGCACGATGACGATTTTGCCTTTGACGCTGATGCCGTTCTTGCGGAGGAGGTCGTAGTCTTCGGGATTGCCGCTGTGCGCGTAGACGAGTTCGGCGGTGGCTTCGCCGGAGGCGGAAAAGCCGAAGTAGGAGCTGGAGACGGCGGGGTTGCGGGTGTCGCGGTCGGCGTCGTAGGCGTCTTCGCGGAGAGTGGCTTTGTAGCGGATGGGAGCGGTCATTTCGAGCGAGACGGACCGGGGCCGGGAATGGAGCACGTCATAGCGGCGGAGGACGACGTCGTCGAGGCCCTGCTTGCGCCATTCGTCGGCGATGTAGGTGGCGAGATAGTTGTTGCGCTCGGAGGCGGCGGGGTGGGGTTCGAGGGTGAGTTCGCGGTGCCATTCGCGGGTTTTTTCTGGAGAAGGGATGGCCTGGAAATCGGTTTCGAATTTGCGTTCGGCGGCGGTGTGCTCGGCGGTGAAACCGAGGATGGGGGC
>JAIQGC010000024.1:47576-130388 GCA_020072805.1 Terriglobia bacterium
GGGGGGGGGGGTGGAGGATTCCGTGGAAGCCGCGGGGGCGGCGGGAGGTTTTTCCTGGCTGCGGAGGAGAGAGGAACGCCCGGCGAGAAGAACTACTCCCGCACAGGATGCGAGAAGAATGGCGGTGCGGGTGAATTTAGCGAACGAGTGCAGAAGGGGATGGGACACGGGCATTCACCTCTCAGGTTGAAAAAACGCGGTCGAGTGCAACGGAAATGGCATTGGCGATGATGCGGGCCTCGTCATTGGAAAGGATGAAGGGAGGGGCGAGGAGGAGATGGTCGCCGCGAACACCGTCCACAGTTCCCTGCGAGGGGTAGGTGAGAACGCCCGCGTCCATGGCGGCGCGGCGGATTTTTTCGGCGATGCCTTCGGAGGGTTCGAAAGGGGTGCGGGAGGCTTTATCGCGAACGAATTCGATGCCCAGGAGGAGGCCGAGACCGCGGATTTCGGAGACATGAGGGTGCGCGGCAAGCGGTGCCAGGGCGGCGCGAAGAGCGGCTGAGGCGGGAGCGACGCGTTCGAAAAGGCGATGGGCTTCAATGTAATCGAGCACGGCATTGCCGGCGGCGGCGGCAACGGGATGGGCCTGGTAGGTGAAACCGTGAGCGAAAGCGCCAGAGCCGGAGGCGAAAGCTTCCACGACGCGAGGGCCGACGAGGATGGCGCCGAGAGGGGCGTAGCCGCCGCCGATACCCTTGCCGACGGTGATGAGGTCGGGCTCTATGTTCCAGTGGTCCACGGCGAAATTTTTTCCGGTGCGGCCGAGGCCGGTCATGACTTCGTCGGCGATGAGGAGCAGGCCGCGATTGCGGCAGATTTCGGCAATGCGCGCGGCGTAGCCTTCGGGAGGAGCGGCGGCGCCGAGAGTGGCGCCGACGACGGGTTCGAAAATGAAGGCGGCGGCGTCCTTGTCGTCGTTTTCACGGAGATGGGTTTCGAGATCGTCGGCGCAGGCGAGTTTGCAATCGGGATAGCGGGCGTCGAAGGGGCAGCGGGAGCAGAAACAGGGAGCGATGTGGCCCCATTCGGGGAGAAGCGGGAGATAAGGTACGCGGCGGCCGACGTTGCCGGAGAGAGACATGGCGCCGAGAGTGCTGCCGTGATAGCTCTGGCGGCGGGAGAGGATGCGGAAGCGAGCGGAGTCGCCGCGTTCGAGATGATATTGGCGGGCGAGCTTGATGGCGGTTTCGTTGGCTTCGGAGCCGCCGGAGACGAGATAGACGCGGCCGCCGTTGCGGAAGGAGGGCGGAGCGAGGGCGAGAAGGCGGGCGGCGAGGCGTTCGGCGGCGTCGGTGTGAAATTGAGAGGTGTGGGCGAAGGCGATGCGGGAGGACTGCTCGGCCATGGCGCGGCCGATTTCGGGGACGCCGTGGCCGATATTGACGACGGCGGCCTGCCCCGCGGCGTCGAGATACTTTTTGCCAGATGCGTCGTGGATCCAGCAGCCTTCGGCGCGGACGGCGACGGGGTAGTCTTTTTTGAAATTGCGAGGGAAGAGGGCGGAGTGGGTGGTCATGCGGTGTCCGGAAGGCAATTGTAGCAGAGTCGGGGGGCGAGCTGAACCGGCGGGTAAGGAGAAGAAAAATACGCAGCCCGGCGCCACGTCAACGCATGAACAAGGAGGCGGGGCGGATGTGATAGGCTGGCAGCGATTCGCGAGTGACAGACCGGATTTCGCAGAAAGACAGGGGCGTAGCCGTAATTGCGGGGATACGGGGTTGAGATCCTGTGGCCGCAGGCGGGGCAAGCCCCCGCCCCTACCGGAGGGATTCTTGCACGGCATGCGGGTAGGGTCACGCGCGACTGCAGGGGCACGGCATGCCGTGCCCCTACCAAGACGGTGATGAGGAGTGCGAGGGGAGCAGCGTGGGGGAAACACAAACGAGTTTGGTGAGGACGATTGGGCGGGGGAGCTTGACGGCGCTGATGGTGAATTCGATCATCGGGGCGGGGATATTCGGTTTGCCGTCGCTGCTGGCGGGGAGATTGGGGGGATATAGTCCGCTGGCGAGCATGGCGGCGGGGGCGGCGACTGTGCTGATCGCGGGGTGCATCGCGGAGGTTTCTTCGCGGTATGAGGAGACGGGCGGGGTTTATCTGTATGCGCGGGACGCGTTCGGGAGGTTCGCGGGGCTGGCAATTGCGTGGCTGACGTGGGTGACGAGGATCGCGGCGCCGGCGGCGGCGGCGAATCTGTTTGTAATTTATGCGGCGCAGTTTTTTCCGGCGCTGGGGACGAAATGGGGAAGGCTGGGAGTGCTGGCGGCGCTGGTGGGACAGCTGGCGGTGGTGAATCACCTGGGGGTGAAGCAGGGGAGCCGGGTGAGCAACGTGTTCACGGTGGTGAAGACGGGATTTCTGGTGTTTTTCGTGGTGGCGGGAGTGGCGGCGCTGCTGAGCAAGCCGGAGATGCGCGTGGCGCTGACCTATCCGGCGGTGAGGGTCAGCGACTGGATGGACAGTATTCTGCTGATGATTTATGCGTATGGCGGATTCGAGGGAGCGCTTTTTGTGGGAGGAGAGTCGTGCAATCCGCGGAGGGATACGCCGGTGGCGCTGCTGGCGGCGCTGGCGGTGGTGGCGGTGATTTACACGGGAGTGCAGTACGTGGTGATCCTGACGCTGCCGGGAGCGGCGGGTTCGGCGCGGCCGCTGGGAGACGCGGCGCGGATTTTTCTGGGGCCGGGCGGGGCAATGGCCATGGGAGTGGCGGCGCTGGTTTCGACATACGGATATTTGAGCGCGAATCTGCTGCATGCGCCGCGGATCACGTATGCCCTGGGGCGGCAGGGTGATTTTCCGGAATTTTTTGGCGCGGTGCATCCGGAGTTTCGAACGCCGTATGTTTCGATCTGGGTGTACGCGGCGGCGCTGTTCGCGTTTGCGGCGCTGGGGACGTTCCGGTGGAACGCGGTGCTTTCGGCGGTGACGCGGCTGGGGATTTACGGGGCGATGGCGGTGGCGGTGGTGGTGATGAGGAGGCGAGACCCGGAGGGGGCGAGGTTCCGGTTGCCGTGGGTGTATTTGTTCGCAGTGGCGAGCGTGGCGTTTACGGCGGGGATGATGCTGGGGATGAAGAGGGGAGAGTTTTTGGTGGTGTGCGGGACGATGGCAGTGGCGATGGTGAATTGGGTGGCGGTGAGGGGAAAGAGATAGTTTGCGGTTTTCAGTTGTCAGTTTTCAGTAACCCATATTCAGTTTTGAGATTTCAGTGGTTTGTTTTGGTTTTAGGTTGTAGGTTTTAGGCGGGGGGAAGAGCGGGCGGAAGTTTGCGGAAAAGGAGAGCGGAGATGAAGATGACGAAGAGGATTGTGGTGGCGGTAGTTTTTGTGATGGTGATGGGGCTGGGGATTGGGGCGGAGGCGCGGGCGCAAGAGAGCATGGCGGGGGCGCGGCATGCGATTGGGTTTGCGGATTTGATGCGGATGCAAAGGGTGAGCGAGGCGCGGATATCGCCGGATGGAAAGTGGGTGGCGTATACGGTGGCAGAGGCGGACGTGGAGGGCAACCGGTTCAACCGGAATATCTGGATGGTGGCGGCGGGGGGCGGAGCGGCGGCGCAACTGACGAGAAGCGGGAAGGATACGTCGCCGGCGTGGTCGCCGGACGGGAAGATGATTGCGTTTATCTCCGGGCGCGGAGGGAGCGGGCAGATTTATCTGCTGTCGATGGAGGGGGGAGAGGCGCGGCAACTGACGCACATTTCTACGGAGACGGACATGGTGAAGTGGTCACCAGACGGGAAGACGATTGCGTTCACGTCAGCGGTCTATCCGGATTGCGTAAGCCGCTCAGCGGCTTCCCTGAATAATGATGATGCGTGCAACAGCGCGCGGAACGAGGCGCGGGAGAAGAGCAAGGTGAAGGCGCACGTGGCGGATGGGCTGCTGTACCGGCACTGGACGTCGTGGAAGGACGGGAAGCGCGAGCATCTTTTTGTGGTGGCGGCAGACGGCGGCGCGGAACCGCGGGACATTACGGCGGGAGCGAATTATGATGTGCCGCCGGATGAGCGGAGCGGGCCGGGGGACATCGCGTTTTCGCCGGACAGCCGGGAGATCTGTTTTGTGGCGGTGACGGACAAGGTGGAGGCGATCAGTACGAATGCGGATTTGTTCACCGTCCCAGTGGCGGGAGGCGAAGCGAAGCGGATCACGACGAGCGCGGGGTTCGATGGCGGGCCGGCGTATTCGCCGGACGGGCAGTGGATCGCCTACCGTTCGCAGAAGACGGCGGGGTACGAGTCGGACTTGTGGCGGGTGATGCTGTATGAGCGGAAGAGCGGGACGCACACGCAACTGGCTGCAAAATTCGACCGCAGCGCGGAGGATCTGAATTGGTCGGCGGATTCGAAGACGATCTATTTCACGGCGGAGAACGAGACGCTGAGTCCGGTGTATGCGCTGGAGGCCAGAGCAGGCACGGAGCCGAAGAAGATCGTGGGGGAAGGATTTAATTCGGGGCTGGAGGCGAGCAAGGACGGGAAGACGCTGGTGTTCACGCGGTCGAGCCTGGCGGCGCCGGCGGAGGTTTTTGCGGCGGGGAGCGACGGGAGCGGGGTGCGGCAACTGACGCAGCACAACGCGGCGGTGCTGGCCACGCTGGAGATGAACGCGGCGGAGACGTTCTGGTTCGACGGAGCAGGCGGGACGAAGGTGCAGGCGATGATGATTCGGCCGCCGAATTTCGATGCGGCGAAGAAATATCCGGTGCTGGTGCTGCTGCACGGGGGTCCGCAGACGATGTGGACGAATTCGTGGGGCTACCGTTGGAACGAGCAGGTATTTTCGGCGCCGGGGTACGCGACGCTGATGATCAACCGGCGGGGCTCGACGGGTTACGGGCAGAAGTTCACGGACGAAATTACGGGGGATTGGGGCGGGAAGGCGTACGAGGACGTGATGAAGGGAGTGGACGCGGCGCTGGCGAAATATGCGTTCCTGGACGGGACGAGGATGGCGGCGGCGGGCGGGTCGTACGGCGGGTACATGGCGGACTGGATCGCGACGCACACGGGGAGGTTCAAGGCGATCATTTCGCATGCGGGCGTGTATGACAAGGTGTCCATGTACGCGACGGAGGAGCTGTGGTTCGAGGAGCACGACATGCAGGGGACACCGTGGGGAAATCCGGAGGGGTATCGCAAGTGGGCGCCGGTGAGCTTCGCGGGGGATTTGGGGAAATACAAGACTCCGACGCTGGTGATCGCCGGGGAGATGGATTACCGCGTGCCGTATACGCAGAGCCTGGAACTGTTTTCGGCGCTGCAGAGGCAGGAGGTGCCGTCGCGGCTGATTGTTTTTCCGGATGAGGGGCATTGGATCATGAAGCCGCAGAACAGCCGGTTCTGGTATGGGGCATTTCTGGGCTGGCTGGGGAAATACTTGAAGTAGAAGCAAGCGAGGAAGCGAAGGGCGGGCGGGTGCGCGGATTGTGCGTACCCGCCCGTTTTGTATTTTACAGGAACAGTCCAAGCAAGCGCGGAGAGATTCCTTCCGACCGAGTCGGAATCTTCGATCCACTCTGGGCCGATAGAAAGCACCAGCCCTCCGGTCGGAATGACAATCGTATGGCCTTTTCCAGGGGTCTTCCGTGAAGAGGTCAATTTGCGGAGAAAAGGAGCGAGAGGCCGCGGCGAAGGAAGCGGAAGAGGTGGACGAGGAGGTAGATGCAGAGGGCGAGGAGGGCGGCGACTACGGCGAGGGTGAGGAGAGGATGAGTGGAGGCGAGCCAGGAGAGCCAGACTGCGAGGACGTCTTCGCCGAAGCTGAGGGCCCAATTGGAAAAAGGTTCGGGACTGGTGTTGACGGCGGCGCGGGTGGTGGCTTTCGTGCCGTGGGCGGTGAGGGCGACGCCTCCGGCAAGAAGGGCGGCAGCCCAGTGCCAATGAGGGGCGGCGGAGCCGAGAGCGCCAAAGGCGAGGAGAGCGGCGGCGGGCGGGCGGATGAAGGTGTGCACGGAGTCCCAAAGGGAGTCGAGCCAGGGAATTTTGTCGGCGAAGAATTCGACGAGGTAGAGAGCGACGGCGAGAACGAGAACGGCGGGGTGCGAGAGGACGCGGAGGGAGGCGGGGAGTTGGATGACGCCGAAGCGCTGGAGAAGGCCGAGAGTGGCGACGGTAGCGTAGAGATTGAGTCCGGAGGAGAAGCCGGAGCCGAGGACCAGGCCGAGAGTCTCGAGGGGATTCATGGGGGGATTGTACGGGAAACGGGGGACGGGCGGAAGCGTTGAAAGTGGCCACGGATTGTTTCGAACGGGACGCAAAGAACCGCAGATTCACGTTGTGCAACTGTGGGCAGTTGAGATCCTTCGCCCATCCTCATGGGATGGGCTCAGGATGACAATCGCTATTTTTTCAACCGACTATGCAGATGCAACGGCGTGGGCGGCGAAGAGGCGGCGTTTGACGAGTTCGACGAGAGCGAGGTAGGTGAGGGAGGCGAAGGCGAGGAAGGCGAAGAATTTTGCGGGGAGCGGAGTGAGGCCGAGGGTGTGGGCAACCGGGGAGAAGGGGAGGAGGATGCCGACGAGGACGATGAAGAGAGTGGTGAGTGTGAGGGGGAGGCTGGGGCGGCTGCGTAGCGGATTGCCCATGGTGCGGATGACGAAGAGGACGAGGGTCTGAGTAGCGAGGGACTCGACGAACCAGCCAGTGTGGAAGAGGGTTTCGCCGGCGTGGAAGACGGCGAGGAGGACGTAGAAGGTGAGGAAGTCGTAGAGGGAGCTGACGGGGCCGATGAAGATCATAAAGTTGCGGATGAGGCGGAGGTCCCAGCGCTGGGGGGAGCGGAGCTGGATGTCCTCGACGTTGTCGGTGGGGATGGTGACCTGGGCGAGGTCATAGAGGAAATTATTGAGCAAAATCTGAAAAGGGAGCATGGGGAGGAAGGGGAGAAAGAGAGAAGCGGCGGCCATGCTGAACATGTTGCCGAAATTGGAGCTGGTGCCCATGAGGAGATATTTGAGGACGTTGGCGGAGGCTTTGCGGCCTTCGAGGATGCCGCGGTGGAGGACGCTCAGGCCGGGCTCGACAAGGATGATGTCGGCGGCGTCGCGGGCGATGTCCACGGCGGTGGAGACGGAGATGCCCACGTCGGCGGCGTGGAGCGAGGGAGCGTCATTGATGCCGTCGCCAATGTAGCCAGCGACGTGGCTGCGGTGCTTGAGGGCCAGGATGATGCGGTGCTTCTGCGTCGGGGAGATGCGCGCGAAGAGCATGGTCTGCTCGGCGACGTGGCCGATGGCGGCGTCGCTGGTGCGCTCGAGCTCCTCGCCAAGCATGGTGGGGGGATCCGCGATGCCGAGCTGCTTGCAGACGTGGCGGGCGACGAGTTCGTTGTCGCCAGTGAGGATTTTGAGTTGAACACCGTCGCGGGCGAGTGCCTGTACCGCCGCGGCGGCGTCATCACGAAGCGGGTCGGAGAAGGCCAGGAAGCCGGCAAGGGTCAGTTCCCTTTCGTCCTGGACGGAGAGGCCATCGGTGAGTTGGACCTCGCGCCAGGCGACGGCCAGAACGCGGAAGCCGTCGGCGCAGAGGGACTGGTAGAGCTGCGAGGAACGGTCGCGGGCGGCGGCGTCCATAGGGACGGGCTGGCCGGCGGATTCGCAGGAGACGCACAGGGGCAGAATGCCTTCGGGTGCGCCTTTGGTGATGAGCAGATGGCGCGAGCCGGCGGCGGATTTCTGATCGACGACGATGGAGAGGCGGCGGCGTTCGAAATCGAAGGGAATTTCGTCGCGCTTGGAATAGTCCTCGGCATGGGAGACCTGGGAGAGGAGGATGGTGGCGTCGAGGGGGCTGCGGATGCCGGTTTCGAATTTGCTGTTGAGCCAGGCGAGGAGGAGGGGGCGGTCAGCGGGTTGGCCGGCGGCGTCGAGAGATTTTTCGAGGGACATTTCGCCGCGGGTGAGCGTGCCGGTCTTGTCGCTGCAGAGGACGTCAATGCTGCCGAGATTCTGGATGGCCGAGAGGTGCTTGACGATGACTTTGGCCTGAGCCATGCGCACGGCGCCCCGGGCCAGGGTGACGGAAGTGATCATGGGAAGGAATTCGGGAGTAAGGCCGACGGCGAGGGCCACGGCGAAAATGAGGGATTCGAGGGCGTCTTTGTGGAGGGCCACGCGCAGAACGAGGATGAAGAGGACCAGAAAAAAAACGGTGCGCATGATGAGCAGGCCGAAGAGGCGCAAGCCGCGTTCGAATTCGGTCTCTTCGGGGCGCATGGCCAGGCGCTCGGCGATGGAGCCGAAGGCGGTGCGCGGGCCAGTGACGAGGACGCGGGCGAGGGCCGTGCCGCTGACGACGGAGGTGCCCAGGAAGACGAGGTCGGGAGCGGCGGGACCGGCGGAGAGGTCGCTGGGACGGGGGAGAGTTTCCTTGTCCACGGGCATGGATTCACCGGTGAGGGCGGCTTGCTGAACGAAGAGGTCGCGGGCGAGAACGATGCGGGAGTCGGCGGGGACGAGGTCGCCGGCGGAGAGGCGGACGAGATCGCCGGGAACGATTTCGCTGCGATGGATTTCCCGCCAAGAGCCGTCGCGGAGAGCGGTGGCGGTGGGAGCGACGCGGGCGCGGAGCATTTCGACGGCGCGCCTGGAGCGGTAGGTCTGAATAAAGTTGATGCCCACGCCGACGAGGACCATGCCGGTGATGAGGCCGGCGTTGATGAGTTCGCCGAGGAAGGCGGCGACGGCGCTGGCGATGAGCAGGATGATAACGAGGGGATTGAAAAAGAGGCGGAGGAATTCGAGGAATTCGCCGCGGTGGACGCGCGGGCTGGGGTCGTTGGGGCCAACCTGGGCGAGGAGATCGGCGGCCTGCTGCGAAGTCAGGCCAACTTCTTGCGGCGTTTGGGTGAGATCGGGCTCGTGGAGTATGGGCATATGCGCGCGACCACAAAAGGGGCCCAGTGCGCGTCCGGCGAGATGGAGAAGGCTGGGCGCGGGTTGAGTATGGCACGGGGATGGGCTGGGCTTCCAGAGGAGAGCGAACGGGGGCGAGGAATCAGGCGGAGGGGAAAGGCCCGCCCTCTCCGGCTGCTGCCCGGAGTCTTGCGACTGAACAGGGCGGCTACAGGAGTTTGAGCGACGAAACATGAAATCGTGATGGTGCTGCAGCGGGCGGGGCAAGCCCCGCCCCTACGCGTGATTCTTGTGAGAAATAGTAATTTGGGATGGGTAGAGTGAAGGATCAGGCGGAGGCAAGCTGCTTGAGGAGGGATTTGCCTTTGCGGAACCAGGGGCGTTCGATGCGGCGCATGTAGCGAGGGAGGGTGCGCTGCTTGTGCAGGAGTTTTTGGGTCCACTCGCGGGACTCTTCGGGGCGTCCGATGGATTTCAGGAAGCAGGCGAAGTTGTAGAGGGTTTCGGGAGTGGTGGAGTACTGAGTGACTTCGGCGAAGAGCGGAGTGGCCAGGTCGGGGCGGCCGGTGCGGGCGTAGGCGTCGGCGAGGAGGCCGGCGGCGCGGTAGTAGTCGAGCTTGAAATCGGAGCGGACGGCGTGTTCGAGGTCGGGAATGGCGGCGGGAAGATCACCCAGGGCCAGAGCGCAGAGAGCGCGGCGGTAGAAGGCGTGGGGAGAATCGGAGCGGGCGGCGATGGCGCGGTCGAAGGCGTCGCGGGCGCGGACATACTGCTTCTGGTCCCAGCAGAGTTCGCCCAGTTCCTCGTAGTTCCCTGCCGAAGGATTATCGAGGATAACAGCTTCGAGAGAGGCGATGCGCGAGCGGCGGCCAAAGCCCTGAAAGACATCGCGGAGGAGCGAAGCGTCCGGGAGAACCTCAACGACGAAATAGGCGGCGGCGCCGAGAATGCCGCCCATGAGGATGATCCAGAACCAGTAGTATTCGGGGCGGCGGCGATAGAAATGGACAATGGCGAGGATCTGAAAGATGTATCCCCAGGGATAGTAAAGATGAAGAAGGTCCGACATGGTGGATTGTGCAGGGCCAGATTCGCAGAAGGGGCGGCATTGGTCAAATATAACGTGAACAAGCGTTACACGGCGGGTTACCTGTCCCTGGCGGGGGCGGAGAAAGGTAGGAGCGATATTCGGACGACGGGGAGAATATGGTGTTCCCTGTTGGGGTGGATTGGTTTACGCTGAGGCGCTGAAGAATAGGCAACCGTGCTTGTGTGCAGCGGGCGGGGCAAGCCCCGCCCCTACAGTGAACTGGGAATTAGGTTTTCAATGAGCGAAGAGGACGGAGAAGGAGGAAGAGTTATGGAGACGCTGGTAAGACTGGACCGCCGGGAGATGCTGAAGACGGCGACGGGAGTGTTGACGGGGCTGGTGGTGGCGGGGAGTCCGCTGGCGCTGATTGCGGGAGGGCCGGCGTGGGCGGTGGACCTGGGGGCGCTGACGAGCGCGGAGGGAGCGGCGCTGATGGCCATGGTGCGGACGATTGCGCCGCACGACAAGCTGGAGGATGCGGCGTATGCGCTGGTGATTCAGGCGGTGGACAGAGAGGCGGCCAAGGATGAAGGGCTGCGCAAGATGATCCGGGAAGGCGCGGCGGGGCTGGGGGCGGATTTCGCGGGGAAGGCGGAGAGCGAGCGCGTGGAAGCGCTGAAGAAGATCGAGAGCGGGGCGTTTTTTCAGACGATGCGGATCAAGACGCTGCTGACACTGTATGCAAGTCCGATTGCGTATGCGTATTTCGGGTATGAAGGCGAGGCGTTTTCGAAGGGCGGGTATTTGTACCGCGGGTTTAACGATTTGCGGTGGCTTGCGGAAGTGCCGGCGGAGGACAGTGGTCCGATGCCGGGGCAGAGATAAGAGGAGAGGATGACCATGGCCCGCATAGAGCAGAACGACGCAAGCGCGGTGGTGATTATCGGATCGGGAGCCGGCGGAGGGACGCTGGCGTACGAGCTGACGCGGCAGGGGATTCCGGTGGTGGTGCTGGAGGCCGGGAAAAGGCAGTCCACGGCGACGTTTTCGCAGGTGCCGGGGGAGGCCTTCGGGCAACTGACGTGGCTGGACCGGCGGACGCAGAGCGGAAGCTGGGACGTGGCCAAGAGTTCGCCGAATATGCCGGCGTGGCACTGCAAGACGGTGGGCGGGACGACGGTGCACTGGACCGCGGCGTGTCCGCGGCTGGAGCTGTGGGAGATGAAGGCGCGGAGCGTTTACGGAAACATCGCGGGAACGTCGCTGATTGACTGGCCGGTTTCCCACGAGGAGCTGCTGAAATATTACGAGATGGCGGAGAAGAAGATGGGAGTCACGCGGCGCAACGGGATACCAGGAATGCCGGCGTCGAATAATTTTAAGGTGATGTACGCGGGGGCGAAGAAGCTGGGATACAGAAAGGTGCACACGGGGCACCTGGCGATCAATCCGAAGACGTTTGACGGGCGGGGATTCTGCATCCAGCAGGGGTTCTGCGTGCAAGGGTGCAAGATGGGCGCGAAATGGAGCACGCTGTACACGGACATTCCGCGGGCGGAGCGCACGGGAAAGCTGGATTTGCGCAGCGAGTGCATGGCCTCGCGGATCGAGCACGGAGAAGACGGAAAGGTGAACGCGGTGGTCTACCGCGACGCGCAGGGCCAGGAGCAGAGGCAGAAGGCGCGGATCGTGTGCGTGGCGGGAAACGGAATCGAAACGCCGAGGCTGCTGCTGCTATCGGAATCGGCGAAGTTTCCGAAGGGGCTGGCGAATTCGTCGGATCAGGTGGGGAGGAACTACTGTCACCAGATTAACGGGTTCGTGTGGGGATTTTTCGAAAAGCCGGTGTATTCGTGGCGCGGGGTGACGCTGGGGGGAGTGATCGAGGACGAAGTGTTCAACGAGCCGAAGCGCGGGTTCGTGGGCGGCTACCGGATGGAGCTGGTGACGCTGGACCTGCCGACGCTGCCGCTGGTGGGGCTGCCGTATGGATGGGGGCGGGACTTTGCGTGGATGCTGGAGAATTACCGGAACATGGCGGGGATGCTGATCAACGGGGAGGACATGCCGCGCGCGGAGAATCGCGTGACGCTGAACCGCGAGGTGAAGGACGCGCACGGGCTGCCCGTGCCGAACGTGCACGTCGACGAGCATGCCAACGATCAGGCGCTGCGGAAGCACGCGCAGGGACAGATGACGAAAGTGTTCGAGGCGGTGGGAGCGAAGCGCGTGGTGCTGGGGCCGCTGCCGCCGGCGACGCACAATACCTGCTCGGCGCGGATGAGCGAGAAGCCGGAAGAGGGAGTGACGAATGCGTGGGGGCGGACGCACGACGTGAAGAACCTTTATATTTCGGACGGGAGCGTGCTGACGACGCCGGGGTCGGCGAATCCGACGCTGACGATCGTGGCGCTGGCGCTGCGGCAGGCGGAGCATATTGTAGGGGAGATGAAGGCGGGGAGGATTTAGGGGGAGATTTTTTCAAGGATAGGTGAAGTTTGCGCCGGCCGCGCGGAAAGGCCCGCCCTCTGAAGAGGGCGGCTACAGACGCTCGGAGAGCGGAGGGTCGGGGATGCGTTTGAAGCGGCGGGCTTTGGCCTCGTAGCGGGGGAGCGCGCCGGCGGGGACGCATTCTACTCCGATGCGGATATTGAACTGGGCGCGGAAGGCTTCGACAAGAGTCTGCGCGGGGTCGCCAGAAGGGAGATCGGCGGCTTCGATCCGAAAGCGCAGGTCGTCCATGCCGGAGACGCGGCGGATTTCGACTTCGTATTCGAGGATGAAGGGCAGGCTGCGGACGAGATTGTCGATGGCGCTGGGATAGAGATTGGTGCCGCGGACGATGAGCATATCGTCGGCGCGGCCAATGACGCCGCCCTGGATGCGGGCGAGGGTGCGTCCGCAGGCACAGGGCGAGGTAACCATTTCGACGAGGTCGCCGGTGCGATAGCGCAGGACGGGCATGCCGGGGCGGGCAAGAGTGGTGATGACAAGTTCTCCGCGCTGGCCTTCGGCGGCGGGGCGAAGCGTGGCGGGATCAATCACTTCAAAAAAGAAATCGGTTTCGTTAAGGTGCATGGCGCCGGTGCGGGCTTCGCAGCCGAAGCCCCACGCGCCAACTTCCGTGGCGCCGGCGTGGTCGTAGCAGTGCGCGCCCCAGCCGTCCTCGATGGCGCGCTTGACGTTGGGAACGCTCGCGCCGGGTTCGCCGGCGTGGATGGTGACGCGGATGGCGGAGGAGCGCAGGTCAATGGATTCGCGGCGGGCAACTTCGATGAGATGCAGTGCGTAGGTGGGAGTGCAAAGGAGGACGGTACAGCGGCGGTCGAGGATGGCGCGGAGGCGCTGTTCGGAGCTGAGGCCGCCGCCGGCGATGGTAAGAGCGCCCATGTTGCGCGCGCCTTCGATGGCCGCCCAGTGGCTGACATAGGGACCGAAGGAGTAGGCGAAATAAATGATGTCGTTCTCGGTGACGCCGGCGCCGCGATAAACGAAGCCCCAGCAGCGCAGCCAGGAATCGGCCCAGTCTTCTTTGGTGTCCAGCCAGAGGAGCGGGCGGCCGGTGGTGCCGGAGGTCTGGTGGAGATGGGTGTAGCGGGAGAGCGGGTAGCTGAGGAGAGTGCCGTAGGGCGGAGCGGCGGCCTGGTCGGCGACGAGATCGCTCTTGGTGGTAAAGGGAATTTTTTGCAGGTCATCGAGGGTAAGGATTTCTTCGCGGCGGAGGCCCGCGGCGGCGAATTTGGCGGCGTAGAAGCGATTGGCGGACATTTCCCGGAGAAGACGGCCGAGGCGTTCGGTTTGCAGGGCGCGCAACTGCTCGCGGGGGAGGGTTTCGAGGCGCTGGTCGAAGAAATGAAAGTGGCTCATCAAATTTCCATCAATTAAGTTAAAACAAGATTCCCGGTTCGAGGCTGAAGAGACTGGCCGCCATCGAGAGGAACAGAAACAATATCATCGTGCGGAAGGTGGATTCAAGGGCGGGAAGATGTGGGCCGCGGAGCAGTTGCTGATTCAGATGTCCCAACCAACGACACCCCGCTACACTGGTCATTTGGGAGTAAAGGCGCCGCACGTCAATCGATAGAGAAACTTGATGGGGAATCCCGCCGGCTGCCCCCGCGTCACCTTGAATTTCCAAGTTCGCACCGTGGCAATGGCCGCTTCATCGATCAGAGGGTCCACCGACTTTGTCACCCGCGCTCCAAGCACATCACCATCAGGCGCGACCGTGATGAACAGCTCCAAATCTCCCTCTATCCCGGCCTCTCTTGCCGCATCCGGATAAGGCGGCATGGGCGCGGACACTTCGCCCACAACTTTCAACAGGCCCGCATGCTCCGTTTTCATGGGAAGGCGCTGAGCATAGAAAACATTGGACTGGTACGGCTTTACGCCGGGGGGACATGGCTGCGGCGAAAGGCCGTAGCCCATCCGCAGTTGTGTTGTTACAGGAGCGTTTTGTGGCGGCTCGAATTGATACTGCTGCGCGGCATTGACAGCCGACGGATAAAGTTCGGGAGGCCCGTTCAATGCCTTGGCATCCGCAACCTTGCCGTTCTTGTCCACCACAATCCTTACGACCACCGTTCCTTCAATATGCTTGTTCACGGCTTCCTGCGGATAAACAGGATCAACGCTTTTGATTACTTTCAGGCTGGCCCTCCGTTCGGCCGCCTGCGTTTGCTTTTCAAATTCCTTGATCAGTTGCTCGCCCACACTGTCAAATCCGGTAAGCAAACCACCCCAGCGGTGAGATGCGCTCCAAAGATTGTTTCCGGTTCGGGAATCCACCACGGATAAAAATGCATAGCGGACGGGCGTCTGGTTGCCGTAACGGGGAACGGGATCTTCCTCAATGCGCCCCTTAGAATCGATCGCTCCCGTTTGTCCGCCCGAGATGATGAGATTGCCTCCCCGCGGCGGGTCGGCCGAAAGCACGATGACGAGATCAGCGCTTTTCTTGTCTTGAACGATTTGAAACCGTCCCCACTTTTTCAACTCAGCCAACGCCATCCTGCCGACCGCGTCCGCGCCGGACTTGTCTTCGAACCAGACATTCTTTGCGGACACAATCGCCTCGGGATTGGCGATTTCTTCCTGGGCCTGCGCGGAACCAGCCGCCATCAGGCCCCCTGCGAAGAGCATCGCAAATAGAAAGGCTGAAGAGTGCATAGCAACCACCGAGCTAGCTATCGAGAGCGTACACCCTCGACCGCGTTCGGCTCAACCCCCTCTTTTTCCTGGTTGGGAGACGATTGGCGCGGGCGATTACCGAAGCGTGCGGGAAACAGCGTGGGGGAGCGGACGTTGCGGGCATTTCGCGGCGCGGCGGAATCGAGTAGTATGGCAAGGGAAAACAGCGGAATCTTCGGTGCGGAGCATAAGCGTGGCGACAGTCCGGGAAGTGACTTACCAACTATTGCGCGAGCTGGACATGAAGGTGATCTTCGGCAATCCGGGGTCCACGGAGCTGCCGTTTTTGCGGGACATGCCCGCGGATTTCCAGTACGTGCTGGGGCTGCATGAGCGATGCGCGGCGGGGATGGGGCTGGGATACGCGATGGCGCGGAATCGCGCGGCGTTCGTGAACCTGCATTCGATCGCCAGCGCGGGCAACGGGCTTTCCGCGCTGATTGACGCGCACTATTCGCACGCGCCGCTGGTGGTGACCACGGGGCAGCAGGACCGGCGGCAGATCCTGAAGGAGCCGTTCCTGGTGAGCCGCGCGGTGGAGGTGGTGAAGCCGTACGTGAAGTGGGCGTGCGAGCCGGTGCGGGCGGAGGACGTGCCGGCGGTGATTGCGCGGGGATATTACCTGGCGATGCAGCCGCCGATGGGGCCGGTGTTTATCTCGATCCCGATGGACGACTGGACGCATGAGTGCGAGCCGGTGGAGGTGCGCGCGGTGGCGCATTCGGTTCTGGCGGACCCGGCGGCGCTGGACGCGGTGGCGACGGCGGTGGACGGAAGCAAAAAGCTGGCGCTGGTGGCGGGAGCGGAAATCGAAGAGGACGGCGGTTGGGACGAGATGCTGGCACTGGCGGAGCATCTGGAAGCGGACGTGTACCAGGAGCCGATTGCGACGCGGTGGACGTTTCCGCGGACGCACCGGCTCTTCCGCGGCGGGCTTTTGCCGGCGCAGAAGCCGCTGGCGGAGCAACTGGCGGGGTACGACACGGTGGTGGTGCTGGGAGCGCCGGTGTTTTTGTATTACGCATATGTGCCGGGGCCGACGATCCTGCCGGGGACCAAGCTGTTTCAGATCACGAATTCGCAGGCGGATGCGGTAGCGGCGCTGGCGGGTAGCAGCATCGTGGGAAATATCGCGGCGGCGGCGCGGCACATCCGCATGAACACGAAGAAGCGGGAACGGCGCGCGGGCAGCGAAGCGCAGGCGCCGGCGGCGCCGCCGGCGGAGTATCCGATCACGCCGGCGTATCTATTCAGCGTGCTGGACCGCGTGTTGCCGCGCGATGCGGTGATCGCGGAGGAGTGCCCGTCGTCGAAGGGGGATCTGGACCGCTATTTGCGCAGAGAAGTGCCCGGAGCGTTTTATTCGGTGCGCAACGGCGTGCTGGGATTCGGGCTGCCGGCGGCGGTGGGATTGCAACTGGCGCTGCCGGAGCGGCGGGTGATCTGTCCGGTGGGGGACGGTTCCATCCAGTATTCGGTGCAGGCGCTGTGGAACGCGGTGCAGTACAAGGCGCCGGTGATTTTCATCGTGCTGCGCAACGGGGAATATTCGGCGCTGAAGGGCTTTTGCGATTTCACGCAGGTGGGGCGGAACGTGCACGGGATGGACCTGCCGGGAATCGACATGGTGAAGATCGCGCAGGGGTACGGGATGGAAGCGCGAGAGGTGGACCGGCCGGAGGAGCTGGAGGGATCGATCCGGGAAGCGCTGGCGGCGCGGGGGCCGCGATTGATCAGCGTGAATTTGGTGAGCCGCACGGCGAAGTGCATGGGGATGGATCAGTCGGTGAATCCGCCGAAGTATGGGTGAGTGGTGGGGCGGGGATGGTGCGGTTCCCTGCCCTGTCGATGGAGTTGGTTGCCGGAAAATCAAAAAAAACAAAGATGCCGGGCTAAAGCCCGGCGCCTACATAAGCAAGACAAGAGCGGTTCAGGAGAGCTTGTCTTTCACTTCTCGCGGGATGGGAGCGCCTTTGAGGCGCTGGGAACCGTCTTCGGGGCGGACGACCCAGACGCGCTTTTCGAAAACTTCTACGGCGAGGACGTCGCCGCGGAGCAGGCGGTGGTGAACTGTGAAGCTGCTCGTGCCCCATTCGGAGATGGAGGATTCCACGACGACGGTTTCGGTATAGGCGCTGGGGACGAGAAATTGGGCGTTGATGCTGACCATGGGAATGCCGGCGATGCCGTAGCGTTTCATCATTTCGGGCTTGCTGAGGCCGACGGAAGTGAACAGGCGGAAGGTGCAGGAATCGAAGTATTCGAAATAGCGCGGGAAATAGACGATGCCCTCGGGGTCGCAATCGCCCCATTCGATCATGATTTCCTTGCGGCTGGTCAGCATGCGGTCCTCTTCCCTGCCTTAACTCGGATTTTCCAGGAGCATGGCGATGCCCTGTCCACCGCCGATGCAGGCGGAGGCAATGCCGTAACGGAGATTCGCGCGGCGGAGTTCGCGGGAGACGGTGACGGCGAGGCGGATGCCCGTGGCGGCCAGGGGATGGCCGATGGCGATGGCGCCGCCATTGACGTTGAGCTTATTGGGGTCGAGCTGGAGTTCGCGCTCGACGCTCATGACTTGCGCGGCGAAGGCTTCGTTGATTTCGAAGCGGTCGATTTTGTCGAGGGCCAGTCCGGCGCCATCGAGAACTTTGCGAATGGCGGGAGCGGGGCCAATGGCCATGATTTCCGGGGGAACGCCGACGACGGCGACGGCAGCGACGCGGGCCAGCGGCTTGGCGGAGCGGGACTTGGCGTAAGCGCCGGAAGCGACGAGCGCGGCGGATGCGCCGTCCACGATGGCCGAGCTGTTACCGCCGGTCTGCACGCCGCCGAAAGCGGGAGGAATCTTGGCGAGAACCTCGAAGGGCGAGGGGCGGATGTGGCTATCGGCGGAGAGAGCATCGATTCCGCGGGGGATGCGAATGCCGCGGGGATGATAGCCTTCGAGGACAAACTGTTCGGAGACGACGGGAACGATTTCGCCGGCAAGGAAGGAGGATTTCTGGGCTGCGATAGCGCGGTTGAAGCTGCGCTCGGCGAAGCGGTCGGCGTCTTCACGGGTAATTTTGTATTTGATGGCGGCCTTTTCGGCGGTGCCGCCCATGGTTAGGCCCGGAGCGGTGTCCATCAGGGCTTCCCAGAGGAAATCCTTGAATTCGACCTGGCCCAGGCGGAAGCCGGAGCGGTGGGTGAAGGCGGCGATGGGGTTGCGGCTCATGGATTCGGCGCCGACGCAGAGGCCCAGATCAATTTTTTTGAGGGTGATGGCGTCGGCGGCCTGGCTGATGGCTTCGATACCCGTGCCGCAGACGCGCTGCACGAGGTGCGCGGGACGGTCCACGGGAACACCGGAATAGAGGCCGATATGGCGCGGGAGAACGTAGGCGTCGAAGCTGGCCTGGGCCACGCTGCCGGCGATGACCGAACCGACGTCGGCGGGAGAGATGCCGGTGCGTTCGAAAACGGCGCGGGCGGCCTTGATGCCGAGGTCGATGGGCGATACCAGCCCGAGCGGACCGTTGTAATCGATGAAGGGCGTGCGCACGCCGTCCAGCAGCCAGATGTCCTCGAAGGATTGAAAGAGACCGCCGCTTCCTTTTGTCATTTTCCGTTCTCCCCTTGCCACATTACAGAAAAACTCGCTTAACCCGGGCATCCTGCCTCAACGGTACTTGGCTGCAACACATGCCGTTGAGATTCTTCGTCCCGGTAAAAAGCACCGGGACTCAGAATGACAGGTTTCTTTACTGCTGCAAACTGCTACACCTGCGAAATCACAAATTTCGCTCAATAGGCGCGCGGAATTGCTTCCAGCACCTTCAGCATGCGCTTCATGTCCGTGGCGGGAGGAATATCGCCCGCGGTAGTGAGAATGGCCGGACGGAGATCGGAAACGGTGCGGCGGAAGGACGCGCGGAAGGAGTCCAGCGCGGCATCGTCCATTTCGAAGGCGGCGAGGGGCAAGCCGAGAGCCAGCGCGGCGCCAGCGGGAATTTTTCCCGAGAGTTCCGCCGAGGAGTCATGGAGCGGGGGGAAGAGCAGGCAGTCCCACTGGCGCTGGAAAATCAAGGAAGCGTTGCCGGCGAAAGAGGCAGCGTCGGAGAGTTGCAGAACCGGGAGAGCCTGGTAGAAGCGGATGACATTGAAGGCGGGTTCGAGCGCGGAGGCCCAGGAGGCGCAGAGATCTTCGGAAAGAGCGGGAAGCAGCGGCTCGTGGATAAAGATGAGATTGGCGCCGGCTTCGACGAAGGAGCGGGCCAGCTGGGTGAGAAGCGCGGCGGCGAGTTCGAGAGCGGAATCGGGAGGAGTCTGCGTGCGCCAGGCGTCGCCGCGGTCGAGTTGCGCGAGGCGCGCGGCGAGCGTGAAGGGCCCGGAGAGGCCGGCCATGAGGATGGAATCGTCGCGGGTCATGGCATTCATGCGGCGGAGAACGTCAGCGGCGACGGCGGCGCGCCCGCTCTTGACGGCTTCTTCGGGGGAGCGCAGATCATCGGGAAGCTCGCCGGGCGTGGCGCCGTGGGGCCAGGAGATGGAAGGAGGCTGATTCTCCGCGCCCCACTGGAGCGAGGCGCCGAGGGCTTCGAGTTCGAGCGTGGGATCGAAATAGCAAGAAAAGCCGTCGGTGCGCAGAGGGCCGCGCAACTGGCGCTGCGCGCTGCAAATTTTCGTGGGATTGGAGAGAAACGCGGGAAGCGGCTGGCTTTCCACGCGCGCGCCGGGAGAAAAAACGAGCGGCAAGAACAGAGGCCGCGGCGGGGCCGTGCCTTGCAACAGCCCCTTAAGCATCTGCCGGGGAGTGGAATTCTCCGCCATGGGTTATGGCCGGAAAACGGGTCCGGTGGATTTGGCGTCGGGCCAGGTGCCGTAATAGATCAGCGCTTCCTTGGGGGGAGACTTCTTGTTCCATTCCTTCTCGAACTCGCCGTAGGATTTGCCGCGAGCCAGGCGGGATTTCCGTTCCGCCGCACGTTGCTGATTTGTTTTTTCGATATCCACTTTTCTGCGCTCGTGGTCGTAGGCGATTTTATAGATTTCCGTCGCGGTCCAATCGGAGATGAGGCACTTCTTCAGGTCTTCCATCACGAACTCGGGGTCGCGTTCGAGGGGGTCGCCGTAACCGGGGCCGCCGCCGCTGAAGCCAAAGAGCAGATCGCCTTCCTGATAGACCTTGGGGGTGCGGGCGATGAGTTCGTAAGTCCAGTCGCCATGCACCGTGGCTTTTTCCATGATCTCGCGGTGGTCCATGGTGAGTTCGGGATTGCCCTCCTTCATCTGCTTGAGGAGGTCGGTCTTTTTGACGCTGATGCCGGGAATGGGCGAAGAGGCGTAGCCGCCGAACATGGGCTGGCCGAGAGGCACCTTGCTGCCGTTGCCCATGCACAGGGAAACGATGTCGGGAACTTTGTGCACCATCCATTGCTGGACGGCGCCGGAGCCGCCGCGGTGAATGCCGTGGCCGCAGGAGTCGCGCCAGTGCTGCGAGAGCATGACGGAGAGCGGGAGTTCGCTTTCGACCTGCTCGGAATCGGGAGCGCGGCCGAAGGCGCACCAGGCGAAGCCGTAGGAGTCCATGCCGTCGGTGGCGGCGCGGCCTCCCTGCCCCTGGGTGTTGAGGGAGAAGGAAAGCACGTCGGAGATGGCCAGCTTCCACTGGGAAACGCCGGCGCAGATCTGCGCGGTGTGCTGGCTGCCGGGAGAAGCGGCCACCTGCTGCCAGAGGCTGGCGCTCGAGAAGGTCATTTTGGCGAAAGCGTTGTGCGTGGCGCAGCGGGCCTGCATGCCGATATAGACGCAGCAACTGGTGGCGGCAAGCTTATCGGGGTTGAGGATGATGCCTTCGGGAAATTCGAAATCGATGGGAGCGAAGGTGGAGCTGCAGATGGGCAGGTCGTGGAAAAAATACTCGTACATGAAATTGGCGATATGCCCAACGACGGCCTGGGTGTGCACGTTGTAGGAGGAGGGATTCTCGGGAGAGGTGCCCTCGAAATTGAAGACCAGGCGGCCGTCTTTCTTGGTGAGCGTAAGGAAGCAAGCGCGGACGAGCGCCGGGGTCCAGCCGATGGCGTCGTTGAAAACAACGGAGCGAAATTTTCCGTCGGGAAGGTGCTTGACCTTTTCGCGGGCGCCGGCTTCGGCGGTGTCCAGCATCTTGCGCATGAGGCCGATGACGAAATCCTCGCCGCGCTTCTTGACCAGTTCGAGGATGCGCACGCGAACGCGGTCGGCGGTGGTGCAGCGGGCGCGCAGGTCGGAGATGAACATGGCCGGGGCGCGCAGGCCGTAGACGGAATACATTTCCAAAAAGTCGTTGCGGATTTTGAAATTTTCGCCGATTTTGATGGGGGGCATGTTGAGCCCTTCCTCGAATCGGGATTTGGCGCTGACGGGCATGCCGCCGGGTTCGACCGCGCCGGTTTCGGTGGTGTGCAGAGCGGCGGTGGCCCAGGCGATGAGCCTGCCTTCGTGGAAAACGGGGATGAGGGCGACCTGGTCGGGATTGTGGATGCCGCCATAGAGGGCATCATTGGTGTACCAGATGTCGCCGTCGTGGATGCCGGGATTTTCGGCGTAATACTTCTGGATGAATTTGATGACGATGGGCTGAATGATGGCGTGGAGATAGGTGCCGCAAGAGGCGTTGATGAGGTCGCCGTTGGCGGTGAAGATGGCCACCATGGAGTCGCCGGAAACCCCGAAATAGCTGCGCGAGGAGCGCACGAAGATTTCCATGGCCTCGTCGAGGATGTCGTTGGTGATCTGCGCGCCGATTTCGTAGTCGCCCTGAGCGAGCTTGGCGGCGCATTCGATTTCATGGGGCGTGGGCGGGGACGGCTTGAGCCAAGCCAGTTTTTCCGCCAGTGTGGGTATGGGCATGTTTCTCCTCGCCTTGCAGCGTGCAGTCTGACGCTTACTTCTTCTCCAGAATTCCCAGGCCGCGCTGGTCCACGGAAAATTTCATGGACGGAGGCACGACCAGAGTGGTGTATTCGCCTTCGACGATGGCCGGGCCTTCGATGAGGTTGCCGGGGCGCAGCGATTCGTAGGCAAAGAGCGGAGTGGGAACGTAGGCCTTGGTTTCGGCCCAATAGACGGGGCGTTCGCCCTTGCGCGCCGCGGAGGCATCCGGCCCTTCGAGCGGCATAATCGGCATTTCGATTTTCTTGGTCGGGACGATGGCTTTGAGAATAAAGCTCTCGATGAACACGCCGCCTTCGGGATTGACCACGTACGGGCTGAAGGCCTCGCTGAACTCTTTTTCGAACGCGGCGCAAATGGCGCGAACGTCTTCGGCGGACTTCAGGGCGAGGCGCGGGGAGAGCGTGCGCTTTACGTGGAACTGCCCGCCATAGAGCATGTCCAGTTCGAGAACGAAGCCGGCGGCGTCGGGACTGAGGCCGTCGGCGACGAGGTCGCGGCGGGCCTGCTCGATGAGCATTTCGACGGAGCGGTTGAAGGAAGAAAAATCGTCGGTGAGTTTCTGAGTGCCCGGTTCGAGCAAAGTAATTTTCTTCGAGTTTTCATAGACGTGCATGATGTCCATGGTCGAAGAGCCGAAGGCGCAGAAGACGGGAGAAAAATTGAAGATGACGGCTTTGGGAATATCGGCCATGTAGCCTTCCACGTGGGTGGCCCCGGCGCCGCCGCCGACGAAGAGAATAAACTCCTCGGGGCTGTAACCGCGCAGATGGACTTCCTTCATGATGGCGGAGGCCATATTGCCGTTGACGATTTTGCGGATAATCAGCGCGGCCTGTTCGACCTCCATGCCCAGGGGCTTGGCGATTTTGTCGCGGATGGCCTGGACGGAGCGTTCGCGGTTGAGCTTAAGCTTGCCGCCGTAATAAAAATCGGGATTGAGGTAGCCGAGGACAACGTCGGCATCGGTGACAGTGGGTTCCGTGCCGCCCTGATTGAAGCAGGCGGGGCCGGGCATCGAGCCGGCGCTCTTGGGGCCGACCTGAACCTGATTCTGGAGAAGTTTATTGAGCCAGCCGATGGAGCCGCCGCCGGCGCCGATGGAGAGCGTCTTGATCATGGTGATGCCGACCATCCAGCGGTCGATGATGGGGCGGAAATCGTAGCTGCGCACGCTGTCCTCGACAACCAGACCGACGTCGAAGCTGGTGCCGCCCATGTCGCTCATGACCACGTTCTTGTGGCCGAGGATTTTGGCGACGTGGTGCGCGCCCATGAGGCCGGAGACGGGGCCGCTGTTGAAGGTGCGGCTGGCGGCGGTGCGGAAGACTTCGGCGATGCCGCCGGAGCTCTGGATCATTAGCAGGGGCTTGGTATAGCCGCGGTCGCGCAGCTTGTCCCACATGGCGGAAAGCTCGATCTGCATGGAGCGCTGGAGATAGGCGTCGAGAATGGCGGCCAGGGTGCGTTCGTATTCGCCGAGCTTGCCGACGACCTGCCCGCCGAGAACGACGGGAAGGAAGCCGATGTGGAACTCCTTGTACTCGTCGCGAATGATCTCCTTGATGCGTTTTTCGTGAATGGGATTCAGGAAGCCCCACAGCAGCGAAACGACGAAGCCGCGCACGCCCTTGGCGATGAGCGAGCGCACCTTGGCGCGCACGTCCTCCTCATCGAGCGGGCGAAGGATCAGTCCGCGCGAATCCACGCGTTCCTTCACGCCCACAATGCGGTCGCGGGGAATGAGCGGGTCCGGTTTTTTCTGGATGGAGAGGTTGCGGCGTTCGGTGACGCGCGTGCCGTCAATCCATTGCGCGCCGCGTCCGATGAGCACAACGTCTTCATGGCCTTCGGTGGTGATCAGTCCGAGCCGCGGCCCCTTTTTCTCGATGAGGCGGTTGAGGGCGATGGTGGTGGAATAGCGGATCATGTCGATGGCGGGAAGCAACTCCTCCATCTTCAGGCCCACGGCGGCGGCGCCCTCTTCGATCACTTTGGTGAAGCAGACGGAGAGGTCGTAGGGCGTCGTGGGAACTTTTTTGATCAGGCTTTTCCCGCGGTAGTTGAGAACGAGATCGGTAAACGTTCCGCCCACATCGATGTCGATGGAATTCATTCAGAGACCTCGAGACGCTGCTTGCGAATTTTGTATTCCCCGCTCTGCAGCCGCTTTTTCAGGCTGTCCAGATCAATTTCGATGTCCCAGGTGAGGGGATGTCCGGGGGGCAGATATTCGGTCTCCATCTGCACGCCGCAGCCGGGGCAATAAAACTCGACGATGCGCACCCACAGCGGGTCGGGGGAAAAGTTATATTCGCCGGAGACCAGCGGGGGATGAATCTCGCGGGGGTCGCGGTCGTGAATCAGGAGGCACCGCTTATAGTTCTCGCGGGCGGCGCCGAGTTCCTTGCCGCAGCGGTTGCAGTGCCATTTTTCCTTTTCGATGTCCAGGTCGAGATACTCGGTGACCCGGATTCGGTTTTGCTGTTCTGCCGCCATGGTTCTCCTCGTGCGCAAAGCGCGAGACACGCTGTCCGCGCGTTTGCTAACTTCGGGTCAGTTTCGCGTTGCCGTGCTGGTCCATGACCAGCGTCCAGCCTTCGGGAACGAAAAATGTGCTGTTGGCGCCTTCCAAAATGGCGCAGCCTTCCACCTTGTTGCCGGGCTCCAGCTTTTCCCAGGTGTAGAGCTGGGCTTCGCCCTTCTTGCTGCCCCAGGCGACGGCGCGCTGGCCCTTGAGGGCGGCGGATGCGCTGGCGCCCCTGTCCTGTTTTTTCGCAAGGGCCGGCTTGGGCATGGGCTTCTTGATGCGCACGCGGATCAGGCCGATGGCAAAGGTTTTCTTCGCGCCACCGACGGAATCCTCCAGGGAAGTTTTGAGCGCGGCGGCGTTGGTGAAGGCCAGCGGCGAGCAGGCGAGGGTTTCGAAAGGTTTTCCCGCGCGGGAAATTTCCAGCTCCACCGAATATTCGATGCCTTGAGGTTTGATGCCTTCGCCGAGAAGGTCGCGCGTGCCTTCGGCCTTGCAGTCATGGAAAGCGTCGAAGACGCGCTGGACGCCGGCTTCGTCGAGGGCGGTGACGTGCAGGGCGCGCTCGTAGAGATGGGAGATGTCCGAAACGGACGAACCGAAGGCGCTGAAGACCGGGCCGAGGTTGAAAAAATACACTTCGCGCAGGCCGGCTTTTTCGGCGACGCCGCAGGCGATGAGGCCGCCGTTGCCGCCGTAAGCGAACAGCGCGTGCTTGGCGAAATCCTGGTGCAGTTCCTTGCCGGCCGCGGCGATCATTTCGGCAACCATTTCATAGGCGCGTTCGATGATGGCGCAGGAAACTTCCTCGGGAGTTTTCTTGAGCGGCGTGGCAACGCGCTGCTCGATGGCCTGGCGGGCCGCATCTTTGCTGATGGATTTTGCGCCGCCGAGGAAATAATCGGGATTGATCAGCCCGGCGGTGACGAAGGCGTCGGTGAGCGTCGGTTCTTCTCCGCCGAGCGTATAGCAGGCCGGGCCGGGATAGGAGCCCATGCTCTCGGGACCGAGCGTGACCGGGGAATCCTTCCCTTTTCCCTTCCCTGCCGCGGGGCGGACGATGCTGCCGCCGCCGAGAGCAATCGAGCGCAGATAGGGCAGAGAAATTTCCACGGGAATGCCGAAGAAATCGGACGGCTTGATCTGCACCGGGGCGGAATTGCGCAGGACGCTGACCTTGGCGGTGGTGCCGCCGACGTCGAGCGCGACGACGTCCTTCACACCATAGAGGGCGGCCAGATGCGCGCTGCCGTGAATGCCCAGGATGGGGCCGGATTCGATGGTGTCAATGGCCTTGGTCTTGGCGATGCCGGAAACGCCGCCGTTGATATGGCTGACGAGGAAGGTGCCGTCGTATTTGTGCGCGTCGCGGAGATCGTCTTCGGCCTTGAAGAGCGTGGCGGCGAGAGCGCCGTGGGTATAGGCGTTGATGAGCGCGCAGTCGGTGCGGGTCATGTCGTCGTAACTTTTGGAGCTATCGCTGCCGGCGAGAACCGGAACGGAGCCGAGAAAATGGTCGGGATATTGCTGGCCGACGATTTTCTTGATGCGGATTTCCAGTTCGGGATTGCGGTGAGCGCCCTCGAAGGAGACGCAGATGCGGCGGACGCCGGTCTCGAGCAGCGAGCGCACCGCGTTCATGACTTCGGCGTCGGACGCGGCGGGGTCAATGCCAATGACGTCGCGCTCGGAAAGGATGCGGCCCATGACCACGCTCCGGGCGTCCTTGCTGTAGATATTCTTTTCGTGGCCGGGAGAGATGAGCAGGCCGATGCGCGGCCCGCGAAGCTCGGCCAGGACGTTCGAGGTGATGGTGGTGGACCAGCGGATCAGGTCCACTTTTTCGAGGAAGAGGTCCACGTCGGAATAGCCCAGTTGCACGGCACCCTGCGTGAGGCAGTCGAACAGGCAGATGGTCAGGTCGTGGGGAGTGGTATCCACCTTGGCGCAGACAATTTTCCCGCCATCGGTGAAGATGCCGTCCGTCAGTGTACCGCCGATATCGATATCAACAGTCAGCACAGGAGCCTCGGGAGAAAACCTATCTTACCGCTTTCAAAAACTCTTGCGAAGAAACCGTCCACCCAAAGAAACTTTCCACATTGAACACGGTGGCTTCCTGCAGCGCGGGCGGCCCGGCCTGCATGGCGGCGTCGGTGATGAGCACGGGCCAGTAGTCCAGGAAATAGCCGTGGCGCAGCGTGGATTCCACGCAGACGTTGGTGGCGATGCCGGTCATGAAGAGGTACTGGATGCCGCGCATGCGCAACTGGGAATCGAGCGTGGTGCCCTGAAAACCGCTGTAGCGCGTCTTGATGATGACGATGTCTTGCGGCTGGGGCTTCAGTTCGTCCACGATCTCAAAATCCCAGGTGCCTTCGGTGAGCAGCTTGCCCTTGAGTTCGGGGCGGCAGTTCATCAGGTGCATGGCCAGTTCTTTGTGGAAATTGGGAGAACCCGGACCTCCGCTGTTGCTCAGGTCGGGCTTGTAGCCCATCTGCAGATGCACAACGGGCATGGAGGCGCGCCGCGCGGCCTCGGCGATGCCGCGGATGGCGCTGATGACCTGAGCGGCGCCGGAGATGTCCACGCCGGCGATATCCAGCATGCCGCCCTTGGTGGCGAAGGCGTTCTGCATGTCCACGATGACCACGGCGGCCTTTTTCAGGTCGATTTCCACCGGGGCGGGCTTGGCATTAAGAACAGGCATGGTTTTTACCGCTTTTTGCCAGACAGATGTTCGGCGTTTATTTCCAAAAACATGCGAATCGAAGACCAAAGCTCCCGGATGTAAATGGCTCCGGGTAGGAATTTAAGGAATCTAGCGTCAAAAGGAGAGGGCGTCAAGGCCGATAATCGTGCAACCGTGCGAATATCGGACGTTCCTCCTATCCTTCATATAGCTTCTTGATCAACTGCCCCTTCATCTCGAATCTCGGCAGCGTGCCTGCGGGAACCAGCTGCACGGAGGCGGGCACGGTCAGCATGCCTTTAATCTTATCTTCCAGTTGTTTTTTCAGGACGGGCTGGTCGGCCGAGCCATTGGCGCATTCGGCGACAACTTTGAGGGGCGGCTTCACCCCGGGACCGGGCTGATCGAGCAGAATCTGTATCTCGCCGGTCACCTGCGGATAGAAGCTAGAAACGATATCGCGGACGGCGGAGGGGAAGACGTTGACGCCCAGGACGATGAGCATGTCATCGGTGCGGCCGACGCAGCGCATCTTGTAGCTGGTGCGGCCGCAGTTGCAGGAGGTGGCCAGGATGGAGACGCGGTCGCGAGTGCGGAAGCGCAGCAGCGGGACGCATTCGCGTTCGAGAGAAGTGTAGACCAGTTCGCCGGAAACGCCCGACTCGATGGGAAGAACCGCGCCGGTCTCGGGGTCAATGATTTCCGTATAAACGTACTCCTGGCCGCAGTAGTGCATCCCGGTCTGCTCCGGGCATTCGCCGAAGATGATCGGACCCATGTCGGCATTGCCGAGTCCCTCGGTGACGCGCGCGCCCCACTCTTCGGTGAGCTTGGCGCGAATTGAGGGGATGCCGGCGCCGGGTTCCGCTCCGCAGACCAGTTTCTTAATGCCGAAATCGCGCGGGTTCATCTTGGCTTCCCGGCGGATGTATTCGGCGAGATAGATGGCGTAAGAAGGCGTGCAGTGGATGACGTTGGCGCCCAACGAGCGGGCGTAGAGGACCACCTTTTCGGACGCGCCGGTGCCCAGGGGCACGAAGGTTGCGCCAATGAGCTCCATGGCGTCCTTCGAAGGCAGGCCGCCGACGAACATGGTAAGCCCTGCGGCGTGAATAACGATATCCGAGGGGCGAATGCCCTGGGTATAGAAGGAGCGCGCGGTCATGTTGGTCCAGCACTGCGCGTCCTTGCGGGTGACGCCGACGAAACTGGGCCGTCCGGTGGTGCCGGTCGAGGAATGCAGGCGGACGACGTCCACCATGTCGGCGGCCATGTGGCGGCCGAGAGGCGGGCTGGCCAATTGGCTTTCGCGCAACTCTTCCTTGGAAGTGAAAGGAAAGCGGGCCAAGTCGTCGAGCGAGCGGAAATCGGCACGGCGAAGGCCGGCGGCGGCGAATTTGTCCTGGTAGAAGAGCGAGCGGGCGAAAAGGTAGTCGAGTTGAGTGGAAAGTTTCTGCACCTGCAACTGGCGCAGGGCGGCGGGGCTCATCGTTTCTATTTCGGGGTCCAGGTATTGCTCGGTTCTCATCGTGATGGTACGTCGCAGCTCCGGAGGGGCTGGGGCTTCTACTGCTTGTCACTGTACCGCACTCAACCAACTGCTCAAATCGGACGGTCCGCGACGGGTGGAACAAAAGCCCGGAGAAACGAGTGGCCGGCAGATTTCGCCGGCCACTCGGTCCCCGCGGGGTTAGAAGGAGTACTTGAGCGAGATCTGGAGCTGGCGCGGATTGAACATGGTGCGCGCCGAACCAAAGCTCGGGTTGGGGACCGGGGGGCCGGCCACCGGGCAGCTGAAAACTGTGATTTGCTGTATGGCAATCGAGGTAGCGTCCTTATAGCTGACGGGAACCTGGCCGTTGCAGAAGCCGTAGGTTCCGTAAACAGAGGTGACTTCGTTCACGTTGGGCCGGTTGAGGGCGTCGAAGACGTCCAGGGCCAGATCGATCCTCTGCTTCTCACGGAACTTAAAGTGCTGCGTGAGGCGCAGGTCAACCGTCTTGAACTTGTCGCCCCAGTAGGTGTTGCGGGCGGAAAGACCGACGCGATCGGTGACCGGGTTGGTGTCATTGTTGGCGTCAAAGCCCACGAACATGGTGAAGGGGCGGGCGCCTTGCAGGGTGACGATGCCGCTCAACTCCGTATTGCGCAGGAAGGTCTCCTTCGGTCCGGTGGCGGTAAAGTTGGCCACGAAGCGGTGACGCACGTCCTGGTTGGAGTTTCCGCGTTCGGCGGCCCGGTTATAGAGATCCTGAGGGGTGCTGACGAAGGTGGTGAACGTGCCGTCATCCAGGGTCTTGGAGTAGGTGTAGTTGGCGTTCCAGCTCAGATTCTGGCCAATCCGCTGCTTCGCGGTAAAGGTCACACCGTGATAGACGCTGTTCCCGCTGTTGTCGGTGTAATAGAGCAGACCGACAGGGATGAGCACGCTTTGGAAGTAGCTCTTGCCGGCCGGGAAATCCGGCGGCGGAGCGGCGTAGTTGCCAAACGCATTGGAACCGCACTCATACCAGCCGGTGGTCATGGAAGGCGTCACACCGCCGGTGGAGTTTGACGGGCAGACGTTCAAGTTTTCCGCGCGCACCTGATGGTGAGCGGAAACGAAGAGATAGCCAATGTTGAGCACCAGGCCATGTCCGATTTCGCGGTCAATTTCAAAACTGCCCTGCTCGGCGTAGGGCATCTTGCTGGCGGTTTCAACCGTGCCGTCACCCACGGTGGAGAATTCCGGTTTGGTGACGTCGGTGACTAGTTGAACGGGAGTATAGAGGCCATTGATGAGAAGATTCGCGGCCGTGTTCGCCGGTATCCAGCCGAGGCTCGGAACGAAGGGCTGCTGGTTGAGCGCGTAGGTGGCGTTCGGCCCGCCCTGGCGGATGCCCGGCAGGTCATAGTTGGTTCCGGAACAGTTCGCAGTGGGCACCACGCAGACGAACGTCGTGGGGCGCTGCGGCCGGGTGACGAAGAAGAACGACGTGTTATACCGGTCGCTGAAGAGACCGAAGCCGGCGCGCACAACGGTGTGCTTGTCCGGCGAATAGGCGAAGCCGACGCGCGGCTGGAACGCCTTGTAGTAGTGATTGACGGTATCGCTGATGCCCGGCTCGAAATCCCAGCGCACCCCGTAATTCACTGTGAATTTGGAGCTGACGCGCCACTGGTCCTGCGCGTAGAAGCCCAGGTAGCCGTGCTTCATGTCCGAGAAATAATTCGGAGTTTGGCTGTCCTGATAGGCCTTATCCCAATTCAAAGGCAGGGAAAATGCCGGAGCCGTGGCTGCGGTGCCATCCACCACCGAGGTGTCCGCCGAACCCAGCGGAGAGGGCCAGAAGACGATCGGGGTGCCGTTCATGAACCCAGGAAGCGGACAGGTGTCACCCGGGTTGGCCGTATATCCCAAAGCGGGCATCGGAGATCCCCTTTGGATATTGATGAAATTGGCGAAGTCCACCAGGCAGTCAACGCTGGGCAGAACGATGCGCATCGGAGAGAAACCCGGCCAGATGATGTGGTCGTCGACACGGTTATAGTCGGCGCCAAACTTGGCTACGTGCGCTCCCTTAACCCACGAAACGTTGTCCGAAAGCTGGATGCGGCTCTCGTAGGTGGCGTCGAATACGCCGAAGTTATGCCCCATCAGCAGCGAGTTGGGGATATCCAGACCGGGCTGGCCCGTGACGCCGGGGAAAGTGGAGTGGCGCCGGCCATACTGAACGAGCACCGAATTCATCAGATTGGGAGAAAATTGCGTATTGAGCGTGCCCACCAGGGACTGATCGCGCAGGAAGTTATCGTGCGCGCTGCTGGGAGCGGCAATGCCTCCTCCGTCCAGCGTGTCGCCCATGAGCACGTTCAGGCTGCGGCCATCCTCGATGCTGTAGCGCAGGGCCAGACGGTTGTTCTTGTTGATTTCGTGGTCCAGCTTGATGAAGCCCTTGTCGGTATCCTGGGTCTTCAGGTTGCCGGTGAGCTCGTCGAATTGACCCGGCGCGCCGCCATACAGCATTGCCTTCGCCGTATTGATCAACGCCAGATTGGCCATCAGCACCGGGGACTGCACCGGCGCTTCCGCGCGGCGCTGTCCTTCGTAGTTCATAAAGAAGAACGTCTTATCCTGCTTGATGGCGCCGCCCAAGGTGCCGCCAAACTGGTTCTGCCGGAACGTCTTCGGCAGCGGGTCAGGCAGAAGCATGGGGCGCGCGTTCATGGCGCTGTTTTCCAGGTAATCGTAGAGTGAGCCGTGCCGGTCGTTGGTCCCGGACTTGGTGATGATGTTGACGATGCCGCCCATGGCCCGGCCCTGTTCCGCCGAGAAGCCGTTGTTGACCACGCGGAATTCGCTGACCGCCTCCTGCGAAGGAGTGGCGCGCTGCGAACCGGTGGCGGAGTTGATGGTGTCCGCTCCGTCCACGGTAACCAGGTTGCTCAGGTCGCGCATGCCGCCAAACGAGATGCGCGTAACTTCCGTCTCGGTGATGGTGGACTGCAGCGAGGTGCGGCCGGTGGTGACGCCGGGGGTGAGCAGGGCGAAGTCGGTGAAGAGGCGGCCGCTGATGGGCAGCGAGCCGATCTGCTTCGAGTCAATCACCTGGCTGACTTCCGTACGCGTGGGCTCGACGGGCGGGGTCTCGGTGCTGACTTCGACTTTTTCGCCGACCGCGGCGACCTTGAGATCGATGTCAATGGTGGCCACCTGACCGACGCTCAAGACGATTCCGGTGTGCGTGGACTTGGCGAAACCGGTGGCATCCACGACCAACTCGTAATGAGCCGGCGACAGATTGGGCAGAACGTAATAGCCCGTATCCGTGGAAACGGCCGAATAGGTGCGGCCAGTATCCACGTCGCGCAGGGTGACCGTGGCCTTGGCCACGGAACCACCGCTGGCGTCACGGATTGTGCCGTTCAACTGCGCGCCGCTGCTGCCCTGCGCGTAAGCGGCAGGCATGCCAGCTACCAAGAAGACTATCGCGAAAACGACTAAGAGCATTCCCCGTAGTTTCATTCCAGCACCCCTTTATGTGTTAGGCAGCCGTTAAGCGCCTATTCCCAAATCACTGCTTACCTAAGATAAAAAATCCCATGGGCCTCGACAGACCCATCGCAACGTGAGGGATGATTTACAACGGGCGGAATTGGTTGTCAAGGCAATAATCGAGCATTCGTGCGATTATCGTTGTTTCGCCTTTTCCCTTGCTTGACATCTCAATCTCCTGGGGATAATCAACTGTTACACGCCTGTGACTGGCACGCCCACGGGTCAGGAGAATCCACATGGATCGAAGGACAATTTCCGTCATCGCGGTGGGACTGGCAATGGCAGTGGCAGGGCTTTACGCACCGAGTTCCGCTTTCGCGCAGGGCGCGAAGAGCGCCGGCGCGAAAAAGCGCGCGAGCGCGGTCAAAGCCGCCGCGGTGAATGGAAAGCGCATCGCCCAGGCCGACCAGGAGCCGGGAAACTGGATGAGCCAGGGGCGCACCTACAGCGAGCAGCGCTTCAGCCCGCTGAAGCAGATCAATGAGAAAAACATCGGGGAACTGGGGCTGGCGTGGTCCTACGACCTGGACACGCATCGCGGGCAGGAGGCCACGCCGCTGGTGGTGGATGGAACGATGTATTTTTCGACGGCGTGGAGCAAGGTGGTGGCCCTGGATGCGGCCAGCGGAAAACTACGCTGGGAGTATGACCCCAAAGTGCCGGGGGAATGGGCCATCAACGCCTGCTGCGACGTGGTCAACCGCGGCGTGGCCGTCTGGGAAGGAAAAGTTTTCGTGGGCACGCTGGACGGGCGGCTGGTGGCGCTGGATGCGGCCACGGGCAAGCTGCTCTGGGAAACGCTGACGATTGATCGCAACTGGCGCTATACGATCACCGGAGCGCCGCGCGTGGTCAAGGGCAAGGTGCTGATCGGCAACGGCGGAGCGGAAATGGGCGTGCGCGGGTATGTCTCGGCTTACGATGCCGCGACGGGCAAGATGGCGTGGCGTTTCTACACCGTGCCGGGTGATCCCTCGAAGCCCTTCGAGAGCCCGGCAATGGAAAAGGCCGCTAAAACCTGGACGGGCGAATGGTGGAAGTACGGGGCAGGCGGAACGGCATGGGACGCGATTGTGTACGACCCGGACCTCGATCTGGTGTATATCGGCACCGGGAACGGCTCGCCGTGGGACCGCCGGGTGCGCAGCCCGCAGGGCGGCGACAATCTCTACCTCAGCTCCATCGTGGCCCTGAATCCGGATACCGGCGAATACGTCTGGCACTACCAGGAAACGCCGGGAGAGAGCTGGGACTTCACCGCCTGCCAGCCCATTATCATTGCCGACCTCAAGCTGGATGGGCGGACGAGGCGCGTTCTGCTGCATGCGCCGAAGAACGGGTTCTTCTACGTGCTGGACGCCAAAAGCGGCGAGCTGATTTCGGCCACGGCGTACACGAAGACCACCTGGGCCACGGGAGTGGACCTGAAGACGGGGCGGCCAATAGAAACGCCCGTGGGGCGCTACCCCGGCACCAGCCCCGAGCCCACGCAGCCGGGCCCGCTGGGCGGGCACAACTGGCAGTCCATGTCCTATAGCCCGCTCACCGGCCTCGTCTACATTCCCGTACACGAATCGGGTTTTCTGTACAAGTCCGACCCGGAGTTCACGCCCAAGAAGCTGGCATTCAACACCGCCACGGACGGCGTAGCCGCGGGCATGCCGCAGGATCCCAAAATCAAGAAAGCGATTCTGGAGGGGATCAAGGGGCGGCTGGTGGCCTGGGACCCGGTGCAGCAGAAGAAAGTGTGGGACGTGGAACGGCCCGGACCGTGGAACGGAGGAATCCTGTCCACGGCGGGAAACCTGGTCTTTGAAGGAACGGCGTCGGGAAATTTTGAAGCCTACCGCGCGAATAGCGGCGAGAAGCTCTGGTCGGCGCCGGCGCAGACCGGAATCATCGCCGCGCCCATCAGCTATACGGTGAAGGGCGAGCAGTACGTAGCGGTGCTGGCGGGTTTGGGCGGAGCCTTTCCGCCGAACACCGGCGAGGTGTCGCACAAGCGCGGGCTGATGCTTCCGCTGATCACCGGCGAGGTGTCGCACAAGTCCGGGCTGATGCACAACGTGAGCCGCATGCTGGTGTTCAAGCTGAACGGCAAGGCCACGCTTCCGCCGCGCAAGGTGGTCGAGCCGGTGCTGAATCCCCCGCCCTCGACGGCCAGCGCGGAGGAGATTCACAAGGGCGAAAAACTGTTCCAACGCTACTGCTCGGCCTGCCATGGAGACGTCGCGGTGGGGGGCGGAGTCCTGCCGGACCTGCGCTATTCGGGGACGCTGACGGATGACACCTTCTACAGCGTGGTTCTCGACGGAATCCTGAAACAGGCAGGGATGATCGCCTTCGGCAAGGAACTCTCGAAGGAAGATGCCACGCTCATCCGCGAGTACGTGATCTATCGGGCGAACCAGAGCGTGGAGGAGAGCAAACAGAAGAATTAGCAGGCATTTCTCACGAGCAGCGGCACGCCTGCGCCATCGGATTGAAAAGGCCCGCCCTCTGAAGAGGGCGGCTACAGAAATTCCAGGATTGCGATTGAACAAACAGTCGCGCTGACGACGCAGCGGGTGGGCCGTCTGCGGCTATTTGCCCAGGACGGCCTTGACCGCCTTGACGATCTTGGCTTCGTCCGGGAGCACGAACGTCTCCATCGGCTCGCTGTAGGGGATGGAGGTATCCAGCGCGGTCACCATCCTGACCGGCGCCTTCAGCAGATCAAATCCGTGTTCGGCCACTTCGGCGGCGATGATCGCCGAAACGGAAGCATGGCGCGGGGCCTGATCCACCAGCACCAGCCGTCCGGTCTTTTTGAGCGAAGTGAGAATGGTCTGCACATCGAGAGGAGCGATCGTGCGCGGGTCAATCACCTCTACGCTGATGCCCTCCTTGGCCAGCGCTTCGGCGGCGGCCAGGGAATGCTTGACCATCCATCCAGTGGCCACGAGCGTGACGTCCGAACCGGTGCGCTTGATATCGGCCACGCCGAAGGGGATGACGAACTCGCCGTCGGGCACCGGGCCTTTGTCGATCGTCAGCATGTAGTGGTGCAGGTACACGACCGGATTGTCGTCGCGGATGGCCGCAGCCATCAGTCCCTTGGCGTCGGCGGGCGTGGAGGGAAGAACCACTTTCAGACCGGGAATGCCCATCATGGTGTGATAGATGCAGTTGGAATGCTGCCCGGCCCAGCCCGCGGCGAATCCGTATCCCGCCTTGAAGACCAGGGGCACCTTGACCTGCCCGCCGGTCATGTAGCGGATGCGCGGCGCCTCGTTGAGCACCTGGCCCATGGCCACCAGCATGAATTCGCTCATCCACAGTTCGACGACGGGGCGCAGGCCGGTCATGGCCGCGCCCACGGCGATGCCCATCTCCGCGGTTTCCGAAATGGGGGTGATGCGCACGCGGTCCTTGCCAAACTGGCGGACCATGGGATCGCGCTCGGTCATGCCCAAATTCTGGCCGTAGAAAATCACGTCGGAATCGCGCTTCATCTCTTCCACCAGGGCGGTGGCCATCGCTTCGGCGTACATCATTTCGCGCGGCATCGGTTTCTCCCTCTCTAGGCGTACACGTACTTGAGTGCGTCTTCGGGCGCCGGGAAGGGGCTTTTCAGCGCGAACTGCACCACCTCTTCCATCTCCGCGCGAACGCCTTCTTCGATTTTCTTGGCCGCTTCGTCGCTCAGCGTAGCGTTGCCAGTTAGCTTGGCGCGGAACTGCAGAATGGGATCGCGCGCGCGCGCCGCCGCGTATTCCGCTTTCCGCCCGTAGGTTTCAATCGCTTCGTGCTCGGGGGAACTGCGTGGGCACGGGAGGCACGGTGATAGCGTTGCCGTGCGCGCTGAAACGGTAGAACTTGGATTCGATCAGGCTGGGCCCGCGTCCGGCGCGCGCGCGTTCCACGGCCGTGCCCACTGCTTCAAACACCTTCAGCACGTCCGTTCCGTCCACGGTCACGCCGGGAATGCTGTAGGCCTGGGCCTTCTGCGAGAGCGGGTCGCCGGCGGCTTCGTTGGCGTCTTCCAAGCTGACGTGCGTATAGACCTGATAGCCGTTGTTTTCGAGGATGTACACGATGGGCAGCTTCCACACCGAAGCCATATTGAGCGACTCATGGAACGCGCCCTGCTTGCTCGCTCCATCGCCGAAAAAGCAGTAGACCACCTGCCCCGTCTTTTTCACCTGCGCCGTCAGCGCCGCTCCGGTAGCATGGGCGATGGATTGGCCGATGATGCCCGAAGTTCCCGGAAAGTGATGGGCGGGATCGGCCAGGTGCATCGAGCCGCCGTAGCCCTGGCACAGCCCGTCCTTGCGGCCATAAATTTCGGCCATGATTTTCTTGGCCGGTGAGCCCAGCACGATGGGATAGCCGTGGCAGCGGTAGGTGGGCATGGCCAAATCTGTTTCGTTGCGCGTGGCCAGCGAACCCACAATGGAGGCTTCCGCGCCGTCGGCCAGATGCGAGTGCCCGCGAATCGCTCCGGGATGCTCGATGAAGGTGCGCTTGATGCGCTCCTCGAACTCGCGAATGCGCACCATCTGCGTGTACATCCAGATCAGGCGCTCTTGGGAAAGTGCTTCCCGCTTTTCCATGACTGGCTCCCTCCTGCGTTCAGGACTGCGGAATAACGTCGCCGGGCTGCCCGATATGGCCGAGCAGGTCGCCCACCGGAACTTCCGAGTCTTCCTTGGCGACAATCGCAAGCAGCACGCCCCCGGCGGGGGCGTCCAGCTCATAGTTCACCTTGTCGGTCTGCAGTTCGACGATGGGCTCGCCGGACTGGATGGCGTCGCCCACCTGCTTGAGCCACTTGATGACGATCACCTTGGTGGTGGGAATTCCGCCGGTTTTGGGAACTCGAACGCTGGTAACGATGGATTCCTCCCGCCACGAATGTGCGCCGCAAGCGCACGCGTGGGTCCGCAAAAATCTCTCAAATTTTGGCGCTCTTCGCGCGGCCATCGAACGGCCGTTCAAATTGCCTACAGCGATTTGTAAACCCAATTCAGGCGTCTGTCAATTCACCCTCGCGCGCGCCGGCCGATAATCGCCACGCAAGTTTAATGCACGCTGCGCTCTTTGCCCGCCCAGTAGCGCTCGCGAATCTTTTTCTTGTCGGTCTTGCCCGCGCCGGTCCGGGGAATTTCCGGCCAGAACTCCGCCGACTTGGGCGCTTTCACCCCGCCCAGCCGCGCTTTGCAGTGAGCAATCAGCGCTTCTTCGCTCAGCGGCTGGGCCTCGCGCAACGCCACAATAGCCTTCACCGCTTCGCCCCACTTGGGGTCGGGCACGCCCACCACAGCGCAGTCGCGCACCTGAGGAAGCTCCATGACACAGGCTTCCACTTCCGCGCAGTACACGTTGAAGCCCCCGGTGATGATCATGTCCTTCTTGCGGTCCACGATGTAGAAGAATCCGTCGGCGTCGCGGTAGCCGACATCCCCCGTGTGGTGCCAGCCGAACGTGCGAATCTCCGCCGTGGCTTCCGGCATCTGGTAATAGCCCGGCGTAACCAGCGTTCCACGGGCCACGATTTCCCCGCGCTGGCCCGCCGGGAGAATTTGTCCATCGTCGTCCATGGCCGCCAGGCGCACCGCTGAAGTGGCTTTTCCGCAACTGCTCAGCCGCTCCGGATGATCGCCCGCGGCGGCCGCCGCGAGAGTTTTCGTATCCAGCCAGGTCAGCAGCATGGGCGCTTCCGTCTGACCGTAGCATTGGCACATGCACGGGCCGAAAACTTCCACGGCGCGCTTGAGCTTGTCCGGGGAGACCGGAGCGGCCGCCAGGAGAAACCGGCGCAGGCTGGAATAGTCGTGCCGGCCGAGTTCCGGATGGGCCAAAAGAGAATAGAGCGCGGTGGGCGGAAGAAAAAGATGGGTGACGCGGTGGCGCTCGATATTGCGCAGCACTTCCCCGGCGTCGAAGCCGGGCATGACCACATTGGTGGCACCCAGCGGAAACAAGGCAAAAGCGACGGTGCCGGCGGCATGGGAAAGCGGAGCGGTGCTCAGGCAAACGGGGTCGCGGTCGTCAATGCGCCAGTAGTGCGTGGCCATTTCGATCATGGAGCCCCAGGCCAGATTGGTGACCATGACGCCCTTGGCGGGACCGGTCGTGCCCCCGGTGGGCACTAAACCCATGAGCTTTTCCGAATCGCCGCAGGCGCCGCCCCAGTCCTCTTCGCGCGCCGCGCTTCCCTGCTCGAGGAAAGTTTCCAGCGATGGATTTTCGCCGTCGCGCGCATCAATGCAGATCATGTGGCGGAGCGTGGGCGTGCGGCTCTGCAGCTCGCGCGCCTGCGCGGCAAAACTGCTGTGATAGAAGAGCAGGGACACTCCGGCGTATTTCATGTATTCGGCGTTGGCGTCGAGAGCGTTGCGGAAATTGATGGGCACCCAGACGCAGCCCGCGCGCAACAGCCCCACCATGCAGAACAGCACCCGCGGGTCATTGGGCGAATAAATGGCCACGCGCTCTTCGTTGCGCAGCCCGGCGGCGCGCAGCGCGGCGGAGATGCGCCGGCTGACGGCCTGCATTTCGCGGTAGGTGTAGCTGCCGGAGGAAACCAGTATCGCGATTCGCTCGGGAAACGCTTCCGCGCCCTTGTCAAAATAATCGATGGCCCGCATCCGGAAAAATCCTCCCCGGCGGGAATCGCGTGCGCGACTCCCGCCGCCGCTCCTTCATTTTCCGTTCAGCACTTTCTTACGAGGTTACCTTGGCGCGGGAAAGCCCGAAGTTCTCGAGCGTGCGCAGCAGATCGCGATGGCCCAGAGCCGCGCAGGGCGAAGCATAGCCCACCGTGCGCGGGGAGCCGTGCACCAGCACGTGCGCCGCGTAGGCCTGCACCAGCCCGGTCTGGCGGTAGGTGCAATTCCCCACCATGGTGCACTGCACCGAAGTCATGCTGCCGCGCGCGTAGACCACGTCAATGGTGCGGTTCACGCGCGAATTTTCCCGCGGCGGCGTTCCCGCCTGCACCGAACTGGCCATTTCCGCCAGGACCTTCTCCTGCTCCGCCTTGGGCAGCGGGCGGATATTTTCCTCGAAATGTTTTTCCGTGGCCAGAACCTTTTCCATGATTCCGCGGTCGAGCAATCCGCCGAGCGTTTTCACGTTGGCGATTTGCGGATGGTCCTTGTACCAGACCGGGTGCGGAAAGCCGCCCCAGGGAAGAACCAGTTGCGTGAGCGCCTGGCCGGGCACGATCGCTTCATGCGCGGTGGCGCGGGCCCACGGCTTGTACTCGTTCTGCTCCAGATAATAAGCGTCGGTGGGAATCGCCGCGAAAATCGTCTGCGTCGAACCAAACGTGGGCATGCCCTTGAACATGGAAATAATCTCGACGGTGTCGATTCCTTCCGTCTCCAGGCACAGGCGCACGGCAATATCGCTGGCCGCGGACATATAGGCCATGCCGGGGGCCAGCAGCAGCCCCTTCTGCGCGAATTTATCGCCCCAATTTTCCGCGGCGTTGCGGTGCCAGGCCTGCTCTCCGCCGATGTCGATGTAATGGCAGCCGGCCTTGAGGCAGGCTTCGACGACGCGCGGGCCGTTGTAGAGGAACGGGCCCACTGTGTTGCAGACAACCTTGGCCCCAGTGAACAGCTTGGTGAGTTCCTCGACGGAGCCGCCGGTTTCGGCCACCTCGTAGTTGGCCGTCTCGATGCCCGGGACGCGGCTCATCACGTCCTCGATTCGCGCGCGGCTGCGCCCCGCGGCGATGAAGGGCAGGTTATACTCGCGCAGGAATTCGACAACCAGGCGTCCGGAAAATCCGTTCGCTCCGTATACGATGACTGGCTTCTTGCTGCTCATGGAGGTCCTCCGATGGGCCGGGGCGGTCACACTCCGCATCCCCTGGCACTGCAAGCCATTTTAGTCTAAAGTCTCTTTTATGCCAGTAGGCACCTTTTCGAAACCAGGTACCCCGGTAAAGCCCCAGGGAGGTTCCCGCATGGAAGAGTTCGATTGCCCGGTTCAGCTCACCACCAACATCATCGGCGGAAAATGGAAACCGCTGATTCTCTATTATCTTCAGGCGCACACGCGGCGCTTCGGCGAACTGCAGCGGCTGGTTCCCGCGGCCACCAAAAAAATGCTCACGCAGCGCCTGCGCGAACTGGAAAAGGACGGCATCATCCTGCGCAAGGTCTATGCCCAGGTGCCTCCGCGCGTCGAATACTCGCTCACCCGCCACGGCCAGAGCCTGCGCCCCATCCTGGAATTGATGTCCGCCTGGGGAAAGAAGCACCGCGTGCGCCACAGCGGAAATTAGTCCCGCCCCGCGCCGCCCGCTATTTCAGCAGGCCGGAAATCTCCTCCGCCGCGCTCTGCAAGTGCGGCAGAAACGTTCCCACCATATCCTGCACGGAAACCCGCTGCGCGTGCGCCCCCACGTTCAGCGCGGCAATCACCTTCCCCGAGGAATTGCGGATGGGCACCGCCAGCGCGCGCAGTCCGATCTCCAGCTCCTGGTCCACCAGCGCATACCCGTTGGTGCGCACAAACTGAATCGCATGGCGCAAATCGGCCATGCTCACGATCGTGCGCGCCGTGTGCGGAACCAGTTCGGCGCGGGCCAGTTGCGCTTCCAAATCTTCGGGAGAAAGGCTCGCCAGCATCACCCGCCCCAGCGACGTGTTAATCGCCGGCAACCGGCTGCCCATGGACAGGTCAATCGCCAGGATGCGAGTCACATTCGAATGCGCCACGTGGATCACGTCGCTGCCGTCCAGCATGGCAATCGAGCAGCTTTCGCGCAGCGTCTGGCTCAAGCGGTCCAGGATGGGCTGCGCCAGCTTGGCCACCGGCAACGACGAAATATACGAATGCCCCAGCGTCAGTATCCGCGGCCGCAGCGAAAAATGCCGCCCGTCTTCGCTGACCGCCAGCCCCAGCTTGGTCAGCGTGTACAGGCAGCGGCGCACCGCGGCCCGCGAAAGCCCCGTCGTCACGCTCAACTGCGAAATGGTCAGAAAGGACTTGGCGTGAGAAAACGCTTGAATCACCGCCAGCCCCCGCGCCAGCGAAGTCATGAAGTTGGGGTCGCCGCTAAAAACGTCAATCAGCGCCGCGGGGAGCACGGAAGGATTCGAGGAGTCCCCCAGCGGGATCACGTCTGGTCGTTGCGGTTTGATCTTCGTACTCAGAACAGCACCTTCCCGTGAGCTTGCTAATCGCCAGGGAACAGAAAAAAGGATAATACACCCGATGTCCAATATTCGCACACGTTTTCGATAATCGCCATTGACACTTTTTCCTTAATTTAATACATTTTCCTCTACATTTTATTGCTCCCTGATTTTGAGGATGCGTGCTCCATCCCCCTGCGTTACTGTTTTCGGGCACTACAGGAGATCATCACCCATGTCGAACATCGCCGGCTACCGCAGACCCATGGCCGGGACGCAGCCCAATCACCTGCACCCTCCCTACGCCTCCAGCGTGGCACGCTCTCCCCGCCAGCCGCTCGTCTACCTGCCACACACCCTGTCCGAGGTGACCGGCCCGATCGTCGGGCCAGAGCGCGTGGACGTAAAAGCCTTTGACCTCACCAAGCAGCACAAAGGGGAGCCCCTCGGCGAGCGCATCGTGGTCAGCGGGCGGGTGATTGACGAAAACGGCCGCCCCGTGCCGCACACTCTGGTGGAAATTTGGCAGGCCAATTCCGCCGGGCGCTACCTGCACAAAGTAGACCAGCACAACGCTCCGCTGGACCCGAACTTCACAGGCTGCGGGCATACCCTGACCGACAGCGAAGGCCGCTACCGCTTCGTCAGCATCCGCCCCGGCGAATATCCCTGGAAAAATCACTACAACGCCTGGCGCCCCGCGCACATCCATTTTTCGCTCTTCGGCCCGGCCTTCGCCACGCGTCTGGTCACGCAGATGTATTTCCAGGGCGATCCGCTCATCCCCTACGATCCCATCTTCAACTGCACCAGCGACGAAAAGGCCCGCAACCGGCTGATCTCCCAGTTCGACTGGGAATCCACGATTCCCGAGCAGGCCCTCGGCTACAAGTTCGACATCATCCTAAACGGACGCGACTCCACACCCTGGGAGAATAAATAAGATGAGCCTCGTGAAAACCACTTCGCAAACCGTCGGCCCTTATTTCGCCATCGGCCTCACGTGGCTGAACAAGAGCGACCTGACCGCTCCGGGCGTCTCCGGCAAAAAGGTCACCATCGAAGGCCGCCTCCTCGACGCCGACGGCAAACCCATTCCGGACGGCCTGATCGAAGTCTGGCAGGCCAACTCTCACGGCAAATACGCCCATCCCGAAGACAAGCAGGACAAGCCTCTCGAAAAAGGTTTTCAGGGATTTGGGCGTATCCCCATGGACGGCAACGGCTGCTTCCGCTTCACCACCATTCAGCCCGGCCCCGTCCCCGGCCCGGACGGCAAGCCCCAGGCGCCGCACATCCTGGTCTCCGTCTTCGCCCGCGGCATGCTGGACCGCCTCGTGACCCGCATTTACTTCCCCGACGAGCCGCTCAACAACAGCGACTTCGTCCTCAACCTGATCGAGCCGGCCCGGCGCGGGACGCTGATTGCCAGGAAAAAGGGCGAAGGCCTCGAGTGGAACATTGTCGTACAAGGACCCGAAGAAACAGTTTTCTTCAACTGCTAAGAGTGTTTACACTCTCTGCATGAGATTGCTGCAGCCACTGTTCCGCTGGGACCCCGTCGAAGCGGAATTCTCCAATCACGCGCGCGTGCAGGGCATGCTCGATTTCGAAGCCGCCCTCGCCCGCGCCGAAGCTCGCGCCGGTGTCATCCCCGCCTCCGCCGCTCCGCTCATCGCCGCGCAATGCCGCGCCGAACTTTTCAACATGGATGAACTCGCGCAATCCGCCGCGCGCGCCGGCAATCTCGCCATTCCCCTCATCAAGCGCCTCACCGCCCTCGTCGCCGCCACCGACAACGACGCCCAGCGCTTCGTCCACTGGGGCGCCACCAGTCAGGACGCCATCGACACCGGCCTGGTCCTGCAACTCCGCGCCGCACTCCTCCTCATGGAATCCGAATTCGAAACGTTTTCCAGCGCGCTCGCCCATCTCGCCGAAACGCACCGCGCCACTCCCATCGCCGCGCGCACCTGGATGCAGCAAGCCCTCCCCACCACCTTCGGCATCAAGGCCGCCGCATGGCTCGACGCAATCAACCGCGATCGCCTCCGCCTCGCCGCCGCCCGCCGCAACGCCGAAGTTTTGCAGTTCGGCGGCGCCGTCGGCACCCTCGCCTCGCTCGGCGCCAAGGGCCTCGACGTATCCAAAGCCCTCGCCGAAGACCTGCACCTCGCCCTCCCCGATCTTCCCTGGCACACCCAGCGCGACCGCATCGCCGAAGTCGCCACCGCGCTCGGCCTCGCCACCGGCACCCTCGGCAAAATCGCCCGCGACATTTCTCTCCACACGCAAACCGAAGTCGCCGAACTCTTCGAGCCTGCCGCCCCCCGCCGCGGCGGCTCCTCCACCATGCCCCACAAGCGCAATCCCGTCACCTGCGCCGTCGTCCTTTCCGCCGCCGCTCGCGTCCCCGGCCTCGTAGGCACCATGCTCTCAGCCATGGTCCAGGAACAAGAACGCGGCCTCGGCGGCTGGCACGCCGAATGGGAAACGTTTCCGGAAATCATCAGCCTAGCCGCCGGCGCTCTCCATCACCTCACCGCAACCGTGAGCGGCCTCGAAGTGGACACCGCGCGCATGGCCGCGAATCTCGAACTTACCCGCGGCCTCCTCTTCGCCGAAGCCGTCCAGATGGCCCTCGGAAAAACCCTCGGCCGCCAGCAGGCCCACGACCTGATCGAAGCCGCCTGCCAGCGCGCGCAAAAAGAAAATCGCCACCTGCGCGACGTCCTCGCCGAAGACGCCGCAGTCTCCAAGCACCTGAACAAGGAAGCCTTGGCCAAACTTTTCGACCCCGCTCAGTACCTCGGCGTGGCCGAGCAATTCATCAACCGCGTGCTCGCGGCTCATGCCGCGCAGAACGCGAAAAAAAATCCGGCGAAAGAAGGTAGGTAAAATGCCCTTTGCGGACTTGAACGGCTTGCGCGTGCACTATTCCCTCTCGGGAGCGGAAAACGCCCCCGTCCTGATCTTCTCCAATTCCCTCGGCACCAATTTCTCCATGTGGAACCCGCAAGCGGCCGCGCTAGAAAAAGACTTCCGCATCCTCCGCTACGACACCCGCGGCCACGGCCAAACCGCCGTGCCCCCCGGCCCCTACTCCATCGAACAACTCTCCCGCGACGTTCTCGCCCTGCTCGACCATCTCCATCTCGACCGCGTCAACTTCTGCGGCCTCTCCATGGGCGGCATGATCGGCATGTGGCTGGGCATCAACGCCCCGCAGCGTTTCCACCGCATCGTCCTCTGCAACACCGCCGCCAAAATTGGCACTGCCGAGATGTGGAACGCCCGCATCGCCACCGTGCGCAAGGGCGGCACAAGATCCGTCGCGGGCGCCGTCGTCGAGCGCTGGTTCACTCCCGAATTCCGCGCCGCGTCTCCCGCTCTCGTCGCCACCGCTCTGCACATGCTCGAAAACTCCCCCACGGAAGGCTACGCCGAATGCTGCGCCGCCATCCGCGACATGGACCAGCGCGAAACCATCAAAAACGTGCGCGTGCCCACCCTCGTCATCGCCGGATCCAGGGACCCCGTGACTCCTCCCGCCGAAGGCCATTTCCTCGCCGACCACATCCCCGGCGCAAAATACGCCGAACTCCCCGCCGCCCACCTTTCCAACATCGAAGCGACAGCCCAATTCAACGCGGAATTAACAAAATTCCTGAACTCCTGATGTAGAGGCCGGGCTTTAGCCCGGCTCTTGGGTTTGACTCTGCTCTTCCCCCCCAACCACCCACTCCGCCAATCGCTCCTTCTACACCCGCCGCCCTAAAGGGCGGCCTCTACAAATTCCCCTAAATCCCCCATCCCATGCTAATTTCCCCCCGTGCCGTTCTTCCAAAAACGCCTGCGCCTTCCCTCCAGCCAATACCGCGGCCGCCGCATCTATTTCATCACCATCGGAACCGAAAACCGCGCTCCCTTTTTCGCCGACCCCGCCGCCGGCCATTGGCTGCTCGCTCATCTCCTGAAACTCGCCCCGCAACACGATTTCCTGCTCGATGGCTATTGCCTCATGCCCGACCACATCCATTTCGTTTCCGAAGGCATTTCCGACACCTCCGATCTCGTCCGCTTCGTCAACGATTTCAAGCAGCGCACCGCCTATGAATTCCTCAAGGCCCACAACACCCGCCTCTGGCAAAGGCGTTTCTACGACCACATCCTGCGCCCCGACGACGCCCTCGAAGACGTCGCCTGCTACATCTGGCTCAATCCCGTCCGCAAAGGCCTCTGCTCCAACCCCCGCCTCTACCCCCTCTCCGGCTCCCAAACCATCGACTGGAAAACGCGCATCCCCGCCACCCTATCCTGGACTCCCCCCTGGAAACCCCCGCTCCCGCCTTTGTAGAGGCCGGGCTTCAGCCCGGCTCATGCTCTTGCCTTTGCTCTTATTCTTGCCCTCGCCTCTGCTCTTCCCACCTATCTCCTCCACCCAACCCTTGCATTCCCTCCTCCACCTGACCCAAAATAACCGCCACACAACTTCCCTGGCCTTTCTTCCGCAACCAGCCAGCACCGCCAGGCGCCAAACGTCTTGCACCACCGAGGAGCGAACCAATGGACGACCGCGAAAAACACGAGCAGGGAATGAAAATCCGCCGCGCCGTCCTGGGCGACGCCCACGTGGACCGCGCCCAGAGAAACAAAAACGCCTTCAACGAAGAGTTTCAGGACCTCATCACCCGCTACGCCTGGGGCGAAATCTGGACCCGCCCGGGCCTCCCCCCCCATACCCGCAGTTGCATCACCATCGCCATGATGGTCGCCCTCAACCGCGGCGACGAACTCCGCATGCACATCCGCGCCGCCTTCAATAACGGCGTCACCCGCGAGGAAATCAAGGAAGTCCTCCTCCAAACGGCCATCTACTGCGGCGTCCCCGCGGCCAACACCGCCTTCCACATCGCCGGCGAAGTTTTTGCTGAAATGGAAGCCCAGGGTGATTCGCGGCGCTGAAGCACGGGTGCCCCAGGCGTCGTTTCTACGCCTGAGCCTTTTGACTTTGATTCTCCACCTCGCCCTTTCCCCATCCCCACTCCGCGCCCTCTGCGTCTCTGCGTTCCACTCCTTCTTCCCGCTCCTCCACTATCTTGCTCCATTCAGACCAGTGCTAACTCTCTTACGATCTGCAGTTACAGGAAAACCGGGGGGTTGGGGGGGGTATTGTTTACTTGCCCCGATGCAATCGGGACCAGAGAACCGGCGAAGGGTATCTTTCTTGAGCGATCAGCGGGAGCCGAGATCTCCCTAGCCCGTCCGGCCAGCCAGCGATTGGGCTAGCCGCAGCACACGGCCACGGCGGCCCAGTGGCACAGGCTTTAGCCTGTGCGGGTTCTGCCTTCCTGTCATTGGAAAAGCGCACAGACTGAAGTCTGTGCCACCAAAATCACGCGCGTCTCTTACTTTCAACTGTCAACTTTGAACTTCCCGCCATCCCTAAAACGGATACGGATGCTTCCCCATCTGAATCGTGATCCACTTCGTCTCCGTCATTTCGTCAATGGACCAGCGCCCGCCTTCGCGCCCGCTGCCGGAGTCCTTCACGCCGCCGAAGGGCACGATGGCGTCGTCATGGATCGTCGGGCCGTTGAGGTGCACCATGCCGGCTTCCAGTTCCAGAGCGAAGCGCATGGCCAGTTGCAGGTCATTGGTGATCACCGCGGAGGAAAGTCCGTAGACCGAGGAATTGGCCAGCTTCAAGGCGTGCTCCGCGTCGTTGGCCCTGGTCACCGCAGCGACGGGGCCGAACAGTTCGTCCTTGAAGACGGCCATCTCCGGGGTGACGTCTGCAATCACCGTCGGATGATAGAAATTCCCTTCGTATTTTCCGCCGGTCAGCACGCGCCCGCCCGCGGCCACCGCGGCCTTCACCTTGCCGTCAATCATGGGGCACTGCGAAGTGCGGATGAGCGGGCCAATGACCGTGTGCGGATCGCGCGGGTTGCCGACGGTCATCTTCGCGGCCTTGGCCGCGAATCGCTTGAGGAACTCGTCATAGACCGGCGCTTCCACGATGATGCGCGAGCCGGCCATGCAGATCTGCCCCTGGTGGATGAAGATGCCGAAGCAGGCGGTGTCCACGGCGTAATCCAGATCAGCGTCCTTCAGCACAATCACCGGGCTTTTGCCGCCCATTTCCAGCACGACGCGCTTGCCGCGCCGCGCGCATTCCGTGGCGATGATGCGGCCCACGGCGGTCGAGCCGGTGAAGGTCACCAGCTTCACGCGCGGGTCTTCGAGAATCACCTTGGCCATGGCCGGGCCGTCGCCGGGGACGACGTTGAAAACGCCCGCGGGCACTCCCGCCTTATGGAAAACTTCCGCCAGCTTGAGCACCGTGAGCGAAGTCTCTTCCGACGGCTTCAGCACAAACGTATTGCCGGCGGCCAGCGCGAAGGCCACTTTCTTGAGCGAAAGAATCACGGGAAAGTTGAACGGCGAAATGCCTGCCACCACGCCCAGCGGACGGCGCACGGCCATCGAGAAAAGACCCGGCTCGTTGTTGAAAACTTCGCCCTGAATGCGCCGCGCTTCTCCGGCAATCGAATGCACCATGTTGGCGGCGAAGGGCACTTCGAACATGGCCTTGCCGAACGTGGCCCCGCCTTCGTCAATCAGCAGGTCCACGATCTCCTGCCGCGCCGCCATCAGTCCATCGGCGGCCTGGTGCAGGATGCGTTCGCGTTCGGCCGGTGGCGTGGCCGCCCACGACGCGCGCGCCGCGTCGGCGGCGTCTGGAACCTGTCCTCCTCCGGAATTTAAACACAGACGCGCTTGCTGCAAAAACCGTTTACTTCCAGACGCGGCGCGCCGTTTCGGCCACCAGCCGCATCTTGGCCCACTGATCGTCCTCGGTCAGCAGATTCCCTTCCATGGTGGAAGCGAAGCCGCACTGGGGGCTGAGCGTCAGATTTTCGAGCGGCACGAACTTCGCCGCTTCCTCGATGCGCTTCACCAGATCGTCGCCGCTCTCCAGCTTGGCGATCTTGGAACTCACCAGCCCCAGCACCACGGTTTTTCCGCGCGGCACGAAGCGCAGCGGCTCGAAGGTTCCCGAACGCGCGTCGTCGTATTCCAGCAGGAAACAGTCCACGGCGAGAGTGCCGAATAGTTTTTCCGCGATGGCGTCATAGCCGCCCTCGGCGTACCAATGGCTGCGATTGTTGCCGCGGCAGAGATGAATGGCCAGCGTCACGCCGGGGCGGCGCGCGGCTTCGAAGCAGGCGTTGTCCGCGCGCACCGCTTCGTCCAGCAGCGCGTCGGGGTCGGCCTGCATCTCCGCGCGAATCCATTCGCGCCACTTGGGGTCCATGTAATAGCTGTAGCGCGGCGCGTCAATCTGAATGTAGCTGACGCCCTCGGCGCTCAGCTTGGCGAGATCCGCCTTCATGATGCCCACAATGTCCCAGAGCAGCGCGGAGTGGTCCTTATATACCTTGTCGGTGACGCCGCGCTTGAAGGAGATGGCCGGAAACTGCGTGGCGCTGGGCAGGGTCATCTTGATCGCGCCGGGGCTGTTTTTCTTCAGAAACGGCAGCTCATGGCCGGTCAGAGGACGCGCCTGGCGCAGCTTGGCGCCGACGATTCCGGTGACACTGCTGACGTGCGCGTCTTCTTTTTCGCCGGCTTTCCACGCGCGCGCCACGGCATCGCCCAGGTCGAATCCCTCGACGGCGTCGGTAAAATCGCTCATGAAGTTGCGCCGGCGCAGTTCGCCGTCGGTGAAAATCTCGAATCCCAGTTCTTTCTGCTTGGCCAGGACCCGCAGGATGTGGCGGTCTTCGATGGCCTTCAACTGCTCGGGGGTAACGGCGGGATTGCGCCGCGCCTCCAGAATTTCGGCGGGCCGCAGAAAACTTCCGATATGATCGGCTCGGTAGCGCACTGGCATTTCGTAATCCTCTTTCCCGAATTCCTTGAAACTTTTCGATTTCACGCCGCGCGGCAGCCTCGGCGGCTCCGCGCAACCCATCCACTATGCCAAATTAGTGCACTCCGGGCCAGTCCGTGTGATCTCCCAGATTGGCCGCGATTTTCCGCGCCGTTTCCCGCACCAGGTCGATCTTTTCGCCCAGTTCCCGGCCCTGAAACCGCTGCGTGGGGCCGGAAATTCCCACCGCGCCGACGACGTGGGCATCCTGAAGAATGATCGGAGCGGCCACTCCGTTGAGCCCGCGCTCGAGTTCCTGCTCGTCCAGGGCGTAGCCCCTTTGCCGGACGCGCCGCAGATCGTTCTTCAATTCCTCGATGCGCGCATGCGTGCCGGCGGTATAGCGCTGCATTCCATTGCGCTGAACGATCTCGCTGACGTCCTGCTCGCTGAGGTAGGCCAGCACGGCCTTGCCGGCAGCCGTGCAGTGCGCCGGAAAAAGCGAGCCCACCGGCGTGCGCACGGTGATCCGCGCGCCGGGAGAATCGAAGCGCTCCACGCACACGACGCCGCTTGATCCCGGCACGGCCAGGCTGACGGCCTCGTTCGAAACGCGCGCCAGATCCGCCAGGAATCGCCGGGCTTCGCTCTGCAGGGTTCTGGCTTTCAGCGCCTTGGTTCCAAGATCGTGCAGCTTCAGTCCCAGCCGGTATTTCTCGCCTTCCGGGTCCCGTTGAATCAGGTCGAATTTCTCCATGGCGCCCAGCAAGCGGTAGACCGTGGTCTTGTTCAGACGGAGGCTTGCGGCAATTTCGGAAATGCGCAGTTCGGGACCGTTCTGGCCCATGTGCAAGAGGATGCGGATGGCCTTCTGCAGCGACTTGCTGGCGCCGGACGCCGACTCGCGCCGTCTGGCTACCGGAACTCGTCTGCGCAAAGAAGCTAACGCCATGGCAACCTCCCTCCCCCGAAAGGAACGGGCCTTTGGAGGATGGGGCATTGTAGTAGAAAGCAGATTTCTGTCAATATGAAACTTCAATTCACAATATGAATTCCTCGGCGGGCGCGGCGGCGGCGCGATTTCGTGTATACTCACCGGCGCGAAACGATTCACGGGCCGGACAGGAGAACGAAGGGGAACTCCCCGGGGAAGCCAACGATGACCGAGAAACAAAGGTTTTACGGGTGGACGCTGGTTGCAGTGCTGTTTGCCATGGACTTCCTGAACATGGGATTTCCTCTTTATGGCGGGAACGTCATCAACACCTACATGCTGAAAGAGATTGTGATGAGCCGGGGCACCTACGGCCTGGGCTTCACCTTCATCAATTTGTTCATCGGCGTGCCCTCGATCCTGGTGGCCGCTTGCATCCTGAAATGGAGCATCAAGCGGGCATTCGCCATGGGATCGGCGCTGCTGCTATGCGGCGCGCTGTGGATGTCCTTCTTCGCCAGCAAGCCCTGGCACTATCTGGTGGGCTTCGGGGTGATCAACGGCACGGGCATTTGCTTCGGCACGATCGTTCCGGTCTCGACCGCGGTGACGCGCTGGTTCAAACGCTACCGCGGGCGGGCCATGGCCATCGCCCTGAGCGCTTCCGGCTTCGCGGGATTTTTTATCGCGCCGCTGATTAACCGCGTCCTGGCGGCCAACGGCGGCAACTGGCGGCAGGCCTGGCAGGTGGTGGGCGGCGCGGCGGTACTCTCCGCAATTCTGGCTTATCTTTTTGTGCGCGAGAGACCGGAAGAGCTGGGGCAGTTCCCCGACGGCTCTCTGGAATCTTCTTCTGCTGTGCAGACCGGCGCGAACCAGGGCCTGACCACGCGGCATTCGTGGACTCCGCAGGAGGCCTACAGAACGCGATCATTCTGGCTGATGCTGATCGGTGGATTCGGCTGCCAGTTCCCTTTTTTCTTCTTTACCGCGCATTGGATTCTGCACCTGCGCGGCGCGGGGATTTCTCCCGCGACGGCGGCCTGGGCCATGGGGCTTTTTACGCTGGGAGGAATCGGCGGGCGGGCCATTGGCGGATGGATGATGGACGTCCTGCCGGCGCGCTATGCGTACATGATCGGACTGTGCTGCTATCTAGTGGGGTCGGTCCTGGCGATTCAAGTTAGTCCCAGCGCATTGCCTATCGCGTTCGCGGCGGCCATTCTCTATGGCGCGGGATTTGGCTGGACCTTCGTTTGCGCCAACACCATCACCGGACATTTCTATGGACCGCTGGCTTTCCCCAAGGTGAATGGAATGATGCTGGTGGTGACGGGGGCGGTGTGCTCTCCAGCCGGGGTGATCGGCGGGAGAATTTTTGACCGCTTCGGAAGCTACAAGATGGCTTTTGAACTGAACATGCTGATCAGCTTGATTGGCATCATCGCGCTGGCTTTCGCGACCATGCCGCGGCCGCGCACGCTTGGAAGCGAGAACGAGGCCGGGGCAGCCTAGCCCGCATTTCTTACGCGGAAGGCAAGTCCGCGCTGGCGGGGCGTGCCAGGCTCAGTGTGCCGGGAAAACGTTCCAGCCGTCGACGGCGAGAATGGGCTGGGCGCCGGGAGCGTCGCTGGTTCTATAGTGCACGGAAATTTCCCGCCGTTCGCCCGGCAGCAGCGAGATGTAATTATCCTCCCACCAGACGGGCAGGATCTCTTCCCCTCCGGGTCCTTTCAGCAGGCGCAAGCGGACAAGAAACGCCAGGGTTTTGCCGGTGTTTTCCACGGTCACCTGCGCCGGGGTCATCGTGCCGGGTTCTCCCATTTTCAGGACAGCGTTCACTGTAACTTTGGGCAGGTTTTGCAGGGCGGAGAAATCCGCGTAGGCGGTTTGCGGGGTGTAATACCACTCGCCTTTGGGCCAGTCCAGGACGTCGGGTTTGGTGGAGAGCCAGTAGAAGTTGCGGCTGACCAGAGCGCCGGAGGGATTGAGCAAGCGCAGGGTCAGAAAGTATGTGGTGGAAATGCCGGCGGGTTGGGGAAGGACGAAGGCACGAACCACGCCATCGGCGGGAATGTCGACGACGGCTGCGGCGGCAAAGCGTTCGCGCATGTCCAAGTCGTAGAGCTTCGCTTCGACCTTCATGCCGCGGAGCGGAGTCTGGCGGTCGCTGACGACGGCGACGGAGCGATCGTCGTAGGAAAATTGGACGTGGACGGGTTCGAGGGCTTTTTTGGAGCCGAAGTAGCCGCCGCCGGGGCGCAGGTAGTAATCGTAGAGGTGCCAGATAATGCCCGGCCAGGCGTTGTTGAGCATCCACTGGATAACGCCGGTTGCGTGGTATTTGTTGCGGGCAAAAGCCTCGAACATGGCCCGCTCGCCCTCGTAGGCTGCGGCCTGGGATTTCCAGGCGAAATCGGCGGCGTCCCTGGACGTGCCGTAGCGCAGGTCGAGCGCGCTGGTATATTTTTCAATGTTTTTGAAGGCGCCGCCGCCGGCGTGAAAATTCCAGGCGTCCTTCACCGGCCAAAGTTTGTCCGCGGGAAGCATGGTTTGCAGCGATTCGAGAGGAGGAACGGCGGGGCCGGGGCTGGTCTCCGTGTTGAAGCCGTGAGCTCCGCCGGTCTTGGTGTCCAGCAACCAGTAGTTGGGCGGGACGTAATCGTAGGGGCCGGTCATCTTGACGCCGGACTTGCCGGTAACTTCCGTGGGCTTTTCCGTGGCGGAAGAAACGACGGAGTAGGGCCAGTTGGTCTGCTGGAGGACTTCGAGATAGGCGCGCTCGCGGTCGGGCGGCGGGGGGTTGTCGCTGCCGTTGAGCCAGACGAAGACGCTGGGATGAGCGCGGAGGCGGAGGGACTGGTCGCGCAAGGAGTCCAGGGAAACGCGGCGGTGCTCGTCGCCCCACTTGGCCCATTTTTCCCAGGCGTCACAGCAGCACCAGCCGGCCATGATCAGGATTCCTTCGCGGTCGGCCATTTGGAAAAAGTTTTCATCCTCGAGTTTGCCCTCGAGGCGAATGGTGTTCAGTCCTATGTCCTTCACGTAGCGGAATTCCGCCTCGCGCCGGCGGGCATCCACGCGCAGCATCATGTCCGGAGCCCATCCGCCACCGCGGATGAGCACGGGCTTGCCGTTGACGCGGAAGAGGCGATGACCCTCGTCGGTCATCCGCGAATCGTGCTGCACAATGCCGAATTCGATGGACTGGCGGTCGGAAACGGCACCGCTCGAACTGGCGAATTCGAGAGTGAGCGTGTGCAGGAAAGGCTCGCCCAGGGTGTAGGGCCACCAGAGGCGGGGATGGGGGACGACGAGGGCGGCGATGGTGTCCGGCGAGAGAGTCACCGTGCGCTGTTCGCCGGGCGCAAGAGTCACTGCCTGGCTGAACTCGATGGGCTTTTCCTCTCCCAGGATTTTGCCGCGCAGGGTTCCGTCAATTTTTTCGGTGCTGGTGTTGGCCAGCTCGGTGCGAATCGTGAGCCGGGCGGAGTCCGTTGCGGGCAAATTCAGTTTGGTTTCGACAAACGGATGGCGAACCGCCACGGGCCCGCTCGCGCTGACCACCACTTCCTGCCACAAGCCCATGTCCTTGTCCGGGGGCGTGGGGTTCCAGTCCACCCAGGTGATGCCCAGATCGCCGGCCGCCGGGGCGAAGACCTTGACCGCCAAGGCATTCTTCGCGCCCGCCCGGACGTAGCGCGTGACATCCAGTTCGTAGCGCCGGAAGGCGCCGACGATGCGCTCTCCACCCGCCAGTTTCCTGCCGTTGATCCAAATTTCAGCGCGGTAGTTGATGCCGCGGAAAGCAATGCGCACCGTCTTGCCTCCATAGCTTGCGGGCAATTCGAATTCGGTGCGGTACCACCACGGTTTCGCGTAGGGACTCTCGGCGGGAATTTCCTGATTGGCGAATTGCGAGCCGATCTCGTATTTCACGCCGGGAATGGAGCGCAGATTATTTCCGAAGTAGGGGTCGGGGTAGACGCCGTTTTCGACGAGCGCGGCGAATACGGTTTTGGGCAGCAAAGTTTTGTACCAGCCCGCAGCGTCGAATCCGGCGCGGGAGACTTCTTCGGCGCGCGCGGCAACTTTCTCCAAAGACTGAATGGCCCAGCCGTTTTGCAGCACCATCTCTTCGCCGCCGCGCGCCGGACCGGAGAAGAGGGCAAAGGCCGCAGCAACCCCAGCGGCACGGAGCAGCCACCTCGAGGAACACAGTGTTCCGCACGCCGGCAAGGCTTTCAGGATGTCCATGATCGTTCTCCAACGAAGGACTGGCCGGCCGAAGCAACGGGTCTTGCCGGATGCAGGCCATGTTATTGCATGGTGGAAGGGCGTGCAATCGGAAGGAGTTGTACGCAAGTTATACCGAACGCGGTGGGGTGAACCCAATTCTCAATCGGGTTCTTGCGTGACGATGTGGACGTCCACGGCGGGAGCTTGGCTGAGAAAGCGATTGATGGCGTTCATGTAGAGGAATTTCCTCCAGCCGTCGACTGCGGACCTGCCAAAGATCACTTGGGTGATGTGCTTATCGCGCGCGAAAGCCGCGACAGGATCGGCCACGTTGCCGCCCTTCAGGCGCACCATGGTGGCGCCCAAACTCTCCGCAAACTGCACATTGGCTTCCAGTGTCTTCCGGTCTTCCTCGTCCGCATCCTCGCCAAGGTCCACATACACGGCATAAAGCTCCGCGTCGACTCGCCGGGCCATACGCGCTGCCCGCGCGATCAGGTATTGAGTTCTCGGGTGCGGGCTGATGCACACGGCAATTCGTTCGCGGACGGGCCAGGTCTCCTGAATGTCCTTCTGCTCCATGTAGGATTCCAGCGTGCGGTCCACTTGCTCGGCCACTTGCCGCAAGGCCAGTTCGCGCAGGGCGATCAGGTTGCCGCGCCGGAAAAAATTCCTTAGCGCTTGGTCCACCTTTTCAGTGGCATAAACATCGCCGCGTTTCATGCGGTTCTGCAGGGCTTCCGGCGTCAGGTCCACCATCACCGCTTCTTCCGCCGACTGCACGACCCAGTCCGGCACGGTCTCCCGCACCTTGATTCCGGTAATCGCTCCGACCGTAGGGGCGATGCTTTCCAGATGCTGAATATTGACGGTGGAAAGAACGTCGATTCCCGCCGCGACGAGCTCGAGCACGTCCTCGTAGCGCTTGCGGTGTTTGCTGCCGGGAATATTGGTGTGCGCTAATTCATCGACAACGACGACGTGGGGCTTACGGCTGAGGATGGCGTCGGTGTCCATTTCCTCGAAGGGCGTGCCTTTGTATTCGATTTTCTTGCGCGGGATAGCAGTCAGCTGCTCGGACAGTTCCGCGATGGCCTTGCGGCCATGCGTTTCCACCACTCCGACAACGACATCTTCACCCCGGGTAGAACGGCGAATCGCCTCGCTCAGCATCGTGAACGTCTTGCCCACGCCAGGGGCATACCCCAAAAATACCTTGAAGCTGCCGCGAACCTTTTTCGGCGGCGAAGCCACTTCCAACCATTGCTCCGGTGTCTTGGGCATATCTCTCTTCTCGTCAGCGGAACATACGAGAGCTAAGCTACAATGAAGCCATGCGCGGCATCCTTACCAGCCGTTTACCCGGCTTTGTCGTCGCTTTGGGGACTGTAGCAGCGATCACCTTCCTCTGCTACAGGACCGCTCACGTCAACGCGACGACCGTTGCGCTGATCTTCCTGCTGGCTATTTTAGCAGTCTCTACGGTTTGGGGCATCCTTGTTTCCGTGGTGATGTCTCTCGCGGCGGTCTTCGCGTTCAACTTCTTCTTCATGCCTCCCGTCCTGACGCTCACCATTGCTGACCCCCAGAACTGGGTGGCCCTGTTCGCCTTTCTGGTCACTGCCGTCATTGGCAGTCATCTTTCCTCCAAGGCCCGGAACCAGGCCGAGGAAGCAGACCGGCGCCGGCGCGAGATCGAGAAGCTATACGAATTCAGCCAAAGATTGCTCAGCGCCGGGAACGTCATCGAACTCATGAATGCCATTCCGCGCCAAGTCGTGGAATCCTTTGAAGTGGGCGCCGCCGCGCTGTTTTTGACGGAAAAGCAAAAGGTATACCGTTCGGGCCTGCTGATTCCTCAACTGGATGCGGAGAAGCTGAAGGCCGTGGTTGCCCGCGAAGAGTTACAGGTAGATGAAACACAGAGTCTGTGTTTCGTCCCCGTCCGTCTGGGTGTGCGCGTCATCGGCTGCCTGGGGATTTCCGGCCAAATCCTTTCCCGGCAGTCCCTGGAAGCGCTCGGCACACTTATCGCCGTCGGCATTGAGAGGGCCCGGGCCATCGAGCAACTGGGCAAGACCGAGGCCTCCCGCGAGGGAGAGCGGTTGAAGTCAGCCTTGCTGGACTCCATTACCCACGACTTCCGGACTCCGCTCACTTCGATCAAAGCTTCGGTAACGAGCTTGCTCTCGGACTCCCGCCTGGATGCGGCGCACCGGACGGAACTACTCACGATCATTGAGGAAGAGACCAACCGGCTGAATGCCTTGATCGGAGAAGCGGCCGAGATGGCCCGCCTGGAGGCTGGGGAACTTAAGCTGGACTTGCAACCTCACCCCATTTCCGAGCTGGTCTCCGCTGCTCTCGAACAGTGCAAGGGATTGCTTGGCAACCGGCCTGTACAGATTCAAATGCCGGAGAACCTCCCTTCCGTGCGCGCGGACATGAACAGCGCGAAGCAGATTCTGGTCCAGCTGCTGACGAACGCTCACAACTATTCGCCTTCGGAACTCCCGATCACGATCAGTGCGGAGGCGAACGGCAATTTCGTGGTGTCGAGCGTGGCCGACCGGGGGCCCGGAATTGAAGAGATGGAGCTCGGATTGATCTTCGACAAATTTTACCGCGGCAAAGACCAGCGATACCGCGTGCATGGAACGGGGATGGGCTTGCCGATCGCGAAGGCTATCGTAGAAGCCCATGGCGGCACAATTAGCGTCGTCAGCCAACTGGGACACGGCTGCGTATTTTCCTTTAGCTTGCCCGTAAACCATAGCCAAAGCAGGCGGCAATGAGTTCCGCGAATATTCTGGTGGTTGACGATGAGCCCCAGATTCGGCGGGTGATGCGCACCACCCTGTCGAGTCAGGGTTACACCATCATGGAAGCGCGCAGCGGTGAAGAGGCCCTGGAACTGTTCGGGAGCGAGCGGCCCGATCTGGTTCTGCTTGACGTGAATATGCCGGGTATGGGCGGGCTGGCCGCCTGCCGGGAAATCCGAGAACGCTCCGACGTCCCCATCATCATTCTTACGGTCCGCAATACGGAAAAGGACAAGGTGCAGGCACTCGACGCGGGAGCGGACGACTATGTCGTGAAGCCCTTCGGGATCCAGGAACTTCTCGCGCGCATCCGCGCCGCTCTCCGCCGCACGTCTGTCGCGGAGCCCCTGGCTCCGGTCGATTCGCCCGAGCTTCACATTGATTTTGAGAGCCGGAAGGTCCTCGTCCAAGGGCAGCCGGTCCGGCTGACACCCAAGGAGTTTGGCCTGCTGCAGCAACTGGCCGCCAATTCAGGCAAGCCCATTTCGCACCGCACTTTGCTGCAAGCCGTCTGGGGGCCGGACTACGGAGAGGAAACTGAATACCTTCGCGTGTTCATTAATCAGCTTCGCAAGAAAATCGAGCCTGATCCGCGCCACCCTCGCTATATTTGCACCGAACCCTGGGTCGGCTACCGCTTTGAATTGCCCCGGCCCAGCTCCGCAAAAACTCGCCGTTGATTGAGATGCTTCCTTAGTGAAGAGGGGGATGCTGATCCAAGTCGAGATTCAGCTCCAGCACGTTTACGCGTGGCTCGCCAAGAAATCCCAGATCGCGATCTTTTGTATATTTCTTCACTAAACCACGCACCTCGTCCTCGTGAATACCGCGGGCCCTGGCCACGCGCGGTATCTGGAACTCCGCTGCCGCGGGAGAGATGTCCGGGTCCAGCCCGGATCCCGATGTCGTCACCAGATCCACGGGAATCGACGCACCTGGATTCTCGCTTTGAAGCTTTTGCACGTCGCCTTTCACTCGCTCCAGCAGAGCCTTGTTCGTGGGCGCCAGATTCGAGCCACCGCTGGCCGTGGGATCATATCCGGTTCCGGCTGCGGACGGGCGCGGATGAAAGTAGCCGGGGCCGGTGAAGGCCTGCCCGATGATTCTCGAGCCTACGAGTTTGCCGTCCTTTTCGACCAGTTGCCCGTTCGCCCGCTCGCGAAAGAAAAGCTGCGCCAGGCCCGTGACTCCGAGCGGGTAGATCAGCCCAAAGATCATGGTTGTCACCAGCGTGAACCAAACGGCGATGATCAGGTTCTTTTTCATGAGTTCCTCTCAGACAATCCCGGCGTACGTGAGCAGCACGTCAATGAGCTTGATCCCGAAGAACGGGGCGATCACTCCGCCGGCGCCATACAGCAGCAGATTGCGGCGGAGCAGCGCCGCGGCCCCTACCGGCCGGTAGCGCACGCCGCGCAGAGCCAGCGGAACCAAAGCAATGATGATCAGCGCGTTGAAAATAACTGCCGACAGAATTGCGGACTCCGGAGTGCGGAGCCGCATGATATTCAGAATACCGAGCTGCGGAAATGCGCCGGCGAACATCGCGGGAATGATGGCGAAGTACTTGGCCACATCATTCGCAACCGAAAACGTGGTCAGCGCGCCGCGAGTAATCAGAAGTTGCTTGCCAATTTCCACGATTTCGATGAGCTTGGTCGGGTTGGAGTCGAGGTCCACCATGTTGCCGGCTTCTTTCGCCGCTTGCGTGCCGGTATTCATGGCAACTCCCACGTCGGCCTGTGCAAGCGCCGGAGCGTCGTTGGTGCCGTCGCCGGTCATGGCCACCAGTTTTCCCTTCGCTTGCTCTTTGCGAATGAGCGCCATCTTGTCTTCCGGCTTGGCTTCGGCGAGAAAATCGTCCACGCCCGCTTCCCGGGCGATCGCCGCCGCAGTTAGCGGATTGTCCCCGGTGATCATCATCGTGCGAATGCCCATGGCCCGGAGGTGATCGAATCTTTCACGCATCCCGCCTTTAACCACATCCGTCAGAGCGATGGCGCCCAGCACGCGGCGGTCCTGTGAAACAAGCAGCGGAGTCCCGCCGGCATTGGAGATGTCCTTGACGATCTCCAGAATCTCGGCAGGCACCTCCTGGCCCCTCTCCGCGACGTATTTCGCAATGGTTTCCGGAGCCCCTTTGCGAATTTCGTGGACGTCCATGTCCACGCCGGACATGCGCGTCTGCGCCGAAAATGGAATAAACGTGGGATTGTGCGCCGCCAGCTCACGGCCGCGCAGCCCGTATTTTTCCTTAACCAGGACGACAATGGAACGCCCCTCGGGCGTTTCATCCGCTAAGGATGCCAGTTGTGCCGCGCTGGCCAGCTCTACCTCCGTGATATTCGGGCAAGGGTGCAGCGCCGTCGCCTGACGGTTGCCCAGCGTAATCGTCCCGGTTTTATCCAACAAAAGTACGTCCACGTCTCCCGACGCCTCGACGGCGCGTCCGGACATCGCGATGACATTTCTCTGAATCAGGCGGTCCATGCCCGCGATGCCTATCGCGGACAGCAGCCCGCCGATCGTCGTCGGAATCAGACAGACAAGGAGAGAAACAAGGACAAAGATGCTCTGCGGCGCGCCGGCATAGATGGCAAACGGCTGCAAGGTCACGACGGCGAGCAGGAAGATGATGGTCAACCCCGCCAGAAGGATATTGAGCGCGATCTCGTTGGGTGTTTTCTGCCGGGATGCGCCCTCGACAAGGTGAATCATACGGTCGAGAAACGTCTCACCGGGATTTGAAGTGATGCGCACCCGGATCTCATCCGAGAGCACGCGCGTGCCCCCGGTAACCGCCGAGCGGTCTCCGCCGGACTCGCGGATCACCGGCGCGGACTCCCCGGTAATCGCGGACTCGTCCACCGAGGCCACGCCCTCGATCACCTCCCCGTCTCCCGGAATGAATTCTCCGGCGCACACCAGAACCTCATCTCCGGCACGCAGCGCCGAACTCACGATGACCTCCGTGGAACCGTCCGGCAGCAAACGGCGCGCTTCCGTCTCTGCCCGGGCTTTGCGCAGAGTCTCCGCCTGCGCCTTGCCGCGCCCCTCCGCCATGGCCTCGGCAAAATTCGCAAACAGCACGGTAAACCATAACCACAGACTGATCTGCAGGCCGAAACCGATCTGTCCCGCGTGATGAACGGCATTCCACACGAGTTGCACCGTGGTCAGTACGGCACCAACCTCCACCACAAACATAACGGGGTTCTTGACAATCGTCCGGGGGTCCAACTTTACAAAGGAGTCCACTACTGCCCCAGAAAGAATCTTCCTGTCCCCAAACGACTTTTTTCTGATTTGACCGGCTGAACTCATAAACACCTCAGAAAGATTTTCCTGCGAGCATCAGCAGGTGTTCGAGAATCGGCCCCAGACTAAGAGCCGGGAAAAAGGTAAGAGCACCCACGATCAGAATCGTGGAAACGAGCAAACTCGCAAACAATCCGCCTGTTACGGGAAATGTCCCAGCCGACTCGGGAACAATCTTCTTCTTGGCCAGGTTTCCGGCTATGGCCAGCACGGGAATGACCATGAAGAACCGCCCGAGCAATTGGGCGATGGCCGTGGAAGTGTTGTACCACATGGTATTGGCGTTCAGACCGGCGAACGCCGAGCCATTGTTGCCGGCGGAGGAGACATAGGCGTAGAGCACCTGGGAAAGCCCGTGCGGTCCCGGGTTCGAAATACTGGAAGTGCCAAAAGGCTTCACCACGGCGATTGCCGAGAAGCCCAGAATGGTAAACGTCAAGATGAGAATCGCCAGCATGGCCATCTTCACGTCGTAGGATTCGATCTTCTTCCCCAAGTACTCCGGAGTTCGGCCCACCATCAGCCCGGCGATGAACACCGCGAGGATCACAAACACCACGATCCCGTAGAGCCCGGCTCCGACGCCGCCGAAGACAACCTCTCCCAGCATGATGTTGATCAAAGGGACCATGCCGCCAAGCGGCGTGAACGAATCATGCATGCTGTTCACGGCGCCGCAGCTCGCGTCGGTCGTCACCGTCGCGAACAGCGCGGAGTTCGCAATTCCGAAACGCACCTCTTTCCCTTCCATGTTCCCGCCAGATTGCAGCGCGCTCGCCCGCTGATCCGTGCCGGCCAAAAGTGGATTGCCTCTAGCCTCCGCCCAGTACACTGTCGTCACACCGACAAAAAACAAAAATGCCATCGCGGCCCACACGGCCCAGCCATGCCGCTGCGACCCCGTCATGCGGCCCAGTGTGTACGTGAGACCGGAGGGAATCGCGAAAATCAGCACGATCTGGAAAAAGTTCGAGAATGGCGTGGGATTTTCGAAAGGGTGTGCACTGTTGGCGTTGAAGAATCCGCCGCCATTCGTGCCGAATTCCTTGATGGCTTCCTGCGAGGCCACGGGGCCCTGCGCAATCACCTGTTGCGTCACCGTTTGTGTCGTGGTCTTACCGTCCGGGCCGGTCACCTGCACGGTCTGCGGTTCGATCAGTTGCACGGTGGCGTAGGGCTTCAGATTCTGTACGACCCCCTGAGACACGAACACCAGCGAGCTCACCAGGCAAATGGGCAGCAGAACCCACATTAGACAGCGCGTGGCATCCACCCAGAAGTTTCCGAGCTTGTCCGTTTCCTTGCGGGCGATGCCGCGAATGACCACGATGGCCAGAACGATACCGACAGCCGCCGAGGCGAAGTTGTGGTACGCCAGCCCCGCCATCTGCGTGAGATAGCTCATCGTGGACTCGCCACTGTAGGCCTGCCAGTTCGTATTCGTCGTGAACGAGGCCGCTGTGCCAAACGCCAGGCCTGGTTCCACATTGGGAAAATTCTGCGGGTTGAGCGGCAGCCACTTCTGCGTGCGCTCGATGAGATAGAGAAGCGCCATGGAGACGCCGCTAAACAGAAGCATGGCCATGGCGTACTCCGTCCAGCGCATCTCGTGCTTCTCGTCCACGCCGGTCAGCCGGTATACGATTCTTTCGACCGGCCGCAGGATCGGGTCGAGAAATGTCTTTTCCCGGTTGAATACTCGCGTCATGAAGATGCCGAGCGGCTTGGTGAGCAGAACAATCACCAGAAGGTAGAACGCAATTTGGAACCAGCCATTGGCCGTCATGATCAGAACTCCTCCGCCTTCAGCAGGGCATAGAGCAAATACCCAAAGAGAAGGACACAAATGATCAGCAACACCGCATTCCCTGTATTCATAGGCTCGCTCCTACCTCAGCCGTTCGCATGCGCGAACGTAGAGAATGGCTACTCCGACAAACAGCGCCGTCGCGGCGATGAAAATGACGTCTAGCATGATTCTTCCTCTCTTCCGCCTGAATCATCCGGCAGTTGATGCTCTACCACGATCCCTGCTTCTGTCCCCACCACCAGACCAGGCCCACGGTCGCTGTGTTCTGTTCCTTCTTTAATTGGCCGGGCGTTTCTGTCAGGAAGAACGCCTGGTTGGAGAAATCTCGCCGCCATTCAAAACGCGTCAGGAAACCGTCGGCCAGTTTGTATTCGTAAGTAAGAGTAGTCTCTTTTAGGGCCTGGGTAACTCCACTGAACATCCCGCCACGATCCGACAAATATTCGGCACGAGCCGCGACCCCCGATTTCCGGATGAACTGATAATGCACGTACGCCGCACCTCCGCTGACATGCGCGGGCGCTGAAGTTTCAAATTGCCGGTTGATGACGTAATCCGCCTCACCTACGAGTGTGAGCTTCGGTGACGCATTCCAGCAGATATAGGTATCCAGAAGGTGGAACCGGCCGTCAGGCGTCGGCACAATGGGCGTCGTGGAAAGACCGGGCTGGGTTGGGAGCGCAGGAAATCCCGGATTCAGCGCGGGTTGCAGGTCCCGCTGCTCCCTTCCGATGTGATAGATGAAATTCCACTGTACGGTTTTCGCGGGCTTGACGATCACCTGAACAACTTGCGACTTGAAGCCATTAAAGTCTTCTGTTTGCTGTACCCCGTTTATGAGCCAGTAGCTCAGCGTCAGTTTATCGTTGACGGTATACGTATTTCGGAAACCCATGTGATAAAACGGCAGGAAATTGAAGAAGTACGCCCGCGAATAGTTGAATTGATCCTTGGAATAGTTACCTTCGTAGCCCATCGCGCTGGCAAACTTCCCAAAATCAATGGTGAGCCCTTTCCCGATGGGAGCCACGTAGGTTCCGTAGGCTTGAAAAACAGGACGGTAGACCTGAGGCCGTGGTTCGTTTGCAGCATTCCCCTGCAAAGTCTCCGTCGCTTGTCCATATTGAAGGTCCATCCGGGCTCCAAATCGCCTGCCGGCTGTCGGGTCTGCTGCTCGCTCAAGAATCACCGTCGCCTGATTCAGACTGAAGCTGTTGCTGCTGACGTCATAGGGGCGGAGCAGATTCACACGACCGATGGGCCGGTTGAAATTGTAGGCATAATAGCCATCGATTGTGAGGTTCAGTGTGGCCCCCTGAAGAAAATCGTTGGAACTGCGCTCTGAAGCAGTCGCCGCCGGAACGCCCGGTCCCGCCCCAGCGGCCTGGACGACCGGCTTCAAATCCGTAGTTTCCGGAGCAGCAGAGGACGCATCGAGCGAGCGTTTCTGTTTCAACTGCTCTTCGAGACCGTTGATTCGCGTGGAGAGCTGCACAACGAGCCTCCGCAACTCATCGAGCTGTTTTTGAACAGCCTCCTGGCCCGCCGGAAACGCCGCAGGTGTAGCTTGTGTTTGCCCATGTGCAACCCCGGGCCAAATAATGATAGCCGCGAGTAATCTGAATGCCTTAGTCTTCCACATCACTATAGCTCCATCTGACGATGTGCACTTCACGGCTCATGATTCTGCCGCGAGCCTTTCGGAATCATGATGACCACGCGCACTGACTGCTTTCCATGGACTTTCGAGTTAGAACCCTGCCGATGAGATCTATTCGTTCGCTTTGCCTCGCGGGAAAACTGAACCAACGCGTACAACATGAACGCAAGACCGAAGCTGACGAAACTTATGAAAAACCACATCGCCATCAAATGTCTACTTTCGCTGCAGCCGCCCTTGTCTACGGTTCACTTGGCGGGTATCCGTCAACGGCTCCAAGCATCACCTGCGACCCGTAAGGGAGTCGCAAGGAAGTTGTAAGGATTCCATAAAGGTTTACCTATTATAGGCTGTGCCTGTTTGCCAGCGTCTTGTCCCGCCAAACTTGGTTGAATCAAAAGATGATGAGGATCCGCAGATGTGCGCAACTACTGTGCGGCCAAGGAACTCGGAATCTGAATGACATGAATATAATTAGGAAACGAAGTCGGCAAGTTCGGGCTTTGAATTGGAGTCAAAGGAAATCTGGCAGAACTGGCCAATCACTGGCTAATCCATCTAGCCTAAGCGCTGAGCTGTACCGAATGTACCGAAAAGGCAGGCTAATAGACGAGAGGAGCTTCTGATGCAAGTACTTCTAGTTGTTCGAGATCTATAGTGCATCTGCTTATAGTTCACAAGGAGAGAGCGTCTGCCCTTGCAGCAGAAGGTCAATCGAGGAAAAGAAGGTTGATCCGCAGCGTAAATGCTTTAGAATCAGAGACAGGAGAGCGCCCGTAGCTCAGTTGGATAGAGCGTCTGCCTTCTAAGCAGATGGTCGGGGGTTCGATTCCCTCCGGGCGCGCCACTTCTATTCGGATCCATACATTGATTGGCGAAGCGTTCTCTGCTGCATCGCCCGCTTGAGCGGCGTTTTGGAAATACAAGGGTGCGCTTGTCCGCCGGGAAGTTCTCCGCTTCTCGCCATCCGATCACGCCAAATCAATTTGTGGCTTCGCTGAAGCCGTTATGCCGTTATGCCGGGAATTTCCGGACCCTTACGGCGTTCCCCATGCGGATCAATCGATCGCGGAGAACGTCTCAGGTCAGGACATTTTGCCCGCTCATCCACACATAGACGCGCTGGAACTTGCCGTTTTGGATGTACCAGTGGTTGACGTTCATCAGGTGCACGTGGGGGCCGGAGACGGGGTCGAGTTCGACGCGGAAGCGGGAAGAGATGGACTGACCGTCGGGGTCCACGATGTGTTCGAAATCGGTGTGCAGGATGGTCTTGTATTCGAAGAGAGTCTCGAACATTTTGCGGATGCCGGTATCGCGGCCGGAATGAACGGTGAAATGGGATTGGATGGTGAAGACGGCGTCGGGGTTGAAGCAGTCGAGGACGGCGGGGAGATTTTTCCTGTCCACGTTGGCGAAGTATTTGTTGACCGCCAGGTCGATGTACCAGTCACGGGGGTGTTTGCCGTTCATAAGTGTCTCCAGGAAGAAAAACGGGAGGGGACGCCGAGGCGTCCTCTCCCGCGGGGTTGCGTGTTAGAAGGTGAACTTCAGGCCGAACTGGACAACACGCGGCAGGCGCGCGCTGGTGATCTTGCCGAAGTTGGGGTTAGAGTTGCGGCAGGTAGCATTCGGCGGATCGAGCAGACTTCCGACCACGCCAGGATCGCAACCCGGAGTGGGAGAAAACACGCGGTCTGGCAGGTTGAAGTTTGGATGGTTGAAGAGATTAAAAAGTTCCGCGCGGAATTGAACCTTTAGCCGCTCGCCGATGGCCGTGTCTTTCTGCAAGTTGAAATCGACGTCCTTGTAGCTGGGACCGATGAGCGTGTTGCGGCCGGAATTACCCGCAGAGGCCTCGCCGAAGGGCGCGATGGCTGCCGGGGCATAGTAGACGTTGGGGTCAAACCATTGTGAGGGATCGCGCTGCCCGGCGGGCAGATTACCGCTGCCGTCCTGGCTAGGCCGCGGGAAACGGATGCTGGAGGAACCGCCGGGATACTGCGGGGTGAAGGGCTGTCCCCCTTGCAGGGTGACGATGCCACCGGCTTGCCAGCCGCCCAGCAGTTTGGCCATGGCGCCGCTGACGTCATGCATATAGGTGTGGCCGGGGCCGAACGGCAGATCGTAGGTGAAGCTGGCCACGAAGCGGTTGCGAATGTCGAAGTTGGAGAGGCCACGATCACACTTGAGGCAGAAGGCATCCTGCTCACGAGTGGGAGCGCCGCCGTTCTCGCGGGCCGACGAAACCGTGTCGATGGACTTGGAGAAGGTATAGGAGGCAACGAAGGCCAAGCCCTGGCTCATGCGCTTTTCGGCGCGGACGAAACCGCCATGGTAACTGCTAGTGGCACCGCTGGCTTCCTGAATGAAGGTGCCAAATTGCGCATTGTCGTGCAAGCCGGCGAGAGGGCCGCTCAGATGGATCTGGTTGCTGGAGGTGAGGCGGTTGAGATTGATGCCCGTCACGCCCACATAGGCGGCTTCGATTGAGAAGTTCTGCCCAATCTGGTGCTGGAGGTTGAGGGTGTATTGCTCGGAGTAGCCGATGGGCATGTTGACCTGCGGGCCAATACCTCCTGCGGGCAAATTGCCCACGGGGGGAAGTCCCGGGGCGAAGCCCTGGTATACGTCGCTGTAATGCATCGCGGGACCGCCGAAACGGCCGAAATCCAAGGCCAGCATCTGCAAGGCGAAGGGTGGCATATTGCGCGAATCGCTGGAGGCGGAGTAGTCGCGCAGGGCGTTGAAGATGCCGAAGGCGGCGCGAATGACGGTTTTTCCGTTGCCGGTCAGGTCATAGGCGAGACCAATGCGCGGAGCGATGCGCTTGAAATCGGTCTTGGTAATGGAGCGGCCCAGGCCCAGCGAATCGCCGGTAACATACTTGACCGGGGGCATTCCGTAAAAGGAAAGGAGGAGATTGTAGGTTTGCGCGATCCCGGTTGGATCGGTCACCGACGCCGGCAGAGTACTGCCGGGAATGATGATGGACTGCGAGGCCGCGTCATAGACTGCGATGCGGTTGTTCTTCTCGTAGATCGGGGGGAAGATTTCGTAACGGACGCCCAAGGTCATGGTCAGGCGGGAAGTGGCGCGCCATTCGTCGTTGGCGTACATACCCCAGAGATGAGTCACGAAGTTGCCGGTAGTGTCTCCGATGGTGCGGACGTTAAAGAAGGGGCGGTCCAGGAGGAAGTCCGCGATAAAACTTCCGGTCAGGGAGACGCCATCGAAGTTGGGAAATCCGCGCGTGAAGAAGTTGCTCAGGGTATCGAGGCGCACGTCGCGGATATCGCCGCCGAACTTCATGGAGTGGCGGCCCCTGGTCCAGATCAGGTTATCACTGACCTGAAGAACGCGGTCCTTGCGGAAGAGCGGGTTAAAGACGTCGGAATCGCCGAACTGCGAGATACCCGCAAGGTGAAAGGCGGGGTAGCCGAGGTCGGTGGGCGCGATGTTCGTGAAGGGCCCTGCCGGAAGTCCGAGAACCGTCTGGGGGAAGTTCACACTGTTTCCGGCCAGCCGCTTGCCGTCGTAAAAGTTCCAGCCCAGGCGCAGCTCATTCAAAAGATTGGTGCGCAAGCTGGAAGTGACGCCCAGAGCCATGTTTTGGCTCTTGTCGGGGACGGGCGTGGGGAAGCCCGGAGGAGGAGCGGGGTCGAAGGTCAGGATGTTTTTACCAAAGGGAAATGACTGGTCGGAGCGCGCCCAGATGTAGCGGGCGAAGAGAGAGTGCTTATCGTTGAGGCGGTGATCGAAGCGGGCGACAAACTGGTCGCGGTCCTCAGTGCGCTTGTCCACGCTGACGTTGTTCAGCCCGGGAGTGTTGGGGTAAAGATTCGGAACGGGGAAGAAATCGGCCAGCATGGCATTGGCCACTGGGCCGAAACGACCCACCGGGATTTGTGTTTGGAAGGTGCCCGCGCCGGGCCCGCCCGAACAAACGAAGGGACCGGAAGGGTCGGCGGGATTGGGGTCGGTCAAGCAGGCATTCAGGCCTGTGAAGAGACCATTGCGCTGGTCGGCGGTGAGGAGCGAGGAAAGCACGGTCTGAGCCTGGCGCACGCGCAGACCCTCATAGGTCACGAACCAGAAGGTTTTGTCCTTCTTCACGGGGCCGCCGAGGCTGAAGCCGAAGCTGTTCTGATGGAAGGCTGGCTTGTTGCGGCCCGGGAGGTCGAAGAAGTTTTTGGAGTCGAGATTGTGATTGCGCAGAAATTCAAAGGCCGAGCCGTGAATGTCGTTGGCGCCGGACTTGGTGGTGATGTTGATCTGCCCGGAGCCGAACATGCCGGCTTCTGCGGAGTAGGAGTTCTGCAGTACCTTGAACTCCTGAATAGCGTCGATGGAGGGAGTGAGGGTGAGAGAGTTAAAGTAATGGTCAATGACGTTAATGCCGTCGACGAGGAAATTGTTCTGGTCGTCGCGGCCGCCGTTGACCACGAAGCCGATGCTGCCCGCGGCGGTGCCGAAGAAGTCCTGCGTGCCGCCTTGCTGGCCGGAAGCGGTGCCGGCGGTGAGCAGAGCAAGCTGCTGGAAGTTACGGCCGTTGAGCGGCAAGTTGACGATCCGCCGGTTCTCGATGACGTCGCCGATGGTGGCGGTGGTGGTGTCGGCGAGCGGCGGGGCGCTGCTGACTTCGATCTGCTGGCTAACTTCGCCGAGTTGCATGGAAGTGTCAATACGGGCGTCCTGGTCAATTTGCAGGATGATGCCGGTAAGCACCTGCCGCTTGAAGCCTGGCTTTTCGACGCTCACCGTGTAGCTGCCCGCGGGGAGCAGGTCGATGCGGTAGTAGCCAGACGAATCGGTCGAGGCCGAGCGCTCGAAGCTGGTAGCGGTGTTTTTGGCCGTGACCTGAGCGCCGGCCACCGCTCCGCCGGAAGGATCCATCACCGTGCCGAGAATCGTACCTGTGGTTTTCTGAGCCTGTGCGGGAGCCGCGAGCAGCACCACCGCCGCGAGCACCGCGATAAATCCCATCCACATCCTGCCATTGATTCGCATTGCCACCCCTCCACTTTTTCCCCTGCGGGGAAATTTCTAAAATTTCGAAAGAACACTGCCCCTGTACTGCCTCTATCTCGTTCCGGGTGCGCCGGAGCGAATCTCTGTGGGCTCCCGCTGGGGGAGCTTTGCAAAATAGTCCAGAACCGCAGCCACCGGGACCACGTCACCGTACTTCGCGTCCATATCAAAAAGGCTGGCGGCATGAGGCGGCTCGGCGCGATCCGCGACGGCCTCGGCGGGAATGATTGCCCGGAAGCCGTTCTGCAGGGCGTCCACGACCGTGGCACGGACGCAGCCGCTGGTGGAATAGCCGGCCACTATCAGCGTATCCACGGCCAGCACGCGCAAACGCGACGCCAGGTCCGTGCCGAAAAACGCGGAAGCAAAATGCTTCTTGAGGATGGGCTCCTCGGGGCGGCGGCCGAGGCGCGGGTCGAGTTCGACCCAGCGCGAGCCGGCGACCAAAATTTTCAGGCTGGGAACTTTGGCCAGGAAATGGCCGGCTTCTTTCAGGTCCGCTCCATATTCGACGGTCGTGAAGATCACCGGAACCTGAGCGGCGCGCGCCGCTTTCAGAATCCGCACGGTTTCCGCCACCGGCTGATCGAGGTTGCAGGCCAGCGGGGACTGCGGATCGGTCGAGCCGAGATAATAGTCAACGACCAGCACCGCCGGAGCAGCGCCGAAGCCCACCCGGCCGGCGAGACCCTGGCGCCGGTAAAACTCGCGCACGTCGTTTTGGCTGCTTCCGCTCATTTTCCTTCCGCTGCTTCCCTTCCCTCGCTCACGCGGGCAATGCCGCCTTGCGCTCTTCTTCTTCGCGCACGCGCCGGTAAAACTGCGCGGGGGTGCCGCTGGCCAGAATCCGGCTGGGCAGCTGCCTGCCGATGATCTCCTGCGCCAGCCGCCCGGCCTCCTGCAGTTTGTCCATATTAATGCCGGTCTGCACGCCCATTTCGTGAAACATGTTGACCAAATCTTCGGTGGCCACGTTGCCGGTGGCTCCGGAAACTACTACGGAGGAACCGCCCAGGCCGGCAATGGAAGAGTCAAACATATCAATACCCTCTTCCCAGGCCACCAGCGCATTGGCCAGTCCCAGGCCACGGGTGTCGTGGAGATGCAGGGAAAGATGGGCCTGCGGATACTCGCGGAGCAGGCGGCGCATCATGCTGCGCACCTGCGCGGGATTGGCCAGGCCCATGGAATCGGCGATGGAGATTTCCGTATAGCCCATCGCGGCGACGCGTCCGGCGAGGGCAATGACCTTGTCCTCCGGCACGGGCCCTTCGATGGGGCAGCCGAAGGAAAGTCCAATGACCACTTCGGCGATTTTGGCGGCGCCTTTCGCGGCTGCCAGAACCTCCGCGCAGTTCTTCAGGGAATCCGCAATGCTCATGCCCACGTTGCGCTGGTTGTAGCGCTCGCTGGTGCAGATGACGATTTTTACGGAGTCGGCGCCGCTCGCCAGGGCGCGCTCGGTGCCTTTGAGGTTGGGAACCAGGGCGATATGGAAAGCGTCCGCAGGACGCTCGATGGCGGCCATCACTTCGGCGGCGTCGGCCAGTTGCGGGATGACCCTGGGGCTGACAAAGGAGGTGACTTCCATGCGACGAATGCCTGCGCGGGTCAGGGCGTTGACCAGTTCAATCTTGCGCGGAGTGGGCACAAAGGTCTTCTCGATCTGCAGACCGTCGCGCGGCCCGACCTCGACAATCGTCACTCGTGCCGAAGCGCTCATAGTTGAATGGCCGCCATCTCCTTGAACCTCGACGCCCTCGACTTCGTCGCATGGTCGTATTCTGCAAAGGGGAACCGGCGAAGCACCGCGCAGAACCCCTTGACTACTGTTTTAAATCTGAGACAATTGGTTCGGATATATATCACGCCCCTCCCGTTGTCAAGGAAAAACACTGTCCGCGGCCTCCCCCGCTTCGGGCAGAATCAAGAGGCTTCCTGTCTGGTCATTTTCTACACCACGGACGCCGGGACTTCGCTGATGGAATTTGTACTCGATCCGCACAGCACGCTGCCTGCGCACCTGCAACTGCAGGAGCAGATCAAGATCGCCCTGCTGCTGGGCCGCTTGCGCCCCGGGGATACCCTGCCCTCGATCCGCGACGTGGAAAAGCAAATCAAGCTGAGCCGCAACATCGTGCGCAAGGCCTACCTGGGATTGCAACGCTCGGGAATCTTGACTCTGCGGCACGGCAAGGGCGTGCTGGTCGAAAAGGATCTCAGTTACAGCGAGCGCGGGAGCATCATGGAGCAGTGCGAGGGGCTCTCGGCGGAGGTTCTGGCGCGGGTGGAGAAACTGGGAATTACGCCTTCGGCGTTCGCGCGCTATCTCTACCAGCAGGCGCGCGAGCGCGAGCGGGAGCAGCCTACGCTCGTGTTTGTGGACGCGGCGGAGGCCACGGCGCGGCAGCGCGCGGGGAAAATTTCCAACTACTGGCACATCAACGTGCCGGGGCTGTCCATGGACGAACTGGTGGTGCTGCACAACAACGGGCTGAAGGGCATCCGCACCATCCTGACCAACTACCTGCGGCTGGATCAGGTGCGGCAGATCGTGGGGCGCGATCGCGTGGACGTGATACCGCTGAGCCTGGTCTTTGCCCCGGAGATGCGCGAGCAATTCCGCAAGCTTCCGGCGAACGCCAGCGTGGCGCTGGTGGTGGACGACCGCGACCATCCTGCGCTGACGCTGATCCTGGAGAGCTACCGCAAGATTCTGGTGGAGACCACGGTGCGCATGGCGGCCATCCGCCGCAGCGAAGTGCCGGACCTGGAAGCATTCGTGCGCACGGGAAAACATCATCTGGTGATTTTCAGCAACCGCATCTGGGCCCAGGTGCCGGACAGGGTCAAGAAGCTGCCGCGGGTGACGCGGCCGCTGATGGAGATTGACCTGGCGTCGCTCGAGAGCGTGCGCATTCGCGCCGGTGTGGTGATTTAGGGGCACGCGGCTGCCTCAGATAACGCCTTCCTCGGTGAGCTTCTTCAACTGCTCATCCGAATATCCCAGCATCCCGCCAAACACTTCCTTGTTGTGCGCGCCGAGCTGAGGGCCAACCCAATCCATGCCGCCGGGCGTTTCGCTCATCTTGGGGACCAGCGCGGGCAGCTTGACCATGTCGCCGCCGCCGAGGTCCACGTCCTCGAAGAGGCCGCGGGCCTGGAAGTGCGGGTCGCGCAGCATGTCCGCGACGGAATAGATGGGACCGACGGGGACGCCGGCTTCTTCGAGAATGCGCACGACTTCCTTGGAAGGATGCTGGCGGGTCCAGGCGGTCATGGCTGCGTCGATTTCGTCGGCGTGCTGGGCGCGGTCGTTGTTGTGCTCGAAGCGCGGGTCTGCGGCCATGTCCGGGCGGTTCATGGCCAGCATCATGCGCTTGAAGAGGCTGTCGCTGTTCCCGCCGATGATGATGTCAATGCCGTCCTGGCAGGGATAAGTGCCGGTGGGAACGATGCCGCTCAGGCGGGTGCCTTCACGCTGGCGAATGACGCCGCCCTTGTCGTATTCTGGGACCATTCCTTCCATCATGTTGTAGACGGCTTCGTAGATGGCCACGTCAATCATCTGGCCCTGGCCGGTGCCCTTGACGTCGCGGTGATAGACGGCCATGAGAATGCCCAGCGCGGCGTGCAGCCCGGCGAGGGAATCGCCCAGGCTGAGATTGGGGCGCACGGGAGGACGGTCGGGATAACCGTTGACGAAACGGAAGCCGCCGACGCCTTCGGCGACCGAGGCGAAGCCGGGCTTGTGCGAATAGGGGCCGTCCTGCCCCCAGCCGGAGATGCGCGCCATGATGATTTTGGAATTTATTTTTTTCAGGTCTTCGTAGCCCAGGCCCCATTTTTCAAGGGTGCCGGGTTTGAAATTTTCGAGAACCACGTCCACTTTTTTGGTGAGTTCGCGGACAATTTCCTGGCCTTGGGGAGCGCGCAGGTTGACCGTGACGCATTTCTTGTTGCGGCCCAGGATGTACCACCACAGCGCCGTGCCCTTATGCATGCCGCGCCAGGTGCGCAGCGGATCGCCGATGCCCGGCGGCTCGATCTTGATCACTTCCGCGCCGAACCAGGCCAGCATCACCGAGGCGAACGGCCCGGCGAGAAGCTGGCCCATTTCCAGCACTTTCAGGCCTTCCAGCGGCTTCACACTCTTTCCCGGGGTCATCGAATTGCCTTTCTAAACAGCATCCCTGCGCAACGCACGGGTCTTTCCCCTCGCATAGGATCTTCCTGCCGGTCAATCCGCCGCGTGGCTGGCGGCCTTGCGGATGCCGATGGATTCGGGAACGGGTCCGAAGGTGAATTTCTGGACGGTTCCGCGATCGGCGCGCATTTTTTCGCGCAGCGCGCTGGTGGCCGCGGCATCGAGAGCCAGGGTTCGCGAATCGAGGATCACGCCGTAATCGCTCCTGGCTTTTTCGATGGAGACCAGGCGACGCGCCACGTCGGCCTGCACGCGTTCGGCCGGGCGGTCGAAGGGATCCTTCCATCCGCCGCCGCCGGCGGTGCGGTAGACCAGGCGGTCGCCTTTGGAAACCTTGATGCCGCTGATCTTTGAGGGCAGCTCGGCCTGTTCTCCGTTCTTGCGCAGCAGCAGCTTGGTGCTGGTCTGGCCGGGGCGCCCGCCGAGAATGCCCCAGGGCTGGGAGCGGTCGCGGTCGTCGTGAATGGCGATTTCGCCGTCGGCTTCGAAACGGTAGATTTTGTGAACGCCATTGCCGCCGCGGAAGAAGCCGGCGCCGCCGGAATCCATCAGCGAGCCGTATTCGAGCACGGTGATGGGATAGTAGGTTTCCAGATATTCGCTGGGAATATTTTCAAACAGCGGCCACCACGAGTGCGCGTCCATGCCGTCGCCGAAGGGGCGCCCGGGGATTCCGCCGAAGCTGATCTCCATCAGGTGGAAAAATTCGCCGCGTTCGTCGGTGCCGTTATAGAGCAGATAAGGAGAAGTGCCGTAGCCAGCCGCGGTGGTCAGGTCGGGCGCCTGCTGGCCGAGCGTGCCGCCGAGCACGTCGAACAGGCGCGACAGGGCGTGCGTGCGGCAACCGAGCGCCGCGGGAAAATTCGGCTGGAGGAGGCTGCCGGGGGGCTGGGAGACGTGCAGCAGCGGGTAGAAGCCGTCGTTGAAAAGAATTTGCGGGTCGAAGACCATGATCAAGTAGACGCCGATGAACATCTTGAACATTTCTTCGTTCAGATAAAAATTGATGGGGCCGGGGGCCTGCGGGTCGGTGCCGGCCCAGTCGAAGTAGCCGTGCTCGCCCTCGCGCCAGATGGTCAGCTTCATTTTGTAGGGGCCGTTGCCTCGGCCGTCGTCGTCGATGTAATCCTCGAAGCTGATTTTCTTTTCGGGAAGATTCTTGACGATTAGCTGGGCCATGGCGCGGTGGGTGCGCTCGAGCAGAGCCTCGCAGGCGGAGAGATACAGCGTGGTGCCGAAGCGCCCGCAGAGTTCCTTGACGCGCTTGTCCGCGGTGCGGCAGGCGGCCACGATGGCCATCAGATCGAAGTAGTTCATGGTGGGCATGCGCGAGTTGTTGAGCAGCAGGTCGAGCACGTCCTCGTTGAGCTTGCCGCGCTCGAAAAGTTTTACCGAGGGGATGCGCATGCCTTCGCCGAAAATCGTGGTGGCGTCAGTGGGCAGGCTGCCGGAAACCGGGCCGCCCACGTCGATGGTGTGGCCGAATTGGGAGCTCCAGCCCACCTGTTCGCCGTCATGGAAGATGGGGATGAGCACCATCCAGTCGTTGATGTGCGAGATGGCCCCCTTGCACTTGTAGGGGTCGCTCATTAGGAAGACGTCGCCGTCGTAAATGCCGCGCTTCCATTCGCTGATGAACCCGCTGATGTAGGAGCCGAACTGGCCGACCACCATGCGCCCGTCGGGCGTGCAGATCATGGGGAAGCCGTCGTGCTGCTCGCGGATCACCGGGGACATGGCCGAGCGGAACAGCACCGTGTCCATCTCGAAGCGCGCGTTGCGCAGCGCGTTTTCGACGATGTCCAGGGTGATCTTGTCCACCGGCACCAGCTTGCGCTTGGCCGTTTTCGCCGACTTCTGTTTTGCCTTGTTCGCCATGACTCTCTCCTGCCGGTGAATTTCCTCTAGCGCTTGCCGCGGGCCGCCGGGCGTTTGCCCTTGGGCCAGATGAGAATGTTGAGGTACTGGTCCACCTCGCCGGTGTGGCCGGGGAGGATCAGCGTGGTGGTGTCGCTCTGGGTGACGATGGCCGGGCCGTCAATCTTGCAGCCGGCGCCGAGCCTGGCGCGGTCGTAGGTGGCCGCGGCGATCCATTTGCCCCGGAAATAAATTTTGCGGGAGCCGGTGCGGGCCATGGCGGCGCTGCCAGATTTTTTGTGTTTGCGAATCTGGATCTTGGGCACAATGCCAACGGCAATCGCCCGCAGGTTGACCACTTCCACTTCGTGGTCGATGTTGAAGGAATAGTTCTGGAAGTGAATCTTGCGGAATTTTTCAATCATGCGCTCGACGCCCGCGGGGGAATCGAGCCAGCCGGGCTCGACGTCGATGGAGAACTCGTAACCCTGGCGGTAGTAGCGCATGTCGATCTGGAACTGGATTTTCTGGTTTTTCGCGGCGATGTGCTCGGAAGCCAGCCACTCGCGGGCCTGTTCGCCAAGGGTTTCCAGCGTGGCGCGCATCTGCTTGAGGTCAATCTGGCTGACCGGGCGAATGACCGTGCGCGAGAATTCGCTTTTAATATCCGAGTGGAGAAAACCCTGCGCGGAAAGCACGCCGGGCATGGGCGGAATGATCGAAGGCCAGGAGCCGATGAGGATGGAAAGCGCATTGGCGTGCAGCGGTCCCGCTCCGCCGAGGCCCACCAAGGCGAACTCGCGCGGGTCGTAGCCGCGCTGCACGCTGACCAGGCGCAGAGCGCCGAACATGTTCTCGTTCACGATGTTGTAGATGCCCTCGGCCGCGACGTGCAGCGAAAGGCCCATGGCATCGCCGATCTTCTGCACCGCCTTGGAGGAAAGGTTTTCGTCCAGGGTCATCTCCCCGCCGAGCAGCGCGGGCGGGAGATAGCCCAGCACGATGTTGGCGTCGGTGACGGTGGGTTCGGTCCCGCCCTTGCCGTAGGCGGCCGGGCCGGGCTCCGCGCCGGCGGATTGCGGGCCGACGCGCAGCGCGCCGGTCAGCGGCACGTGCGCGATGGAGCCGCCGCCCGCGCCCACGGTGTGCACGTCGAGGCTGGGAACCTTGATCGGATACTGGCCGACGCGGGTGTCGCGCACCACGTTGGGCGTGCCGCCGCGGGAGAGCGCCACGTCGGTGGACGTGCCGCCCATGTCGAAGGAGAGCACGTTGGAAAAACCGGCCAGCGCGCCGAGATGCGCCGAAGCCACGCCTCCGCCGGAAGGGCCGGAGAGCAGCGTGTTGGCTGGGCGCTCGGCGGCGGCTTCGATGCTCATCACTCCGCCGTCGGAGCGCACGATGTGCATGGGCGCCTTGAGCTTGCTCTGTTCGAGCTTCTGCTTCATCCCGTTGAGATAGAGACGCATCTTGGGGCGGAGATAGGAGTTCATCACCGTCGTCAGGGTGCGCTCGTATTCGCGAAATTCGGGCAGGATGTCGGTGGAAGCGGTGACCGGGAGGTCGGGGTACATCCTCTGAACGATCTTTTTGACCTGCTGCTCGTGTGCGTGATTGGCGTAGGAATTGATCAGCGAAATGGTGAGCGCTTCGATGCCTTTCAAGTGCAGCTCGGTCATGAAAGCGCGGACTTCCTTTTCGTCCACCGGGGCCTGTTCTTCGCCGCGGGCGCTCATGCGCGCGCTGATGCCGCGGGTCAGTTCCAGCGGGGCCAGCGGGTCGGGCTTGATCATGATGATCCAGCCGGCCAGCGGGCCGGGGGTCTGCCCGCGGGCCACGTGCAGAATCTGCTCAAAACCCTGGTTGGTAATCAGTCCCACCAGAGCGCCTTTGCCTTCGAGGACGGCATTGGTGGCCACGGTGGTGCCGTGGAGAATCAACGAAATCTCATTGGGATCAATGCCGGCCTTGGCGGCAATCTTATGGATGCCGGTGAGGACGCCAATGGAAGGGTCGGCGGGGGTCGAAGGCGTCTTGGCGAGGACCAGTTCACCCTTCTTTTCGTTAAAAAGAAGCAGGTCGGTGAAGGTGCCGCCGACGTCAACGGCAAGGCGATAGCTCATGGCAACGCTCCAGACAGCACAGCAGAAAGATCGGAGGTCGAAGAGAAGGCGCGACCGCCGCCGGCCGGAGCCGGGGAACAGACTCAGGATGATAAATCAATTGTTTCAAAATTCAAACAGAAAAAACAAAAACTACGGTAGCATGGGCCCTGGCGCCTATGTCCTTTGTTCTCTATTACCGGCCGGGTTGAAGCTCCTGCGCAAAAACGAAAGAGTTGCTTTCGTCCTGGGGTATCGCCTTTGAGGCCGCCAACGTGGAAGGCAATCCGCCGGCGCTCCAAGAGCTGGAACGGCGCGGCTTGCGCCTCGTTCCTGTGCTCACCGATGGAGAGCGCACCTTCCACGGCTGGGACCCCGAACGGCTGGCGCGCTTTGTGGGAATCGAAAAGAGGGACGAGAAGCAGCTGGAACCCGCGGAGTTGATTCGCCGGCTGGACCGAATTCTCCTTGCCGCGGAACGCGCAATTCTTCAGGTGCCCCCCGAAGGATTAAACGTAAGAGTTCCCCAGCGGGAGCGCACGGTTCGCGACCTCGCTTTTCATCTTTTCCGCTTGAGTCTGGCGTATCGCGATGCTTGTGCGTCCGGAACTTTCCCCGAAAGCTGGCTGTTGGAAACGGCTTCGCCGGAAATGCAGGATGCTGCCGCTCTTGCCAGGTACGGAGCCTCCGTTCGCGCGCAACTATCGGAATGGCTTGCGCGGGCGGGCGCTGCCACAGGCCCGGTGGAAACCTATTATGGAACCCAGACAACTGCGCAATTATTGGAGAGAACGGTCTGGCATGCCGCGCAGCACTTGCGCCAGCTTTATGCCCTGCTCGAAGGAATGGGAATCACCCCGCGGAATCCGCTCCCGGCCGCCGATTTCCAGGGATTGCCGCTGCCCGAAAGCCTATGGTGAGTTTGGTCACCCCACGGGCCGGCCTCCCGCCGCGGCAGAACCCGCTTCCTATTCCTCGGCCGGAGTTTCGAACGACAACGGATTGCGAAACCCGCGCGTTTTCCAGATACCGAAGGCGACGCCCAGCAGCATCCAGATGGAGCCCACGATCATGGCGGGGCGGCTCAGGTTCCACCACAGGGCGAGACAGATGAAGAAGCCCAGAACCGGAGGATAGAAATGGGTAAGCTTCTTCTCCGGCGCGCGGACGAAATAGCGCACAAACGCCGCCGCATTCACTCCCATGAAAGCGATCAGCGCGCCGAAATTCAGCAGCTCGATTCCCCGCCCATAGCTCAGAAAAAAGGAGCCCGCCAGGGCCAGCGCACCCACGAAGATGACGTTATTGCGGGGAACGCGATGCCGCGGCTCGATCGCCCCAAAAAAAGATTTGGGAAGCGCGTTGCTTCGCCCCATTCCGTAAAGCAGGCGGGCGGCGCCGATATGCGCACCCATGCCCGAGCCGAAATTGGCAACCACCAGGGTCACGCCCACGATGCCAAATAGCGGCGCCCAGGCGCGCGCGGCGGCGTATACATAGGCTGTATCCGCATTGGGAAACGGGATGGAAGCCGGCCAGATCAATTGCGCGGCGTACACTTCGAGCGCGGAAAGAACGCCGATGACTGCACAGGTCAGCACAGTGGCGAGAAGGATGTTGCGCCGCGGATTTTCCGCCTCCTCCGAAAGCGTGGAGATGCCGTCGAATCCGATGTAGGTAAGCACCGCGATGGAAGTGCACCCGAAGAGATTGCCGTAAGTGAACGTCTGCGGGTCGTAAAACGGGCGCGTATAGAAATGGGGATCGGCGTGCGGATGCCCCAATATATACCGGGCAGCGGTCGCGATGACCACGATAATCACTGCACTCATTCCGGCGGCCATGGCCGCATTCACCCGGGCGGAGGTCTTGATACCGCGGATATTCAGGAGGGTGAAGACCGCCGCGAAGAAGATTTTCCAGCTCCAGACCGGGATCGCCGGCGCGAACTCATGGGCCTGCTGCGAGTTCCAGATGATGCACAGCAGGGGATTGAGCATGTAGTCCATCACCATGCTCCATCCGGTGACGTAACCCGCCCCGGGATGAATCTCCTGGGCCACATAGGTAAACGCCGACCCGGCGCTCGGATAGATCCGCGCCATGCGCCCATAGCTGATGCCCGTGAACAGCATGGCCACCATGGCGATCAGGATGGCCGTAACCACATGCCCTTGCCCGCGGTTGCTCAGCACCCCAAAAGAAGACATCGGCGCGACGGGCTGGATGACGATCACTCCATAGAGAATCAGATCCCACAGCGTGAGCGTACGCCGCAATCCCGGCGCACCAGTTTCCTTCGTTCCCGTCACTCGGCTTCCTCCCCGCCTTCCAGCGTGCAAGCCTTTTCTGCCCGCGAGAAATAGCGGTCTTCACGGCATTCCGGAACGGCGTCCCGTTTCGGCGCGAACCCATTATGAACAGGAATTGTGCGGAAACAACCACAACCATTCGCCGGCCGCTTCGGGCGAAAACGGCGCGGTCAATCTGCCGGGCGGGCCTCGGCCAATGGCCGCGCCTTAAAGCGCCGCAACCAGCTCTGCAAGCGGTCCATATAGAGGTATACGACCGGGGTGGTGAACAACGTCAGCATTTGGCTGAGGATCAATCCCCCGACAATGGTGATCCCTAGCGGCTGCCGCAATTCCGAGCCCGTGCCGCGCCCCAGGGCCAGCGGCAGCGCGCCCAGCAGGGCCGCCATCGTCGTCATCATGATCGGCCGGAAGCGCAGCAGGCACGCCTGATAAATGGCCTCCACGGGCGATTTGCCGTCCACGCGCTCCGCCTGCACCGCAAAATCGATCATCAGAATGGCGTTTTTCTTCACGATCCCGATGAGCAGCACAATCCCAATCAGGGCGATGACGTTCAGATCATTCTTGAACAGCAGCAGCGCCAGCAGTGCTCCGATCCCCGCCGAGGGCAGCGTGGAAAGAATCGTGATGGGATGAATGTAGCTCTCATACAAGATTCCCAGCACGATATACACCGCCGCCAGCGCCGCCAGAATCAGCAGCGGCTGCGACGAGAGCGAATCCTGAAACGCCTGCGCGTTTCCCTGAAACGTCGCATGCACAGTGGCCGGCAGGCCCATCTCCCGCTGCGCCTCCTGAATGTGCGCGACGGCGGGGCCTAGCGAAGCGCCCGGCGCCAGATTAAACGAAATCGTAATCGACGGAAACTGCCCCTGATGGTTTACCGTCAGCGCGCTGTTCGATGGCTCGAAACGCGCCAGGGCGCTCAGCGGTATCAGTTTCCCCGTGCTCGATGCCACGTAAATGGCATCCAGGCCTCCGGGATCTTCTCGGTAATCGGGAAGAACTTCGAGAACGACGTGGTATTGGTTCAACCCCATGTAAATGTTGGACACCTGGCGCTGGCCGAACGCGTCGTTGAGCGCGTTGTCGATGGCCTGGAAAGACACACCCAGCTGCGACGCCGTCGCGCGATCCACCTCCAGCTTCGCCTGCAGTCCATGAATCTGCTGGTCGCTGTTGACGTCGCGCAACTCCGCAATCCTCCTCAGCCGCTCCATCACGATGGGCGCCCAATGATTCAGTTCGTCCAGATGATCCGCCTGAATCGTGTATTGATATTGCGAGCCGCCCATGCGCCCGCCGACGTTCACGTCTTGCACCGCCTGCAAGAACAGCGCGGCTCCGGGAATCTTCGCCAGCTTTCCGCGCAGCCGCCCGATCACCCGGTCGGCGCTCAGCTTGCGCTCATTCAACGGCTTGAGTTGCACGATCACCCGAGCGGAGTTCGTCCCGCCCCCTCCCCCCGTGAACGCCGTGACCGTATCCACCGCCGGATCTTCCAGAATTATTTTTACGTACCCCTTCATCTTTGCCGAAACCGACTGAAATGAACTGTCCTGGTCCGCTTGCACCGACCCCACAATCCGCCCCGTATCCTGCTGCGGAAAAAATCCTTTCGGCACAACTGCAAACAGATAAATATTCAGGCAGATCGTGGCCATCGTGATGCCCAGCACCAGCGGCTGATGCCGTAACACTCGCTGCAGCAAAAAATCGTAGCCCCGCAAAGCATTCTCAAAACACTTCTCCGCAAACCGGTGCACCACGCCATGCCTTCCCTGCTCATGCCGCAGAAACCGCGCACACAGCATCGGCGTCGTCGTCAGCGAAACCGCCAGCGACATGGCAATCGCCGCACTCAGCGTCACCGCAAATTCCCGGAACAGCCGCCCCACGATCCCGCTCATCATCAAGATCGGTATGAACACGGCAATCAGCGACGTGCTCATTGATACCACCGTGAATCCGATCTCCCGCGAGCCCCGCAGCGCCGCTCCCAGCGGACTCATTCCCCCTTCCAGGTGCCGCGTGATGTTCTCGATCACCACGATCGCGTCGTCCACCACGAACCCCGTCGAAATCGTCAGCGCCATCAGCGACAAATTATCCAGACTGTACCCGCACAGGCGCATCACCCCGAATGTCCCCACCAGAGAAAGCGGCACGGCGATGCTCGGAATGAGCGTGGCCCACAGATTGCGCAAGAAAGCGAAGACCACCAGGACCACCAGCACGATGGAAATCACCAGGCTGATCTCCACGTCGTGAATCGACGCGCGGATCGTTGTGGTGCGGTCGATGGCCACGCCCAGTTGCAGCGAGGGCGAAATCGAATTCTGCAGCAGCGGCAGCAGCGCCCGCACCCGCTCCACCGTCTCGATCATGTTCGCGCCCGGCTGCCGGAACACCGCCAGCAGCACCGCCGGCTGTCCGTTGGAGAGCCCCTCGTTGCGCAGATCTTCCACCGAATCGAAAATATTCCCGATCGCATCCAGCCGCACCGGCGCCCCGTTGCGCCACGCCACGATCAGCGGCCGGTATTCCCGCGCCTTGAAAATCTGGTCCGTCGCGCCCACGCCCCAGGTCCGCTCCGCATTCGCCAATTCTCCCTTGGGCCGGTTGGCATTGGCCGAGCCCAGCGCGCTCCTCACGCTCTCCAGGCTGATTCCGTAGCTGTTCAGCGCCGCCGGATTTACCTGCACGCGCACCGCCGGCCGCGCGCTTCCCCACACGGATACCTGCCCGACTCCTTCCACCTGCGCCAGCTTCTGCGCCAGAATCGAATCCGCCGCATCGTAAATCTGCGCTTTGGGCAGGTTCACCGACTTCAGGCTGAGTATGACAATCGGCGAATCCGCCGGATTCACCTTGTGGTAGTTCGGCTGTCCCGGCAAATCCGCGGGAAGCTGCCCGCGTGCCGCGTTGATGGCCGCCTGCACGTCCCGCGCCGCAGCATCTATATTCCGGCTGAGATCGAATTGCAGCGTAATCCCCGTCTGCCCCGTCTGGCTCGTCGAAGTCATCTGCGTGACTCCGGCGATTCGCCCGAACTGCCGCTCCAGCGGCGTGGCCACCGCCGACGCCATCGTTTCCGGACTCGCTCCGGGAAGCCCCGCGCCCACCGAAATCGTCGGAAAATCCACCTGCGGCAGAGGCGCCACCGGCAAAAATCGAAACGCCACCGCCCCGGCAAGAAAGATCGCCAGCGTCAGCAGCGTCGTGCCCACCG
>JAIQGC010000025.1 GCA_020072805.1 Terriglobia bacterium
ACTGTTTCACACGGACGCTGTCCAGGCTGTTGGGAAGATTCCGGTGGACGTGCAGAAGGACAATATCGACCTGCTGGCCATTTCCGCGCACAAACTGTACGGGCCCAAAGGAGTGGGGGCGCTCTACGTGCGGCGGCGCAACCCGCGGGTGCAGCTCTCGGCCATCATTGACGGCGGCGGGCACGAGCGGGGAATGCGCTCGGGAACGCTGAACGTGCCGGGAATCGTGGGGCTGGGCAAGGCCTGCGAGATCTGCAAGAACGAAATGGCGCAAGAGAGCGAGCGGATGCTGAAGCTGCGCGAGCGGCTGCTGAGCGGGCTGATGAGCAAGCTGGACGTGCTCTACATCAACGGCTCGATGGAGCACCGCCTGCCCAACAATTTGAACATCAGCTTCGCCTACGTGGAAGGCGAATCGCTGCTGATGGGAATTAACGACGTGGCGGTCTCGAGCGGTTCGGCGTGCACTTCGGCGACGCTGGAGCCCAGCTACGTGCTCAAGGCCCTGGGCGTGGGAGACGATCTGGCGCACACGTCGATCCGTTTCGGGCTGGGCCGGTTTAACACGGAAGAAGAGATCGATTACGTCACCAACCGTCTGGTGGAAGTGGTTTCCAAGCTGCGGGATCTTTCCCCGCTCTACGAGATGGCCAAGGACGGGATCGACATCAGCAAGGTGAAATGGCAAACGGCATGATTCCGCAGGACGAAGTGGAAAAGGAAAGAAAAGGAAAGACTATGGCACAGGATGGAACAATTCGAATTCAGCGCTCACTGGGTGGCAGCGCCACCCCGTTTCAGGTGAGCTTTTCGCCGTACGATACCGAAGCAGAAACCGGCGGCGTGCGGCGTTTTCGCGAGCTGCAGGAGGTTCGTGATTTTCTGCGGATTCTGGGGATCGGAGCGGAGTTCATCCGCGAGGCGCTGCGGCAACTGGCCGCGGGCCGCTCGGCTTCGCTTTCGGACGTGCGGCTGACGGACGCAATGGTGAAGCGCGCGGGCTTTCTGGAGACAGGCGACCTGGCAAGGAGCGTAAGCTAATGGCATACAGCGAAAAGGTTGTGGACCATTTCAATAACCCGCGCAACGTGGGGAGCATGCCCAAGGAAGACCCCAACGTGGGCACGGGCCTGGTGGGCGCGCCGGAATGCGGCGACGTCATGAAGCTGCAGATGAAGATCAACCCGGAGACGCAGGTGATCGAAGAGGCCAAGTTCAAGACCTTCGGGTGCGGCTCGGCGATCGCCAGTTCATCGCTGGCGACGGAGTGGGTGAAGGGCAAGACGGTGGAAGAAGCCCTGGCGATCAAGAACACGGAGATCGTCAAGGAGCTGGCGCTGCCGCCGGTGAAGATTCACTGCTCGGTGCTGGCCGAAGACGCCATCAAATCGGCGATCAACGACTGGAAGAAAAAGAAGGGCATCGAAGTGCGCCCCGAGGATATGCCGTCGCACTAAGAGGCGGGGAGACGGGCATGGAAACAAACGTCGAGAAGAATACAGGTACGGCCGCGCCGAACGCCGCGGTGATTCACCTGACCGAGCGGGCCGCGGAACGGATTCGCGCGTTGCTGGCTAAGGAAGGCGTGGCGGCGGAGACGGGCGGTTTGCGCGTGGGCGTGCAGGGCGGCGGGTGCTCGGGGCTTTCCTACGCGATGAAGCTGGATACCCAGGCGCGCGACCGCGACAAGGTCTTCGAGGAGCATGGCGCGCGGATCTTCGTGGATCCCAAGAGCCTGCTGTATCTGGGCGGGACCACGCTGGAATACGAAGTGACGGTGATGAAGCAGGGATTCGTGTTCCAGAATCCCAACGCGGCGCGCAGTTGCGGCTGCGGCAGTTCGTTCACGGCCTAGGCGCGGCAGATTTTTTCGCATTCATGCGGAGAAAAAGTTTCCGCGTGGGCTGGATGGAGCAGCGGGGCTTGCGCCGGACACTTGCGTTTGACACGTGGCTGGCAGCCGCACCCGCCAGCCGCGTTTTTTTATTTTATGAATGAGGATACGGGCGCGTTTCCCTGCGCCGTGAAAATTCAGATGGCCGAGCCGCACATTTCGAACAATCCACCGCTGGTCTGCTGGAGCTGCCACGAGCGCAGCCTGGGGACGCATTTTTGTTCGAGCTGCGGGAAGCTGGTGCAGCTGGCTCCCAATATCGATTACTTCGCGATGTTAGAAATGCCCCGGAAGCTGTGGGTGGAGGCGGATGCGCTCGAGCGCAAATTTCTGCAACTGAGCTGGAAGCTGCATCCGGACAAGTACGCCAGCGCCACCGAGCAGGAGCGCGAGCTTTCGCTGCGGCACAGTTCGGAGTTGAATGACGCCTATCGTACGTTGCGCGACCCCATTGCCCGCGTCGAGTATTTGCTCTCGCTCGAAGGGATGCGCAAAGAGGGGGAGACGAAGCAGCAGGCTCCCGCCGAACTGCTGGAAGAGGTTTTCGAATTGAATGAGTCGCTGGACGAACTGCGCGAGGCGCGGGCGGCGGGCGGGGATCTGGCCGGGCTGAAGGCGCGGCTGCAAGACGCGGAAAAAAGTTTTCAGGGCAAGCTGGGCGCTGTGGACGCGGCGCTGCAATCCGGCGCGCGGGAATGGGATGCGGCGCTGGATGCACCGGGCGGCGCGCCGGACGTGCGGAAGAAATTGCTGGAGCGGATGAACGAGTTGCTGAACCGGCGCGCGTATTTGCGCAATCTCACGCTGAACGTGGCCAAGGAGCTGGCGGCGTGAGGCGCGGCGGGGCACGGGCTTAGGAATCATGGGACGCATCGTCGGAATCGATCTGGGAACTACCAACAGCCTGGTCGCATACGTGGACGCGGCGACGGGCCGGCCGAAGTGTATTCCGGGGCCGTACGGTTCGGCGCTGTGCCCTTCGGTGGTGAGCCTGGACGCGGACGGCGGTGTGATCGTGGGCGAACCGGCGCGGCGACGGCTGCTGACCCAGCCGGAGCGCACGATTTATTCGGTGAAGCGGCTGATGGGGCGCGGGCCCGCGGATGTGCGCGACGAATTAAAACTGTTCCCATTCCGGATTGATGCGGCGAGCCAGAACGTGATTCGCGTGCGGCTGGGCGACAAGGTGTTTACGCCGCCGGAGATTTCCGCGTTTATTTTGCGCGAGCTGCGCAACTGGGCGGAAGCGCACTTTGGCGAAACGGTGGACCGCGCGGTGATCACCGTGCCGGCTTATTTCAACGACGCGCAGCGCCAGGCCACCAAGGATGCCGGGCGAATTGCGGGGCTCGAAGTGCTGCGCCTGGTGAACGAGCCGACGGCGGCGGCGCTGGCTTACGGCTTGCACGAGCAGCAGCGCGGCAAGGTGGCTGTCTACGACCTGGGCGGCGGGACGTTTGATATTTCCGTGCTGAAGCTGATTTCGACGACCGAGGGCGATATTTATCAGGTGCTTTCGACCAACGGCGACACGCATCTCGGCGGCGACGACATTGACAACGAGCTGATCGCGCGCGAATGGACCAAGCGGGGGCGCGCGGCGCTTGCCGGCGTGCTGGGCGACGCCGAACGCAGCCAGGCGGTGCGGGCGGCGGTGATTCAGGCCAAGCACGCGCTGTCGGTGGCGCAGGAAGCCATGGTGCAGGTGGCGGGAATGGGCGCGGAGTCCAGCGTGCGCATCACGCGCGCGGAACTGGAGGAGATTGCGCGGCCGGTGGTCGAGCGCACCATGAAGCCGGTGCGGCAGGCGCTGGCGGACGCGCAGCTGAAGCCCGAAGAGATCGAGGAAGTGGTGCTGGTGGGCGGAACGACGCGGACGCCGCTGGTGCGCGAGACGGTGGAAAAATATTTTGGGCGCAAGCCGCACATTGAGCTGAATCCGGATGAAGTGGTGGCGCTGGGCGCGGCGCTTCAGGCGGACATTCTTTCGAACGGCACGCAGAACATGCTGCTGCTGGACGTGGCCCCGCTTTCGCTGGGCATCGAGACGTACGGCGGAGCGGTGGCCAAGATTATTCCGCGCAACTCGACGATTCCGGCGAGCGCGCAGGAGCTTTACACCACGGGCGTGGACAACCAGACGGGGATCGAGATTCACGTGGTGCAGGGCGAACGCGAACTGGCGCGCGATTGCCGTTCGCTCGCTCGCTTCACGCTGGGCGTGCCGCCGGCGCCGGCGGGGCTGCCGCGCATCGAAGTGAAATTTTTGATCGACGCCAACGGCATTTTGCAGGTGGCCGCGAAAGACGTGCGCACGGGCGAGGAGCGTTCGATCGAAGTCCAGCCGAGTTATGGGCTGGATGACGCGGAAGTGGAGCGCATGCTCGAAGAGTCCATCGAGTACGCCGAGCAGGATTTTGCGGAGCGGCAACTGGTCGAGGCACGCACCGAGGCGGAATCCATCCTGACGGCGACGGCCAAGGCGCTGGCGACCGAAGCCGCGGCGCGGATTTCCGGCGAGGAGCGCGCGGCGATTGGCGCGTCCGTGGCGGCGCTGAAGGAGTCCGCGGCGGGGACGGATTATAAACTGGTGCGCGTGCGCATTGACGAGTTGAACCAGGCGACCACGCACCTGGCGGAAGTGATGATGAACAGCGCGATTTCAAGCGCGCTCGAAGGCCGCAACTTGGCGGAAGTATAAAGGCGGAAGTGCAGGGAGCGAGGAAGAATCATGGGCGGAAGCAATCCATATATTGACGAAGTCAAATACAAGACGGCGACGAAGAAATACAAGGTGACGTTCTTGCCGAGCGGGAAGACCTTCGAGGTGGACCCGGAAAAATTTCCCTACGGCCACAACGGACTGCCGGGAAGCATCCTGGACATCAGCGAAGGTTTCAAGATGGGGCTGGACCACGCCTGTGGCGGCGTATGCGCCTGCTCGACCTGCCACGTGATGGTGCAGCAGGGCATCGAGACGTGCAACGAGGCGACGGACGCGGAGCTGGATCAGCTCGACGAAGCGCCGGGGATTACGCCGAAGTCGCGCCTGGGCTGCCAGTGCGTGCCCGACGGGACGACGGACATCGTGGTGGAGATTCCGGAGTGGAATAAGAATTACGCGAAGGAATTGGATCATTGAGAAAGGCAGTTCACAGTTAACAGTTAAGAGCAAACCCTGCAAGCGAGCGTAGCTTTTTGGTGACCGACGGGCGCGGGGGTTTCACGAGTCACCAGTCACGAATCACGAGTCACGATTTTTTCTTCATGGAGCACGGATGCTGCCGACATTGAATTGGGATGACGTGGAAGGGCTGGCGATTGCGCTGGCGGACAAATTTCCGGAGATTGATCCGCTGACGGTGCGTTTTACGGATTTACACAAGTGGGTGTGCGAGATGGAGGGGTTTGTAGGCGACCCCAAGGCGTCGAACGAGGGGAAGCTCGAGGCGGTGCAGATGGCCTGGCATGAGGAGTTTACCGATCGCAAGGGGTAGCGGGGCGAGTGAGGCGAAACTGGAAACGCGAAATCCGAAACTCGAAATTCGTTCCTTTGGCGCTTTCTGCCGCTTTGACCAATGCCTCCGTTTCTCTTATCCTATGTAGAGTAGTTCTGCCACACCGATGGCGCTATGGTGCAACGGTTAGCACGCGGCCCTTTCAAGGCTGAAATACGGGTTCGATTCCCGTTAGCGCTACCAATTCTTTCCGTTCGTTTTCGCCGCTTGCCGGACGGCCTCATCCTTCCAGCGAAAAAGCGTCGCCGGAGCAATCCCGTCTCGCTGATACGCATCCGAGATATTCCCTTAATCCACTTCAGCGCGGCTTCCCACTTCACCTTCGCCGTCCTCTGCGCCGGCCCCGCATCCCCCGCCGTCTCTTTCGATTTTGGATGTCCCAAAGCATACATAAGCGGCTGGTCCAGCATTGGAGAAATGAACTGCATATCGAAACGAGTTGAAACAGCGTCTGAAGGAACTCGGAGCCCGAAAGAGAGACCGGGAGGGTGAGGGAAGGAATCCGTAGGAGTGACGGATCGGGAGAGCAACATGCTGGAAACGAATCTGTCCAAAGTCGCCTATTTCTCGATGGAGATCGCGCTGGAGCCGGGGATCCCGACCTACAGCGGAGGTCTGGGCGTTTTGGCCGGAGACAGCCTGCGCTCCGCTGCCGACCTCGGAGTGCCAATGGCCGGCGTAACCCTGGCGCACCGCAGGGGCTACTTCCGCCAGCGGCTCGATGCGCGGGGCAATCAATTTGAAGAGGACGCTCTCTGGAAGCCGGAAGAATTACTCGAAGGCTCCGATGCACGGACTGTAGTGGAGATTGAGGGACGGCAGGTCCATCTCCGGGCCTGGAAATACACGATTCCCGGTGTCTCCGGACACGAGGTTCCGGTTTATCTGCTCGACGCGGACCTGGCGGAAAACACGCCCTGGGACAGAACGCTTACCGACCGCCTCTATGGCGGCGATGCTCATTACCGATTCTGCCAGGAAGCATTGCTGGGCATCGGCGGCGTGAGAATGCTGCGCGAACTCGGCTACACGCAACTCGGCAGCTACCACATGAATGAGGGCCATGCCGCCCTGCTCGCTCTGGGTCTGCTGGAGCAGCGGCTGGGCAAATCGGAGCTGGGCTCGGCGAGCGAAGAGGATCTCGAAGCCATTCGCTCCCAGTGCATCTTCACCACGCACACTCCCGTGCCCGCGGGCCATGACGAATTTTCGCGCGCGTTGATGCAGCAGGTCTTGGGAGCGCAGAGAATGCGGGTTCTGGAAGTGACGCACTGCTGTCCCGAGGGCACGTTGAACATGACCTACCTGGCGCTCAAGTTTTCGCGCTACATCAACGGCGTGGCCATGCATCACGCGGAGATCTCCCAGGAGATGTACCCTCTCTATCCCATCCGCGCCATTACCAATGGAGTTCATGCGGTCACCTGGACGGCGCCGGCATTCCGCGAACTCTACGACCGGCACATCCCCGAGTGGCGGCAGGACAATTTGTACCTCCGCTACGTCCGCGGAATCTCTCTGGACGAAATCCACCAGGCACATGCTTCAGCTAAACGCGCCTTGCTGCAAGAGATCCAGAGCAAGACGCACGTCGAGATGGAGGAGAAGGTCTTCACCATCGGTTTTGCCCGCCGCGCGGCCATTTACAAGCGCCCGGAACTGTTGCTCGCCAATGGAGAGCATTTGCGGCGGATGGCCAAGGAGTATGGCCCATTGCAGATCGTCTTCGGCGGGAAGGCCCATCCCCAGGATGCCAGCAGCAAGGAAATGATCCGGCGCGTGATTGAGACGGCGGGATATCTGAAAGACGCCCTCCGCTTCGTCTACGTTCAGGACTACGACATGCGCTGGGCGCAGCTCATCACTAGCGGCGTGGACCTCTGGCTGAACACGCCGCGAAAGCCGCAGGAAGCTTCCGGCACCAGCGGCATGAAAGCCGCCTTGAACGGCGTGCCCAGCTTGAGCGTGCTGGACGGTTGGTGGATCGAGGGACATGCGGAAGGAGCCACGGGATGGGCGATCGGCACGGACAATAATGATGTCTCCGAAGATTCTTCCGCGGAAGCCGCCTCGCTCTATGACAAACTCGAGCAGACCATCCTGCCGACGTTCTACGGGCGTCCTTCCCACTATACGGATATCATGCGCTCCACCATTGCGCTGAACGGTTCCTTCTTCAACACTCAGCGCATGATTTCCCAGTACGTGGCGAACGCTTATTTCCCGGATAAGAAACAAAGCGCGCACCGGATGGCCTCCGCGGACGAGAAGGCAAGCTAGGAGACGCCGGAGGCGAGTGACTGGTTCGTCCAATTTCGGAGCGCTCGTGGTACCGTCGGAAAGGCACAAGGAAGGCGGACGAAAATGAGTTCACCGAATGCACCGGGCAAGGGCGAGATGCCCGCGGCGGAAGCGGTATCGCTGGCGGAATTGGTGGGGTATCAGGAGGGAGCGGTGGTCAGCCGGACGCTGCTGAAGCGCGGCACGGGAACCGTCACGCTGTTTGCGTTCGACGAGGGGCAGGGGCTGAGCGAGCATACCACCCCGTTCGACGCGCTGGCGCATGTGCTGGAGGGCCAAGCGGAAATCGTGATTTCCGGCAAGCCGCTGACGGCCCGGGCCGGCGAGGCGGTGCTCATGCCGGCCAATCAGCCGCACGCGCTGAAGGCGCTTGCGCGGTTCAAGATGCTGCTGACCATGATTCGCTCGTAGCGCGATGAAGAAGTTGACCTGGAAGACCTCGAATCATCCCTGACCTACTTTTCCATTTTTGGAGGCTGTGCTACACGCCTGGGCCTTAGCGTTCGCTTTGCGGTGGATTTTTTGGCATGGCCATGACCGCGACGGCTTGGAAGAGCGGCGCGGCGAGGCGCGCGTCGCCGTGCGTTTGCACGGAGGCGCGGGCTTCCGCGGGAAAACTGTTGGTGAAGAGACGCCAGGCGAGGTTCTGAGGAATCGTGACTTCGGTAGTGGCGGGCGCAGCGGGCGCGGTCTTGGTGAGGCGCCACGCGCCGGTGTGGCGGAGGAGGAACCAGACGCCGCCGGCTTCGCCGCTGACGGTAATTTTCACGGCGGCGGCTTCGGGCGCGTCGGTCTGCGCGTAGGTGCGCGGGAGGGCGCGCAGGAAAGTGTCCAGGACGGGGTGGTAGAGTTCGCGGGTCATGATCTCCGTGGTAGCGGGAGTACCTGGCTGCGCGACGGCCAGGCGGATCTGTTGCTGGTGATGCCAGCGCTCGGTGTATTCGCGGGCGATGTCGAACCAGTTGAGCGATTCGGATTCGCCGGCCCAGGCGACAGGGAAGGGAGCTTTGGCGAAGGGGTCGAGCGCGGCGAAGAAGTTGCCAACTTCGACGCTGGTGATTTCCATCCAGTCGGTGAGCGCGCGGGGGCTGATGCGGCGCGCGGCGCGCACCCAGTCGGCGTTGAGGCGGTCGAGGAAGCGCACCAGGCCGTCGTAGCTATCGGCATTCTCGGGCGTTTCACCGAAAAATCCGTCGCGGCACATCGAGAGACGGCGCAGGTTGGTGTCCAGCAGGTGCGCGGCAATGTCCTTGACGCTCCAGCCGGGGCAGAGGGTCGGGCGCAGCCAGTCTTCGGGGGAGACCGAGCGCAGGAGCTTGATGAGGTGCGTTTCGATCCGTGGATAGAGGTGCGCGACGAGAGTGAGTTCCGGTTGTGACACTTCTTCGGTTCCTCCGTGCGCCGCCCTGCTTGTCTGCAAGCCGGGGAGGCGGACGCAGACAGTCTTGTCTCGCACGGCGGCGAGTGTCAACATGGTATTTGCGCGAAGGGGGAGAAGTCCATGCCCGCTATCGACTGGAGCCTGCGGCCGCTCGAGGATGAACTGGGCGAAGTGCTGCGCGCGGAGTTGCTGACCTGGCCGGGCGTGACGGCCAAGCCGATGATGGGTACGCTGGCGTTCTGGCACGGCAGAAACATGCTGGGCTGTTACATAAATCGCGATCTTTCCAAGAGCAAGCCGGAATGGATGAATGCGCCGGGTGCGCCGACGTTTGTGTGCGTGCGGCTGCGCCAGCAGGACGCCCGGCGGGCGCTGCGGCGGGAGTGCGTGGACGAGGCAAGCTTCGGGTTTCGCTCGTGGGTCGAGGTGCCGCTGATTTCGCGGCGGCATTTGGAAGAGGCGGTGCGCTGGCTGGGCGTGGCCTACGAGCATCCCGCCCCAAAGCCGAAAAAGAGAGCGGCGCGGGGGAAGGCGAAGAAATGATTTTGCGGCCGAACAGCATGAAACGCGGATCGGAGAGCGAGCGCCTGTGAATTCACGCGGCAAGAAAAAGCACAAGAGCGGCGAGCCGGCACTCTCGCAGCGGTTCATCGATGCGCTGGGCTACGCCGCGCGCATTCACGCGCGGCAGAAGCGCAAGGGCAAGGAGCATCCCTACGTGGGGCATCTGCTGGGAGTGGCCTCGCTGGTGATCCAGTATGGCGGCGGCGAGGACACGGTCATCGCGGCGCTGTTGCACGACGCGGTGGAAGACCAGGGCGGGCTGCCGCGGCTGGGGGAGATCCGCAAGATGTTCGGCCCGCGCGTGGCGCGCATCGTGGAAGGCTGCACGGACACGCATGAAGCCCCCAAGTTGCCGTGGCGCATGCGCAAGGAGGCTTACATCGAGCGGGTGCGGCACGAATCGGCGGAGGTGCGCCTGGTTTCCGCCGCGGACAAGCTTTCCAATGTGCGCGAAATTCTGGGCGATCACCGCGTGGGCGGCGATGCGGTCTTCGAGCGCTTCAGCGGAGGGAAGGACGGAACGCTGTGGTATTACCGGGCGCTGGTAAGCGCATACCGCGAGGCGGAGACCACTGCGCTGGTCGAAGAGCTTGACCGCGTCGTTTCCGCGCTGGAGCGCCGCGCGCGGGGGGCCTCCTGACGCGGCCCTTGTGCCGCTAAGCAAAATTGGTCAAAATATATTGGTCCGCGATCCACTCGCTATGATTAAGCCGCCACAATCCGCGAACTTCACCATGGGATATTCGCCCTTGGGCCCTCGGTGATGCACAAACAACCCAACCCAGAAAGAATTCCCGGCACGATCGATCGTCAGCACGATCCTCAGGATGCGTTCCTGTGCGGCTCGGGCGCTGTGCTGGGCGCGCGGATCGTTGCGTCGGAGGAAGTGGACCGCGAGTTTGGCATGCCGGTGGGGAAGTTGCGCAAGCGCGCGGGGATTGAATCGGTGGCGCGAGTGGGAGCGGGCGAGAGTGAAGTGACGCTGGGTGCGCGCGCGGCCCAGGAGGCTTTGCGCGCGGCGGGCTGCGCTGCGGGAGAGGTGGACTGGGTCATCGCCACGAGCGAGACGCATCATTCCTATCCGTCGCTGGCCGCGCAGCTGCATTCACTGCTGCTGGTGCGGGAGAACTGCGGAGCGCTGGATGCCGGAGGGGCGTGCCTCGGCGTGCTCAACGCCTTCGCGGTGGCGCAGGCGTTTCTGGGTTCCGGGCAGGCGCGCAATGTGCTGGTGGTCACCTCCGATGTGCACAGCTGCATGCTGATCCCGGGGCGCACGGCCGGAGAGTTCGGCGGACTCTTTGGCGACGGCGCGTGCGCGTTTGTGCTGCGCGCGCAGGCGGCCGGGGAAAATTGCTGGCGCCTGGGAAGATTTCATTTTGGCTGCGCGGGGCAGTATGCGGGAGCCATCCGCGTGGGGCTGGCGCAGGGCGGGTCGCAGGGAAACGCGGCCGGTCATGCGCTGGACGTGCAGTTTGACGGCGAAGCGCTCTCCCGCGCGGCGGTTTCGCGCATGGACAAGGTTTTGCGGGAAGTGGCCCTGCGCAGCGGGCACGCGCTCGAGGACGCCGAGGGATTCGCCACGCACCAGCCCAATCCGCGCCTCGTGGAGATTCTGGCGCGGCAGTTGGGCGTGGCCGCGGAGAAGTTTCCCCCGCTTGCGCGCGCCAGCGGCAATCTGGGTTCGAGCACCACGGCGGCGGCGCTGCACGCGATTTTGACGGCGCAGGCCGCGCGGCCCGCGGCGGAGCGCAAGCCGGTCTTTCTGGCGTCGCTCGGGCCGGGATTGATTTTTGGGGGCGGCTGGATCGAGCCGTGTTCGGGCGCGCCGGGTGGGTGAAGCTTTCGCCGCGGCGGTTCCCGCAACGTCCCAGTAAGGAGTTCCCTGAAGATTTGCTCGATCTGCGGGCGGATATTTTCAGGCACGATGAAACTCATTTGCCGCCCCAGGGCTTCCGCGCGGGTATAGCCGAAGACCTTCTCCGCGGCCGGATTCCAGTCCGTCACTTCGGAATTCAGATTCCATTCGATGGCGATCAGCGGGGTCTGTTCGATGTGCAGCCGGAGTCTTTGCTGCGATTCGCGCAGGACATCCAGAAGTTTGCGGTGTTCCTCCAAATGTGCGGCCATGACTCCCATGGGAACGGTGATGCTGCGCATGAGCAGATAGGCGGTCAGCCACGCGGCAAGCAGCGCGAAGATAGCCATTTTCAGAAGGAGAGCAATGCCCGAAGCATAGGCCGCGTTGCTCTCCTCGATGGCCTGTTCCATGTGATCGTTTTCCAGCTGGACGAAGTCATTCCAAGCCTTGAGGTTGACTGTCCGCGCGGGGATCAGTTTCCGGTTGGCCAACTCCATGGCCCCTTTTCGATCGCCCTGTTCCACGATCTGGCGGTTCTCGATGAATGCCAGGATGTAATCCTGGCGCGTTCGCTCCACAATCGCCAGAAGTTCCTTCTCCTTACCATCATGCACATTCTGCATGAGGGCGCGTACGGCGTCAGAAATAATCTCCAGATTGGCGTTCTGTTCGCGAATCAGAGGCTCGATCTCGGATTTGTCCTTGGCAACCAGGATATGCGTGGCCAGGATCATGTTTGCGGCGCTGGCGGCCAGGGATTTTTCGGCCTCCTGCGTCATCTTTAAGCGGTCGTGCACCAGATTTTGATTCTTCTCCAGCAGGGTCATCCGGCTCAAGCCCAGCCAGGCGATGGCCAGCAGGATGATCAGGACCGCGCCGAAACCGGCGGCCAAGCGTGCGCCAATTCTGAGCTTCTCAGGAGCCATGTCTTCCCAAACTCATTGCTCGCCCACGGGTCGCCTCAAGCGCCTATGACCGGGATAAAGACCCTAAATTCCATTGCAGCTGGATATCCAGAGAAGCTGAAAACTAAAGCTTGGCACTTATTCTATTGAATATAGCTAAGTCTCTAAAAACAATAATGTTAAATTCCAACTCGAGGATTGAGCGAATGCACTTCCACTGTCGCCTATTCCCCAATCGCCGTGCGCCTGACTGCAATCTCAAGATTGCAGTCCAAGTGTTCTCAGTCTGAGACGGCGCTGGGTTAGCCAGCATCGGGCTACGAGTCACGGCCGAAGGGAAAGCGCGTATTCGCGGGCCGGGCAATGGAGGGAACTAGAGTTGTGCCGGATTCAGACCGCGGCGGTGACGCTGATCAGCGTGGCGGTCAAGGTGATGGTATCGCCCTGCTGGCAGCGGCGCAGCCCTTCGAAGACTTCGCGCATCACTTCCGGTTTCTTCTCCGCGGGCAGCGCGGCAATCAGTTTCTTGAAAGGGGCGGCGCGCTCGCTGATGGACTCCCAGGCGTCTTCCACCGTGCCCTTCCAGGGCCAGGGCACCGTGTGTTTGGCGGTGGCCACCTCGCGAAAACCGGCGGCGGTGAAGACGGCGGCGAGTTTGGCCGGATCGGCGAAGCGGAACACGCCGGGAGCGTCCGGCGGGGGCGGCGGCAACTGCACGTGCTTGAGGAACGGCCCGAGGGTGATGGAGAAGAGCGGATTTTCCTCGAGGGGGCCCCAGACAAGGAAGGAGACCCGCCCGGCGGGTTTCAACACGCGGCGAATTTCCCTGAGTGCCTTGTGCGGCTCGGGAAAAAACATGATGCCGAAGCGGCAGGTGACGCGGTCGAACTCGGCGTCGGCAAAGGGCAGATGCTCGGCGTCGGCCACGCGGAACTCCATCTGTGTCAGGCCCTGCGCCTGGGCGTTTTCGCGCGCCCCTTCGAGCATTTCGGGAACCAGGTCGGTGGCCACCACGCGGCCGGAGGGGCCCACGGCCCGCGCCAGGCTGAGGGAAGGCTCTCCCGTCCCGCTGGCCAGATCCAGCACCTGCATGCCGGGCAGCAGTTGGGCGTTTTTCACCACCAGTTCGGTGGCCGCATGCGACTGCACCAGCGATTTTTGATTCCATTTTTTCCAGAGCGGCGCCGCTCCGGTCCAATCCTTGCGCACGCTCTCCTTCAGTTCCGCCGGGCTTTTGGGGTCGCTGCTCATTCTGTTCCTCCGCGCAAAAGAGTATCGCAGATGGGACGAATTCGCGGGAGGGATTCTGTCTTTGCTGTGGCGGGGGAGAAAATGCGGTGGCTTATCCCGCTCAGGGCGCGGAGCGCAGGCGGGTGGTGAATTCGGTGTCCACTGGCGGGACCACGCAAGAGGCGGCTGCGGGCCAGCCGGCGTCGGTGGAAAGATTGCGGCAGAGCGCGGCGGTCGCGTCGCTCACCGCGGAGGGGTCCACGGCGCCGGCAAGCGGCTCGGCGTAGATCCTTTAGCTGGCGCCCACGGCCAGGCGCTCGATGCGGTAGCTGCCGTCGAACTGCGCGGGGCCGGTGCCGCTGCAACTCCATCCGCCTAGCACGCCGGCGACGACATTGCCGCTTGCGGCGTCGAGCGCCACGACGTGCGCTCCAAAGATTCCGCTGACGCCGGCGGGGACCGCGGGAAGCGAAAGCGCGTTGGCGGGAAGGATGCGCCCGCTGATGCTTCCGGTGTGCACGGTGTCGGAGGGGTCGGGATAGAGCGCGCGCAGGCCGGTGCGGTCGTCCTCGGCGAGCGGGGCGTCGGGCGCAAGAGTTGTCGGGCGCTGGCCGGTGAACGTGCCCGGGGCGGGCGCGTAGGGGGCCATCATGGCGCGCCAGACGGCGGAATGACTGAAGCCGATGGCATGGCCGAGTTCGTGGGTGAGAAGTGACTCCAGATCGTAAGCCGCGGGATTGGCGGCGAGTGCCTGCGGCGTGGCGAAAGTCGTGTTGGGATCGCCGGGATTGAAGTAGACGTCGGCGTCGAGGATCTCTCCAATTTCCGTGGCCGCCGGGCCGTTGGTCAGTTGCGCGCCGAGATGGTCGGCGGTGATCACGCGGGTGAAGGCCAGAATGCCGGGGGTGAATCCGGCGTCGGACTGATTGAAGCAGATGGAGTTCAGTCCGTCGGCGGCGCAGGCCGTGGACGAAGAGACGCGCGCCAGAGGCGCGAGCGTGCCGGGCAACAGAACCGAACCGGAAACTCCGGTCCAGACGCCCAGCGACTGCTGAATGGTTTTTTCGATTTCATTCAGGCGGCCCGCGGCGGTCTGGTCCTGCGTGAGGACGGTCAGCGGGCTCGCGCCGAGGCTGGTGCTCCATTGCACGGAAAAACTTCCCGCGGCGGTCAGGCGGTGCGCGGGAACGGGGCAGGCCGAGGTTCCAACCACCGCGGAGGAGAGGCGCAGGTCGGCGACGGTCATGTGCAAGGTGTAGGCGCTCGCGGTCTGCGCGGAAAAAAGCGCGAGCGCAAACGCCAGGACGGCTGCCACGGTTTTCTTGAAGAATTCACTCATTTTTCATTTCTCCTCTTTTTCCGCGCCTGGGGTGGCCGGCTCATGGCGCCGCCGCGAGCGCGTGCTGCACGCGCGCCCGGAACTCATCCACCGTCACATTCCGCAGTCCTTCGGCGCGAAACTCCCTGCGTGCGGGGTCGTAGACCGGCAGCGCCGCGGAGTCCTGCGTCAGCCGTTCGCTTCCGCCGCGCGGGCCGCGCGCGATGCGGAACGTTCCCTGGGCCCAGCCGAGAATTTTCCAGGGTTCGCCGGGCTGCGCAATCAGGAAAAGAAAAACCTCTTCGCCAGGCCGGAAGCGCGGGACTCCGTCCACGTGCGCGGTTATTCCGGCAGCGCTCCCGCCCGGCGTGCGCACAGTGAGGATCGGCGAAAGATTTCCCTTTACCGTTTCCAGCACGGCAAAACGCGAATCGGTCCAGATCTGCCCGTTTTCCAGGCGGCTCTCCGCGGAGAGGCAGCGCAGCCGCGCGATGGCCGAGGAGGCGCGCGCAAGCTCGGCGAAGTCTAGCCGCAGAAACGTGGTGGCATTGGCGGCGATGCCGATCAGCAGCAGGCCGGCGAGAAACAACAGCAGGAGAAAACGGCGGCGTTGCGCGTAGCTCATCCTAGCGGACCTCCAGCGCGCCCGAAGCGGCGGTTTTGTCGAGATTGGTGTTCTGAATAAAAATCGTGCGCGGGCCGGGCGCGGCGCTGACGGGAATTTGCAGTGTGAGGTGAATAATGCCCAGTCCGGCGGACTGTTTTCCCGCGACGGTGACGTCGTCCGCGCCGGCCGGTCCCGTGACGGAGTAGGCCATGCTGGTGTCCAGGCCGCTCCAGGAGAACAGGCAGATTTCCAGTGCGGCGCTGCCGCCGGCGGGGCGCACGGCGGTGAGGGCGTTGCCACCCAGCGTGCAGGTGTTAGTGGCCACGGAGAAAAGGCCCAGCGCGGCGACGTTGAGGTCCAGGCTCGCACCGGAGAGGGAACTCCCCGCGCTGCTGGTTTCGACCACGACGATGTCCTTGCCGCTGGCGGACGGCGAGGAGGCGGTGAGGGCGATCAGTTCATCGGCACCGGGCGGCGCGAGAACCACGAACGAAGCGGTATTGGAAAGCGAGCCGTCGGGATTCTGGATCTGCACGGAAAGAGTTCCCGCGACGGCGACGTCGGTGGAATTGACCGGCGCCGTGCACTCCTGAGCCGAGAGACAGGTGGTCAGGCGCGGCGTGCCGCCGATGAGCAGCGTCGAGCCGGGACCGGGGCTGCTGGCGGCAAAGCCGCTTCCCTCAGCTAGCAGGGTGAATCCGGCCGTGCCACCAGCGTAGACGCTGCCGGGGAGCAGTCCCAGAATCGCCGGTCCCGTGGAAAAATTGACGGTGGCGGAGCCGGATTGCGAAGTGTCCGCCGAACTGATGGCCCGCACGGTGACCGAGGCGGGCGAAGGGGCGCTGGGCGGGGCCGTGTAGATTCCGCTCGCGTCAATGGCACCGCAGGCCGCGCCGGTGCAGCCCGCTCCGCTTACCTGCCAGACCACGCTCTGGTTGTCCGTGCCCAGGACGGTGGAGAAGAACTGCTGCTGCGCGGCGGGCGCGAGCGTGATTGTCCCGGGAGAGACGCTGACCACCACGTGGGCGATGACGCTGACCTGCGCCGTGCCGCTGACCGTGGAATCGGCCTGGCTCGCGGCGCGCACAGTAACGGGATTGGCTGCGGGAATCACTGCGGGAGAAAAATAGTCCACCTGCGCGGCGCTGGTCGCGGAAACCGCCTGGCAGGGGTTCGACCCGGCCGCGCAGATCACTCCTACCGTGCCGTTACCTCCGGCGATGCCGTTGACGCTCCAGTTGAGCGTCGAGCCGGATGCCAGGCTCGATGTGACGCCGAGCGTGAGCCGCTGGCCGGCCGCCCGGGTGGCCGAAGCGGGCGCGAGCGCAATCGTCCCGCCGCCGCTGCCGATCGTGATGCTTGCTTGCGCGGCGCGGTTCGTGTCCGCCGTCGGCGTGGCCGTGACGGTGACGGATGCGGGACTGGGCGTTTTTCCAGGCGCCGTGTAGATGACGGTGCTCACGGTCGCGCCGCCCGCAGCCAGCGACGAACTGGCGTTTCCCATTGTGCCGCAGCCCGCGACGCTGCAGCCCGCGCCGGAGAGCGTCCAGGAGATCGCGGTGTCGGGATTGGAGTTGGCGGCGGGCTGCAGCGTGGCGCTCAGCGTGGCCGTGGCGCCCGGCGCGACGCTGGCCGGGGCGGAGAGCGCCAGCGTGAACATGCTGGTGACGGCGATCGCGGCGGAAGCTTTTTTCGATGTGTCGGCGGCGGATTGCACGACAAGCATAAAAGTGGCCGGAGAGGGAAACGTGCGCGGGGCGGTGTAGTTTCCAGCAGAGTCCACCGTGCCGCAGGAGGCCGGGCAGGGGGTTCCCGTGAGGCTCCAGGTCACGGCCGTGTCCGGGTGGCCATTGCTGGTGACCACGGCGTGAAACGCGAGCACCGCGCCCAACTCGATCGAGGCCGCGCCGGGCGTGAGGCTGAGAGTTACGTCGCTGGCCACGGTGATGGTGGCCTCGGCGTATTTTGTGTTGTCGGCGTGGCTGGTGGCGCGCACGTTGACCGCCGCCGGGGAGGGCAGGAGGGCGGGCGCGGTGTAGACGCCGTCCGCGCTGATCGTGCCGGTGCTGGACTTTCCTCCGGCGAGGCCGTTGACGCTCCATGTGATTGTGCTGTCGGCCGTGCCACTGACGGTCGCGGCAAATGTCTGCGTGCTGCCCAGCAACACCGTGGCGCTTCCCGGCGTGAGGTTTACTGTGACGGGAGATGGGGGAGGCGCGGTCGGCGGGGGCGCTACAGGGCTTGCGCCTCCCCCGCCGCAGCCCAGCGTGCACGCACTCACCGAAAGGAGAACCAGAACGCAGCCGGCGCCGACGGGCTTCGGCCGCGATGAAAGAGAGGGCGTCATGCGTCAGGACTAATGCAGAAGAATGGCCACAGCTTCATGACGGCAGGTCTCTCGTTGCGCCCGCCGTTCTGCCGGGACTGTTTTCACACAGTCAAAGTTATGAACCCGAAGGTTTTGCTGGATTTGGAAGAGTTTCTAAATTTATGTCCGGAAGAATTGTTCCATGTGAAACAGCGCAGAATTTGAGGGCCGAAAAAGTTTCAAAATGGAACTGAACCGGAATGAATTATTCCCGTTTCGGGAAAGGACAGATTTCCGCCAAGCCTTGATCCGTCAACAACTCGTCCTGCAAAATCTTCTATCAATTGACAGAATCCCCGCTGGCGCGAATAATCCGCGCATGCCCCGTCCTGACGCCGCCCGCCGGGTAAAGTCCTACTCCTCAGCTACCGGCTATGTTTTCCAATACTATTTTTTTGAAGTGGAGCGCGCCACGCGCGATGAAAAATCCGGCACCGAATACCGCTATATGGTTTCCGCCGACCGCCAGTTGTCTTTTCCGCTGCGTATTCTGGTCGAGTCCACCGCCGTGGAGACCTGGAACCGGCGGGCGGGCGGCGCGCTCTCCGGCACGGAAGAGTACGCCATCGCCAAGCTGCGTCTTTTCCAGGCTTTCGATGAGGACGAATCGCTGGCCGCGCCGCCCGCGGGCCGTACGGCGCAGCTCTTTGTGGACGAAACGAATCTGGGCCCCTTGCTGAAGCAGTTGGATCCGGAACGTTTTATTTAGGATTGAGCACGGCGGCCAGCGCCGCACCCAGCTCTGCATGGCGGAAGTGGTAGCCGGCGTCCGCGAGCTTGAGCGGCAGCACACGCTGGCTCGCGAGCAGCAGCGCGTCGGCCATTTCTCCGAGCGCCAGCCTCAGGGCAAAGCCCGGCGCGGGGAAAATCGCCGGGCGGTGCACGGCACGGGCCAGCGCGCGGGTGAATTCGGCGTTGCGCACCGGCTGCGGGGACACCGCGTTGATGGCGCCGCCGAGCGGCATGCGGCTGAGGTTGCTCCCCTCCGGGGCTTCTTCCAGCGCGAAACGAAAGATCCCCACCAGATCCTCGAGCGTCACCCAGGACATCCACTGCCGCCCCGAACCCAGCCGCCCGCCCGCGCCCAGCCGGAAGGGACATAGCATTTTCCCCAGCGCGCCGCCGTTGCGCGCCAGCACGATTCCGATGCGCAGGCGCACCACGCGGATCCCCAGGACCTCCGCCCGCTGTGCCTCGCCCTCCCACTCACGGCAAATCTCGCCGAGCATGCCAGCGCCCGGCGCGCTCTCCTCGGTGAGCGTCTCCTCGCCGCGGTCGCCGTAGTAGCCGGTGGCCGAGGCGGAGAGCAGCACGCGCGGCCGTGCGCTCATCTTCGCCAGGGCATTCACCAGCGCGCGGGTGGTGGCCGTGCGGCTGGTCCGCAGTTCTTCTTTTCGTTGTGGCGTCCAGCGGCCCTCGGCGATGGGCGCTCCCGCCAGGTTGATCACTGCGTCCGCGCCCACGCCCGCGCCGCCCAGATCGCCCGTGGCGGGATTCCACGGCACGTCGAATCCTTCTCCCGCGCCCGCCGCCTTGCTCCCCGGGCGCACCAGCCGGCACACCGTATGCCCATCGGCGGCCAGCGAGCCCGCCAGCGCCGTGCCCACCAGACCGCTCGAACCCGTCATCAGAATCTTCACCGTGGTCTCCCATGGTCCTCTTCGCAACTTACGGCCCGCCCGCCGCCCAGGTCAAGCGCAAACCCGCGAATCCGAGGTAGAATCTCCAGGAGAACCTTATGCGGGTAAAAGTCCTCTTCTTCGGCCGTTTGCGCGAGATTGTCGGGTGCGCGGAGGAGTCCGCCGAAATTGCTCCCGGCGCGCGCATCGAGGATCTTTTCGCGCGCTTCCGCGAGCGCCATCCCGAACTGGCCCCCTTCCGCCCGTCCCTGGTGGCTTCGCGCAATCAGGAGTTCGCCCCCTGGAGCGAACCTCTGGCCGCCGGCGACGAAATCGCTTTTCTCCCTCCGGTCAGCGGAGGATGAAGCGCATCCCCATGAACAACCCCGCCGAAGACCTCATCCAGATCGTCCGCCAGCCCATCGACCCGCTGGTCCTGATGAATCACGTGCGCGGGCCCGGCGACGGCGCGGTGGCCAGCTTCGACGGCTGCGTGCGCGACAACTCCGCCGGACGCGCCACGCTCTATCTCGAATACGAAGGCTACGAGCCCATGGCCCGGGTCAAGATGCTGGAAATCTGCGCGCAGATCCGTGAGCGTTTCGCCATCCATCGCGTGGCCATTGTGCATCGCCTGGGACGCCTGGAAATCGGCGAAACCAGCGTGTTTATCGCCATCAGCGCCGCCCACCGCGGCCCGGCCTTCGAAGCCTGCCGCTACGCCATTGACACCCTCAAGCGCATCGTGCCCATCTGGAAGAAGGAGTTCTTCGCCGACGGCGCCGTCTGGGCCGACGGCGAGATTCCTCCGGCAACCCCGGCGCCCAAGCCGGAGTCTGATTGATAGATGAGACTCCCCGGCACGAAGTTCCAGCTCTTCCTCCCCCTGGCGCTGCTGGCGGCCACCGCCTTCTTGCTGCCCACCCTGGCCTCGCAGGACCGCGCCCGTCTGCGTTCGCAGGTGAATCTGGTCAATGTCCTGGTCAGCGTCACCGACGAGCATCACCGCCCCGTGGCCAATCTGACGCGGGAACAGTTCGCCCTCGAGGAAGAGGGCCGCGCCCAGAAGATCGAAATCTTCGAGCCGGAAACCCAATTGCCGCTCGATCTGGCGCTGATGATCGACGCCAGCCTGAGCACCCAGAAGGAGATGGCCGTCGAACGCGAGGCCGCCTCCCGCTTCATCCGCCAGGTGCTGCGCCCCGGCGACGGCCTGAGTCTGTTTGAATTCGACGAGACGGTGCGGCAACTGGCCCACTTTAGCGACGACCCCGCGTACTTGCAGGAATCGCTCGGGCGCATCGCCCCCGGCGCGGGCACTTCGCTCTATGACGCCATTGTGCTGGGCTCCCGCGCTCTGGAAAACCGCGCGGGCGACCGCCGCCGGGTCATCCTTCTCGTCACCGACGCCGGCGAAACCACCAGCCATTACGACTTCGACGGCGCGCGCACCGCGGCCCTGCAGGCCGGTGCGCTGCTCTACACCATCGTCGTCCGCCCCTCGCCCGGCGAAAGCGGCCGCAACACCGCCGGCGAACACGCCCTCGAAGCCATCACCGACACCACCGGCGGGGCCATCTTTATTCCCGATGCGCTGCAGGAGCTTCCCGCCATCTTCAGCACCATTGACCGCGAACTGCGCACCCAGTACCGCCTCGCCTACTATCCCGCGCCGCGCGGCCGCGCCGGCTCCTTCCGCGCCATCGAGGTGAAAGTGCCGGAAAAATATGAAGCGCGCCATCGCAAGGGATATTTCGCGGGGCCCGATTGAGGAAGCCATGAAGAAATCCAGGGGAAAGCATGCCCCAAAGCGCCGCCAGGGCCGCAAGAAAGAATCGCCACGCGACTATCTCGAAGCCGCCGTGGAGATCTCCCGCGCCGCAGGGAAAACGCTCCGCCAGGAGTTTGACCGCCCGCCGCAGATCGCCTACAAAACCGAGTTCGATCTGGTGACCCAGGCCGACCGCCGCTCCGAAAAACTGATCGTTGCGCGCCTGCGCAAATATTTTCCGCTGCACTCGGTGGCCGCCGAGGAAGGCTCGGGAGGCGATACCGGCTCGCCTTTCCGCTGGCACGTGGACCCGCTCGACGGCACCACCAATTTCGCCCACGGCTATCCCTGCTTCGCCGTCTCCATCGCTCTCGCCCAGGACGACGTCCTGCTCGCCGCCGTCGTCTACAACCCCATCTATGACGAACTCTTCGCCGCCGCGCGCGGCGCCGGAGCCACCTTCAACGACAGGAAGATGCAGGTCTCTGCGAACGACACGCTGGCCCGCAGCCTGCTCTGCACCGGATTTCCCAACCACAAACGCGATGCCAATCCCAATATCCACTTCTACTGGGATTTCACCCTGCGCTCGCACGGAGTCCGCCGCGACGGCTCCGCCGCGCTGGACCTGGCCTTCGTCGCCGCCGGGCGCTTTGACGGTTTCTGGGAGTTTGGCCTGAATCCCTGGGACACCGCCGCGGGCGTGCTCCTGGTGGAAGAAGCCGGCGGGAAAGTGACCGACCTGGAAGGCCGGCCTTATCGGCTGGGGGGACGCTCCATCCTGGCCAGCAACGGCCGCATCCATTCCGAGATGCAGCAGCTTGCCGCGGAAGTCGCTTTGCAAAAAAACAAGCCCTGACTTTTTGCCGGGAAAGCGCCTGCTTCAGGGTTGCTGCGGGCGCATCAGCCCCAGCCCGAACGACCGCCCATTGGGAGTATTGATCATCAGCACGGAATCGTAGGTCTGCGAAACCATCTCTTCAATCTGCGCATCCCGCGCGTCGCGCCCCTCCAGATACTCGATGCTGGCCCCTTCGAGCGAGATGCAGGCGTCAAAATAGCCCGCGGGGGGATCGGGGACCTTGCCGGCCCGCACGGAGACCGACTTCGGGGAAACGTCCGCGATCCAGCCGATCACCTGAAACGTGGCATCGCTCGACCCGCACCAGCAATGAATCAGGCGCTTCTCGGCATGCCAAGCGGAAAGCAGGTGCAGCGCCTCTTCGGCGGTTGTGATCATTGCCTCATCCTGGGTCGCGAAGGATTTTCCTGCGTTCCGCCTCAGTGCTTGCCGCTCTCCAGTTCCTCGTAGAGTTTGGCGATGGCCGGGCCGATGGTGAAGCCCCAGGCATAAATCCCCAGGCTCTTGAACTTCTCCGGGACCGCATAGCGATGCTCCGCCTCCGCCCGGGGAACCCCGGCCTTGTGCAGCTTCTCGGCCTGCTCGGCCAGGTCGTCGAAGACTTCGCGGAGATTCCGCACGCCTTCCTGCCCGCAGATGGGCCCGTGGCCCGGCACGAAGAGCGTGTCCTTGTCCCAGGAGGCAAAGGTCTTCAGCGTGGCGCGCCAGCCGCTCATCGTCGCCTGCGCGTCAAAACAGACCGGATACACGGTGTTGAAAATCAGGTCGCCGGCATAGACCACGTTCTGAGCGGTCACGCGCACGATGATGTCCGTGCCGGAATGTCCTGGAAAAGATTCCAGGATGGCTTCCAGGCCGCCCAGGTCCACCTTCAGCGGCAGCGCCGCGGGGTCCAGCGGATGATTGGGCATGGAGAGCACGGTCGAGCTGACCAGATCATAAACCGCGTTCATCATTCCCAAGTCGCTCTGCAAGTGCTCGCGCACGGTCTCCGACTGCGCCTCTTTCGCCTGTTTTTCAACCGGCCCGGTCATCGCTGTCTTGGTGATTCCCTGGATCGGCAGGTAGCTTTCCGCCATGCGGCTGGCGACCTTGGCGTGCGCCCAGAGGGGAATATCCTTCGCGCCGTAGAAGGCGTTGCCCAGCGAATGATCGAAGTGATAGTGGGTATTGAGCGCCGCCTTGACCGGGACCTGGCTGGCCATGCGCAAGGCATCAAATTGAAACGCGGCGCCCGCCGTTGTGACGTAGCCCTCGATCAGCAGCGCGGCGTCCTTGCCGGCCAGGAATCCGCCATTGCACATGGTCTGGATGCCCTTGGATTCGTCGGAAATCGTGGCATAGAGCCCCTCGCCGATCTTGCGCACCGAAGCGAAGCCCTTGTCCACCAGCGGGGCCTGCGCGATGCGCGCGTCCGCGGCCAGCGCCGCCCGCAGCGGCATCATTCCTGAAAGAGCCACGACCGCTCCGAACGTGCCGCCCTTCGCCAGAAATTCCCGCCGCGTAACTCCTTTTCCGTTCGGGGCTGCTGTGATGTTCACCATGATTTCTCCTTTTAATCCGCTCCGGGAGCGCAGCGGCATTTTAGCATTTAGGGGTGAAAAGGGAAGGCGCGCCGGAGGGCGGTTTTCCAGCCTAAGAAACCGCCCTTCTTGGCCGATCTCGCGTTGACGCTCGCCCCGCTCAATGCTACTCTCCCCGGACGTTGCTCCCATTCCCATGCGCGCCGTCGACCTGATCCGCAAGAAACGCGATTCCGGAGAGCACTCCCGCGAGGAGATTGATTTCCTCATCGCCGGGTACACCCGTGGGGACATCCCCGATTACCAGATGTCCGCCTGGCTCATGGCTGCCTGGCTGCGCGGGCTCTCCCGCGCCGAAGCGGCCGCGCTCACCGAGGCCATGCTGCATTCCGGCGAAGTAGTGGACTTCTCCGAACTCCCCGCCAAGAAAGTGGACAAGCACTCGACCGGAGGCATCGGCGACAAGACTTCGCTCATCCTGGCCCCCATCGTGGCCGCCGGCGGCCTCTTCGTTCCCATGATCAGCGGCCGCGGCCTGGGCCACACCGGGGGAACGCTGGATAAGCTCGAATCCATCCCCGGCTTCAACGTCAATCTCTCGCTCGCCGATTTCCGCCGCGTTCTCAAGGAGTGCGGCATGGCCCTGATCGGCCAGACCCGCGAGATCGCTCCCGCGGATAAAAAAATCTACGCCCTGCGCGACGTCACCGCCACCGTCGAAAATCTCGGCCTCATCTGCGGCTCGATCATGAGCAAAAAACTGGCCGAGGGAATTGACGCGCTGGTCCTGGACGTCAAGACCGGTTCGGGCGCCTTCATGAAAAAAGAAGAAGATTCCGAGCGACTCGCCGAACTGATGGTGGATACCGGGCGGCGCATGGGCAAGCGCGTCGTGGCCCTCATCACCGACATGAACCAGCCGCTGGGCCGCTGGGCCGGCCATTCTGTCGAGGTTTTCGAGTCCATCGAGGTGTTGAATGGGCGCGGCGCCGCCGACTTGCGCGAGCTGAGCATCGAGCTTTCCGCCTGGATGTTCTTGCTCGGCGAACGCACTCCCACTTTGGACGAAGGCCGCCGCCTGGCGGAATCGCTGATCGCCAGTGGCAAAGCCCGCGACAAGTTCCGCGACTGCATCCGCCTGCAAGGCGGCGACTCGCGCGTGGTGGATGAACCCGACCGCCTGCCACAGGCCGCGCTGCGCACGGAGATCAAGAGTCCCGCAGCCGGCTACCTGGTCTCCACGCGCTGTGAGCAGTTCGGCACCGCCCTGGCCATGCTGGGCGGCGGGCGCGAGAAGAAGGAAGACTCGATCGACCACGCCGTGGCGCTCGAATTTCACAAGCGCATCGGCGACCGCGTAGCCGCCGGCGAGACGCTGGTCACCGTCCATTACAACGACGAGAGCCGCCTGGCCGCGGCCCAGGCTCTGCTCGCGGAGTGCTGTGAGATCGGCGCGCAGCCTCCCGGGGAAATTCCCAAGCTGGTAAAAAAACGGATCGTCGAAAAACCGTAACAAAGGGAGAGCGCGATGGGACGATTTGTAGGTTTGTTGGGCATGGCGGTGATCGTGGGGCTGGCCTGGCTCTTCTCGACGGACCGCAAGTCCATCCGGCTGAAAACCGTGGCCTGGGGCCTGGGCTTGCAATTTGCCTTCGCGGTCTTCGTGCTCAAGCTCGATTTCGGGCGCATGCTCTTTGAAAAAGCGGGCAGCGCGGTGAACAAGCTGCTCAGCTTTTCCTACGTGGGCACCGAATTCGTCTTTGGCGAGCTCGGCCGGCGCGGCTCCTCCGCGGGTTTCATCTTCGCCTTTCAGGTCATGCCCACCATTATTTTCATCGCCGCATTTTTTGCTCTGCTTTACCACATCGGCGTCATGCAGATTCTGATTCGCGCCGCGGCCTGGGTCATGGCCCGCGTGATGGGCGCAAGCGGCGCGGAATCGCTCAACGTCGCCGCCAGCATCTTCATGGGCCAGACCGAAGCCCCGCTGACCATTCGCCCCTTCCTTGAAAAACTCACCAGGTCCGAACTCATGTGCGTGATGACCAGCGGCATGGCTCACGTCTCCGGCGGCATCATGGCCGCTTACATCAGCTTCGGCGTCGAGCCCAAGCATCTGCTCTCCGCCGTCATCATGACCGCTCCCGGCACGCTGCTCATGTCCAAGATGCTAGTGCCGGAAACGGAAACGCCGCTCACCTCCGGAAAAGTGCAGATGCCGGAGATGGAAAGAGAACCCAATTTTCTCGGAGCTCTCTCGCGCGGCACCAGCGACGGCCTGCATCTGGCCATCAACGTCGCCGCCATGCTCATCTCCTTCCTGGCCATGCTGGCCTTCGTCAATTATCTTTTCGGCGGCGCGCACAACTGGCTGGCCGCCCGCGGCGTGGCCTGGTTTCCCACCAGCCTGCAGCAGATCTTCGGCTGGGTCTTTGCTCCCATCGCCTGGATCATCGGCATCCCCTGGCATGACTGCACCAACATCGGCAACCTGCTGGGCATTCGCATGGTGATGAACGAACTGGTGGCCTTCAAGGAGCTCGGCGGCATGCACGCGGCGCTGGACCCGCGCTCCTTCACCATCGCCACCTTCGCCCTCTGCGGCTTCGCCAACTTCAGCTCCATCGGCATCCAGATCGGCGGCATCGGCGCTCTCGCTCCCGGCCAGCGCGGCCAGTTGGCCCGCTTCGGCATCCGCGCCATGCTCGCCGGCACCATGGCCAACCTTCTTTCCGCCGCCATCGTGGGGATGCTGCTGTGAGCGCGAAACAATCGCCGCCGTCGGCCGAATTCCGCCGCGCCGAACGCGCCGCGAAATTCATTCTTTCGAAAACCAAGCTGCGACCGAAAATAGCGCTGGTCCTCGGCTCCGGCCTGGGCGCCTTTGCCGATGATTTCCAGCGCGCGGTGAAGATTCCTTACGCGAAGATTCCTCATTTCCCACGCTCCACCGCCATCGGCCACGCCGGCCAGTTGGTTCTCGGCACGGTGGACGGCGTGGCCGTCGCCGGCATGCAGGGCCGCGTACATCTCTACGAGGGCTATTCGCCGCAGGAAGTTATTTTTCCCGTGCGCGTCTTTGCCCGCATGGGCATTCGCGCCGTCATCCTTACCAACGCCGCCGGCGGCGTGAACACCGGCTACGCCCAGGGCGCTCTGGTGGCCATCAAGGACCATGTCAACCTGCAGGGCGTCAATCCGCTCCTCGGCCCCAACGACGAGCGCTTCGGCCCGCGCTTTCCCGACGTTACCCACGCCTATGATCCGGAGTTCCGCCGCTTCGCCGCCGCCGAAGCGCAGCGCCTGAACATCACCCTCGACGAAGGCGTTTATCTGGCGCTCTCTGGTCCCAACTACGAAACTCCCGCCGAGATTCGCGCCTTCCGCACGCTGGGCGCAGACCTTGTGGGCATGTCTACCGTCCCGGAAGTTCTCGCCGCGCGCCACTGCGGCATTCGCGTCCTGGGCATCTCCTGCGTCACGAATATGGCCGCGGGCATTCTCGATCAGCCCATCAATCACATCGAAGTCCTGGAAACCGGCGAGCGCGTCCGCGGACAATTCACCAGCCTGCTCCGAGCGCTCATCCCCAAAATCGTGGAGACCGTGAAATGAGCGAATACGACTCTCTCATTGCCGCTGCCCGCGCCGCCCGCGAAAATGCCCATGCCCCCTACTCCAATTTCCGCGTGGGCGCCGCCCTGCGCTCCTCCTCCGGCCGCGTTTTTGGCGGCTGCAACGTGGAAAATTCCACCTACGGCCTCACCGTCTGCGCCGAACGCGTGGCTATTTTTAAAGCCATCTCCGAAGGCGAACGCGGCTTCGAGGCCATCGCCATCGTCACCGGCGCGGAAAAGCTCACTCCGCCCTGCGGCGCCTGCCGCCAGCTGATCTGGGAATTCTGCGGAGACGTGCCCGTGGTCATCGCCAACCTCCAGGGCGCGGTCGAAGTGCATCGCATGAGCGCGCTGTTTCCCAAACCCTTCGACGCATCCAATCTGTAGCCGGGCCGGAACTGCATTCAGTTGTGACGAGAGGGACGCCATGAGCAAATTCATTTCTGCGATTCTTGTTCTGGTACTGTTCGCGGCCGCAGCGGGCGCACAGCAACAGGCGCAGCAACTTTTTCCGCTGCCGCCGCAGAAACCCGCCACCCCCGCCCCCGCCTCGCGAAAAGAACGCGCCGACCTCATCGTCGCCGGTGGAACCATCGTCACCATGGACGCCGGCCGCCGCCTGCTCGAAGACGGCGCGATGGCCGTGCGCGGCGACTCCATCCTGGCCATCGGCCCGCGCGCCGAGATCGAAGCGAAATATTTTACCGCGCACTGCCTGAACGCCCGCGGCAAACTCATTCTGCCCGGCATGATCAATGCCCACACGCACGTCCCCATGGCCCTCCTGCGCGGCCTTAAGGACGACGTCGCGCTCCAGGACTGGCTGACCAACTACATTTTCCCCGCCGAAGCCAAAAACGTGGACGAGCAGTTCGTGCGCTGGGGCACCCGCCTGGCCATCATGGAAATGCTCCGCAGCGGCACCACCACCTTTGCCGACATGTACTATTTCGAGGACGCCATCGCCGAAGAGACCAAGGCCGCCGGCATGCGCGGCGTGCTCGGCGAAACCTTCATCGATTTTCCCGCGCCGGATTTCAAGACTCATGCCGAAACGCTGGCCGGCGCCGAAGCTTTTCTCAAGCGCTGGCAAGGTGATCCGCTCATTCACGCCGCCGTCGCTCCGCACGCCATCTACACCAACTCGGAACAGTCTCTCCACGATGCCGCCGCGCTTGCCCGCAAATATCACGCGCCCATCCTCATCCACGTCGCCGAAACGAAAAAGGAACTCGACGAGAGCCTCGAAAAGAACGGCGCGACACCCGTCGCCTATTTCGAACGCATTGGCCTGCTCGGCCCGGACGTTCTCGCCGCGCACTGCATCTGGGTGAATGAAGCCGATCGCAAAATCCTCGCCGCGCACGAAGTTGGCTGCTCGCATAATCCCGGCAGCAACATGATGCTGGCCAGCGGCGTCTCTCCCGTGCCGGAAATGCGCGCCGCGGGCGTGCGCGTCGGCCTGGGCACCGACGGCCCCGCCGGCAGCAATAACGATTTCGACCTCATGGAAGAGATGGACCTCGCCGCCAAGCTGCAGAAAATTTCGAAAATGGACCCCCGCGCGCTCGGCGCGAAAGCTGCCCTGGAGATGGCCACTATCGAAGGCGCGCGCGCCCTGCACATGGAAAAGGAAATCGGCTCGCTCGAACCCGGCAAGAAAGCCGATTTCGTCATCCTTGGCCTGGACTCCCCCAACGCCGTTCCGCTCTACGACGTCTACTCCCAGATGGTCTACGCGCTCAAGTCCGGCAACGTCGAAACCGTGGTGATTGCCGGTCGCGTCGTCCTGCAATACGGCCGCGTCCTTACCCTCAAGGAGCGCGACGTCATTGCCAAGGCTCGCGAATACGGGGTAAAAGTGGCCGCGTCCCTGCGGGAAGCAGGGAAGTAGGGAAGCGCCATTACTTCAATCCGCGGTCTCTTTCTCCGCGGCCCCTTTCCCTTATCGTATAATTACGCGGGGACTTCAGAGGCCGAATGCGACTCAAAAGTTTTTTTTCGATGGGATCACCGCGCTGGGTCAGGGCCATGGCCGCGTTGCCTGCCGTCGCGCTCGCGCTGCCCCTTATCGCGCCCCTCGCGCTGGCGCAGGATAACTCCCCCGCCCCCGCTTCTCCCGCGGAGAGCGTTTCCTCCGAAAAGCCAGTTTCGGCGAAGCCCCGCGGCACTTCCTGTCCCGCGGGCGTGAAGTTGAGTCTTAGCGCCCCGCTGGCCTTGCAAGGAGGCCTCGTGCTCGCGGAAGTCCGCAGCGCCATCGCTCTGGAAGATGTGAAAGCAACCTGGGGAGGAAGGGAAGCGCCCTTCTGGCTGGAAAATGCTTCCGCCGCACTTCCCGGCGCTGCCGCAAAAGAATCGCCGCAAACCTGGCACGCGCTGGCCGGCGTGGATCTGGAAAAGCCCGCTGGCGCCTACCGTTTTACTCTGACCGCGCGTCCGCGCGGCGGCGCGCCGCTGAGCTGCAGCGTCCTGCTCCGCGTGCGCAACGGCCGCTTCGCCACCGAGCGCTTGACCATCGACAAGAAATTCACCGAGCCCACCGCCGAACAGATCCTGCGCGCCAATCAGGAACGCGAGCGCCTGCGCGCCATCTTTGACGTGGTCACCCCCGGGCGCCTGTGGCAGGGCGGCTTCCGCATCCCGCTCGACGGCGTTACCACCGGCGGAAATTTCGGCCGCCGCCGCATCCTCAACGGCAATCCCGGCTCTCCGCACAGCGGCGTGGATTTCCCGGCCGTCAGCGGAACTCCCGTGCACGCCGCGCAGCGCGGCCGCGTGGTCCTTGCCGAAGAACTCTTCTTCTCCGGCAACACCGTCGTGCTCGATCACGGCCTGGGTATCTATACGTTTTACGGCCACCTGGAAAGCATCGCCGTCGATCCCGGCGACCTCGTCGAAGCCGGCGTCGAACTCGGCAAAGTCGGCGCGACGGGCCGCGTCACCGGCCCGCACCTCCACTGGGGTCTGACCGTCGTGCGCGCCCGCGTGGATGGCCTCGATCTTGTCCGCCTGCTTCCGCGCTAACGTTTCCGCCGCTCCGGCTCCTCTTCCGCCTCTTCCTCTCCCCGAATCTCCTCCGCCAGTCTTTCCGCCGCATCCGCGTCCGGAGTGTTTTCTACGCCGCTTACCACTTCTGCTTCGTAGTCTTGTCCTTCTTCCACCAGCTCCACGACGCTTTCCGAATTGGCCGTTTGCACCCCGGACAGACCCTGGATGTCCCCGGACTGCCCCGCCGACCGCGGACCCATTCCCTGGGGCGCCACCTGGAAAATTTCCGCGGCGGCGCTTTTGCCCAACGCCATTTTCCGCTTGCGCCTCGGTTTTTGGCGCAGCGATTTCTTCTTCGTACTCTTCCGAACCGTCTTTTTTTTACGCATGGTTTTACCCTGCGCCGGCAGGAGGGGAAGGCAGCGCCAGCTAAACCGAGTCTAGCACTCTTCGCCGCGGATGGCTCTGCCTATGGGAAGGCAGCGCGACGCAAGCTCGCAATGAACATGAAAGCCGCATCTCAATCTGTCTCAAGGTGAGATGGATACCTGTCTTTTTGCTCAACGTGTGCGACGGGATGAGTCGTTTACGCTGGCAAGTCTTATTTAAAACAGAACTAACTCATTATGATTCAATGCGTTGAAGAAATCTGCGGCGGAAACCGCATGCTTCTTCAGTTGGTATGCGGATTGCACTCTTCTCCATTGGAAGTGTGGCACCATAATTTGCCCAACTGTTCTTTGTAGCGTACTTATAGCGCATTCATCGCGCATCGCGGGTCAGAGGTAGCAATTTCGGTGCGCACCATTTCATACGGGAAGGGTCATAGAATGGCTAAAAAGATTTTGCTCGTGGACGATTCCTCGACGGCTCGTCTAACCAGCCGCATGATTTTCAGCTCCAAGCCCAACTACACGCTGATCAGCGCCTGTGACGGCAGGGAGGGCGTGGACACGGCCACGCGGGAAAAGCCCGACCTGATCCTCATGGACGTGGTCATGCCCCGCATGACCGGCATTGAAGCCTGCCGCACTCTCAAGCAGCAGCCGGAAACCAAGCGCATTCCCGTTATTCTGCTCACCTCCCGCGGCGAAAAGGACATTGCCGACGAAGGCCGCGCCGCCGGCTGCACCGACTTCCTGACCAAGCCCGTGGACGACGAAAAGCTCGTTGCTCTGCTGAAGAAACACCTCGGCGAGTAACCGCAAGCCTTCCGTTTCCTCCCGCCCTGGCAAGACTGTACTTCCCTCCCGTGGTAGTAAGTCCTTAATCGAGATATCTGCTTCCGATTCTCTGTCTTACGAAATTTTCTCAATTCCTTCGCATTCTGCGACAACGGCATTTCCTTGAGACGAAATTCCGCCGCGATCCTTCCAAAGAGAAGCGCATGGATCCGCACCGGAATAAATAACCGCCTTTGTTTCCTTTGCTTGCGGAAGAATACCGGCGATTTGTAATTGCACCACCATTACCCGCCCGATTCGGCACGCGGCTTGCAATCTTTCAGGCCCGTTCGGTTCCATGAACTTTCAAGTGGCTGTGTTTTCTATACTGCGCCGGAGTTGTCGCAGGGCGCGAGTTGTCGGGTTCTTATTCTGAGTGTGACGAGTGAAAATGGATTCTCCGCTCCACCAACTGCAGTTGGCAACAAAACAAAAAACAAACGAAGAAGAAGAGATGCGGAATACAGGGTCCGCTATTCGGCAGCATAGCGCCAGTGCGTACTTCATCGCCAGTCAACACCAGGGCCGCGGCCTCTCTCGGCCGCAAAGTTCCTGCAATATCCCGGGGAAGCAAGTCGTACAAGCAAGTGAACGGTTCGCAAATTACGGATTCGCAATACTAAAAACGGAGGAAAAAGGAAATGTCGCTTAAGAATCTTAGAATCGGAGCCCGTCTCGCGATTGGCTTCGGCATGGTACTGCTCATCTTAGTGGGTACGGCCTGGCTCGGCATGAGCCGGATGGCCGTGCTCGATGAGAATCAGAATGCCGTGCAAGGCCGTTGGAAGAAGGCCGTGAAGGTCGAGGATGCGGTGCGCGCCAGCGCCGCCAACCTGCGGCTGACGATGGAGATCCTGCTGGCCAAGGACAAGTCCGAGGTCGAAGCCATGGGGCATGAACAGGATGTCAACCGCCAGACCATTGCCGAGACCATGACCTTCCTCAAGGAGACTACCCATACGGATAAGGGCAAGGAACTCCTGGCCACGGTCGATCAGACCCGCGCGGCCTTTGTCGAGTCCTTTACTACGATCCGGGAGATGGTCGCGAAAGGGGACAAGGAAGGCGCGAACGAATACGCCGCCAAGAAGTTTATCCCCATTCGGACAGCCAACGTGAACGCCTGGACCGCCTACACGAAATATCAGGGCGAACAGGTGGACGAAGCCGTCAAGGAGAGCAACGCAGCCTACGAATCGGGCCGTTCGCTCCTTCTCGTGATGGTAGGGGTCGCGCTGTTTGTGGCCTCGCTCATCGCTTTCCTCGTTACCCGCAGCATTACCTCGCCGGTCAGTGGCATGGCCACGCACTTGGCGGATCTCGCGGCGGGCGGCGGCGACCTGACCAAGCGGATCAACGTGCAGTCCACGGATGAAATCGGTCTGATGGGCAACTACCTCAACACCTTCCTCGAGAAGCTCGAGAAGATTATCATCGAGGTGAAGGGCGGCACGGGCTCGATTTCCAGCGCGGCGCAGCAGGTGGCTTCCTCTTCATCGTCTCTCTCTCAGGGCACCAGCGAGCAGGCCGCTTCGGTGGAAGAGACCACCTCGAGCCTCGAAGAGATGAGCGCTTCGATCAACCAGAACTCCGACAACAGCCGCCAGATGGAAGTGGTTGCTTCCAAGGGCGCGCGCGAAGCGCAGGAAAGCGGCAAGGCCGTGAAGCAGACGGTCGAAGCCATGAAGTCCATCACCGAAAAGATCAACATCATCGACGAAATCGCCTACCAGACCAACCTGCTGGCGCTTAACGCCGCGATTGAAGCGGCGCGCGCCGGCGAACACGGCAAGGGTTTTGCCGTGGTGGCCACCGAAGTCCGCAAACTCGCCGAACGCAGCCAGACCGCGGCCAAGGAAATCAGCAGCCTGGCTTCGGACAGCGTGAAAGTTGCCGAGCAGTCCGGCAAACTTCTCGACGAACTGGTGCCTTCGATTCAGAAGACGGCCGAGTTGGTGCAGGAAGTCGCTGCCGCTTCGCGCGAGCAGTCTTCCGGCGTCAACCAGATCAACAAGGCCATGGCCCAGGTGGACCAGGTGACCCAGCGCAACGCTTCCGCGGCGGAAGAACTCTCCAGCACTGCCGAAGAGCTGGCCTCCCAGTCCGAAGCCCTGCAGCAGCTCATGGGCTTCTTCAAGACCGCCGGCGGGGACACCGGCTTTTCGTTCCTGAATCAGGGTGGAGCAAAGAACGCCACGGCGCAGCACCAGCCACAGCACGCAGCTCACTTCTCCCCGGCAGCCAAGCCCAGCGGCAAACTCAGCAACCCGTCCGAAGAACACAGCTTCGCGCGGTTCAAGCAGTAGGAAAGGAGGAAACGATGGCTACGGCAACGAAAGAGGCAGTCGAACAACAGCAGTACCTGACGTTCCTCCTGGCCGGTGAGGAGTATGCGATTAGCATCCTCCAGGTGAAGGAGATCATCGAGTACGACACGGTGACGACCGTTCCAAAAACACCGAAGTGGATCCGGGGAGTCATCAACCTGCGCGGCAGCG
>JAIQGC010000092.1 GCA_020072805.1 Terriglobia bacterium
AGATGGTGATGCCGGGAGACAATATTTCTTCGGAGATCACCCTGATCACGCCGGTGGCCCTGGAGAAGGGGCTGCGCTTCGCCATCCGCGAAGGCGGCCACACCGTGGGCGCCGGAGCCGTCACGGAGATTATCGAGTAGTTGCGGGTTGCCGGGCGGAAACGCCCGGGAAAGAGGAAAGGTCTTAGGCCATGCGCGAGATCATCACGTTGCAGTGCGGGGATTGCAAGAACCGCAACTACACGACGACGAAGAATAAGAAGAAGCACTCCGAGCGGATGGAGACCAAGAAGTTCTGCAATACGTGCAGGAAGCAGACCGCGCACAAGGAAGTGAAGTAGGGCGGCACGGGAACGGTTTTGGTTTTAGGGGAGTCGTCCAATGGTTAGGACTCCGGTCTCCAAAACCGGGTATGGGGGTTCGAGTCCCTCCTCCCCTGCCAGATTGCGGAATGCGCGCGGCGGCGGGAAATAAGCGCCGGACGCGTAGTAGACGGGAAGGCCGAATGGCGACGCAGGCGGTCAAAGTGAAGAATGAGGAAACGCAGGGAATGATGGTGGGCGGCGCGGTCGGGAGAAAGGTCACCGGCGCGTTCGAGGGCATTTCAGGCTATCTGCACGACGTGCGCGTGGAGATGAAGCAGGTGACCTGGCCCACGCGGGAAGACGTGAAGTCCACGACCGGCGTGGTCATCGGCACGGTTTTTTTCTTCGGTGTTTTTCTCTGGCTCGTGGATATGGGCGTGCAGCACGCGGTTGAATACGTCTTCAAGCTGTTTGGTGTGTAGAGGGGAACGAAGGCTCATGGCGATGCAGTGGTACATCATTCACACCTACTCGGGCTTCGAGAAGAAGGTCAAGGAAAGCCTGGAGGGACGCGTCGCGGCATTCGCGCTGCAGGACAAGATCGGGCGGGTGCTGATTCCCATGGAAGACGTGGTCGAGGTGCGCGGCGGGAAAAAAGTGGTTTCCGAGCGGATGTCCTATCCCGGCTATGTGCTGGTGGAGATGGACCTGGATGAAAACACCTGGCATGTGGTGCGCTCGACACCGCGGGTGACGGGTTTTGTGGGTTCGGCGACGAATCCCACGCCGCTGAGCGATCAGGAAGTGGACGCCATCATCAACCGCGTGCACGTTCCCGCCGACCGCCCCAAGCCCAAGGTGGTTTTCGAACGCAACGAGCAGGTGCGCATCGTGGACGGCCCGTTCGCCAATTTTAACGGCACGGTGGAGGAAGTGGATTCCGACCACAGCCGGCTGAAGGTTTCGGTAACGATTTTTGGACGCTCGACGCCCGTGGAACTCGATTTCGCGAGCGTTGAAAAGCTCGGGTAATTCGCGCGAGCCAGGAAGATTGAGGTAGGACATGGCCAAGAAGGTACAGACAACCGTAAAACTGCAGTTGGCGGCCGCCAAGGCCACCCCGGCGCCCCCCGTGGGCACCGCGCTGGGCCCCCATGGCGTGAACATCATGGATTTCTGCAAGCAGTTCAACGCCAAGACGGCCAAAGAGCCCGAGGGCATGATCATTCCGGTGCTGGTCACCATCTACACCGACCGCACCTTCACTTTCATCACCAAGACGCCGCCGGCCAGCGAACTGCTGAAGCGCGCCGCGGGAGTGGTCAAGGGCTCCGCCGAACCGAACCGCACCAAGGTCGGCAAGGTCAGCAAGAAACAGGTCGAGGAAATCGCCAAGGCCAAGCTGGTGGACCTGAACACGACGAATTTGCAATCCGCCATCCGCACCATCATGGGTACGGCGCGGAACATGGGTCTGGAAGTTTCGGAATAAGAAGGCAGGGGAGTCACAGGCATGGCCAGGAAACCGGGAAAGAAAATGCAGGCGGCGCGCAAGCTGGTCGAGGTGCGCGTCTATAAGCTGGGCGAAGCGGCCGAATTGCTGAAAAAGGCGCATCACACCAAGTTCAACGAAAGCGTCGAATTGGCCATCAATCTCGGCGTGGACCCCAAGCACTCCGACCAGGTGGTGCGCGGCACGGTGGCGCTGCCCAACGGGCTGGGCAAGTCGGTGCGCGTGCTGGTGATTGCCAGCGGCGAAAAAGTCCGCGAAGCGATGGATGCGGGCGCGGATTACGCCGGCGGCGATGACATGGTGCAGAAAATCGTCGAAGGCTGGACCGATTACGAAGCCGTGATCGCCACGCCGGACATGATGAAGTCGGCCGGAAAACTGGGCAAGGTGCTGGGTCCGCGCGGACTGATGCCCAACCCCAAGACCGGCACGGTGACCTTCGAAGTGGCCAAGGCCATCAAGGAAATCAAGGCCGGTAAAGTCGAGTTCCGCGTGGACAAGGCCGGCATCGTCCACTGTGCCATCGGCAAGATTCAATTTGACGCCGCCAAGCTGGCGGAAAATGCCCAGGCGGTGATCGCGGCGGTAACCAAGGCCAAGCCGGCCGCGGCCAAGGGCAAGTACATCAAGAAAATTACTTTGACGTCCACCATGGGTCCGGGAGTGACCATTGACCTGGTGGACGTGGAAACGGCGATTGCCGCGGCAGCCTAGCGGAGCGGAAAACCCATGAAAAAGCGCAGCGAAAAACAGACTGATCTGGAAACATTGAAGAGCGAACTGGCGCGTGTCTCGACCGTTATCCTGACCACGTTTCAGGGCATCACGGTGGAAGACGACACCAAACTCCGCCGCGCCGTGCAGGCCGTGGGCGGGAACTACAAGGTGGTCAAGAACACTCTGGCGGAGCGCGCCGGAGCGGGCACTTCGGCCGAACCGCTGTTGCGCGACTTGAAGGGCGCGAATTCGCTGGCTTACACCAGCACCGATCCCGTGGCTCTGGCCAAGGCGCTCAGCAAGATCGCCAAGGATGTTCCGGCGTTTAAGTTCAAGGCCGGAATCGTGGAAGGCCGCGTGCTGTCCATCGCGGAAATTCAGCAACTGGCCACGCTGCCGTCGAAGGAGGAGCTGATCAGCAAGATCATGTTCCTGCTGAACGCGCCGGCGCAGCGCATGGCTACGGCGCTCAATGCGCTGCCGCGCAACATGGCGGTGGTGGTGAGCGAAGCGGTAAAAGCGGAAAAGTTTGGGTCCTGATGTTTCCGGAACCGGGCGGAGCAATCCGCGCGGCGGCCCGGCGGTGATTCAATAACGATTTTATTTTCTTGTTCGAGAGGAGAAGAAACAGTCATGGCGAAAGTGGATACGATTCTGGACGAGATCAAGGGGCTGACTCTGTTGGAAGCCTCGGAGCTCGTGAAAAAGATGGAAGAAGCCTTCGGCGTCTCCGCGGCTGCGGCGGCTCCGATGATGGTGGCGGGCGGCGCGGCCGGTGGCGGCGCGGCGGCGGAAGAGAAGACGGAATTCTCCGTCGTGCTCACCGACGTGGGCGCGAACAAGATCAACGTCATCAAGGCTGTCCGGGAAGTCACCAGCCTGGGCTTGAAGGAAGCCAAGGACCTGGTCGACGGCGCTCCCAAGACGGTCAAGGACGGCGTCAACAAGGACGAAGCGGCCACCATCAAGAAGAAGTTCGAAGAGGCCGGCGCGAAAGTGGAAATCAAGTAGCGCGGCTGCACGGTTTCGAATCCAGCGAGCGCAATGGGCGGCGCGGCCTTCCGCAAGGACGGCCGCGCCAAAGGATTTTACGTGCGCCAGTTCAGAAACGAGCCTTGTCCGTAGTTCACGCGTCCCGCCGGCAGGTCCGGCGGGGGTGGGGAGGCTGTCTCCGGGCGGGAGACGGCAGCCGCAGCACCGTGTGTCTTCGTAGTGCGCACGCCGCTCAAGAAGGATGAACCCGAAAGGGGCGCGAGGTCCGGCCGGGCCGGACGCGCGAAAAACGAGGTAGATCACGCATGTCGAACAGCAATCATCATGTCCGGGAACGGCAGCGGCTGGATTTCGCGAAAATCCAGAGCGCCATCCAGATTCCCAACCTCAACGAAGTGCAGATGAAGTCCTATCAGCGCTTTTTGCAGATGGACCTTCTGCCCAGCGAGCGCGAGGACAGCGGTCTGCAGTCCGTTTTCACTTCCGTGTTTCCCATCCGCGATTTCCGCGAAATGTCCCAGCTGGACTTCGTGGACTACGCCATCGGCAACTGGGAATGCAAATGCGGAAACCTGAAAGGGCTGCATCACCTGCGGGCCACCTGCCGCAGTTGCGGCGCTTCGGTGGTCACCAACCCGTATCAGACCGGCGACGTGCTGTGCGGCAAGTGCGGCACCTTCAACAAGAACACCCCCACGTTCTGCAACAAGTGCGGCGACCCCGTGGCCATGCAGCTGAAGTACGACGTCACCGAATGCGAGGAGCGCGGCATGACCTATTCCGCGCCGCTGAAGGTGACCATCCGCCTGACCATTTACGACAAGGACCCGGACACCGGCGCCAAGACCATCCGCGACATCAAGGAACAGGAAGTTTTCTACGGCGACATCCCGCTGATGACCGAGAACGGCACGTTCATCATCAACGGCACCGAGCGCGTCATCGTCAGCCAGTTGCACCGTTCCCCCGGCGTGTTCTACGAATCCGCCAACAACCGCAGCTATTTCCTGGGAAAAATCATCCCCTACCGCGGCTCGTGGGTGGAATTCGAATACGACAGCAAGAACCTGCTCTACGTGCGCATCGACCGCAAGCGCAAGTTCCTGGGCTCGATTTTCCTGCGCGCCCTGGGCATGAAGTCCAACGAAGAAATTCTGCGCACCTTCTATCAGGTCGAGCGCATCTCCCTGCGCGACAATGACCTCTTCTGGAACGTTTCCCCGGGCCTGGTGGATCGCAAACTCTCCCACGAAATTTCTCACCCCAAATCCGAGGACGTAATCGTCGCCGCGCACAAGCGCATCACCGACGCCCTCTACAAGGAAATGCTCAAGGCCAAGGTGGCCCAGGTGAAGGTCAGCCTGAACGATCTCGAAGGCGCCTACAGCGTGGCCGACGTGGTCAATCGCCAGACCGGCGAAGTTCTGCTGGAGGCCAATAAGCCCATCACCGCTAGCCTGTACCGCTCCTTCGCCGAAGCGGGCATCGCCGAAGTGGACATCTTCTTCCCCGAGCGCGACGACATCGGCATGGTGCTCTCGCGCACCCTGGACAAGGATTCCATCCGCTCCTCGAAGGAAGCGCTGATTGAAATCTACCGCAAGCTGCGTCCGGGCGATCCTCCGACGTTGGAAACCGCCACCAATCTTTTCAAGGGCATGTTCTTCGACCCGCGCAAATACGATTTCAGCCGCGTCGGCCGCCTCAAGTTCAATATCAAGCTGGGCCTGGACACGCCGCTCGACAACCGCACGCTCGAAGCCGTGGATTTCGTCGCGGCCATCAAGTATCTCTTCAAGCTGCGCAAGAGCATCGGCGTGGTGGACGACATCGACCACCTGGGCAACCGCCGCGTCCGCGCCGTCGGCGAACTCCTGGAAAACCAGTTCCGCATCGGCCTGGTGCGCATGGAGCGCGCCATCAAGGAAAAGATGTCGGTGTACCAGGAAATGTCCACGGCCATGCCCCACGACCTGGTGAACGCCAAGCCGGTGATGGCCGCGATCCGCGAGTTCTTCGGCTCTTCCCAGCTCAGCCAGTTCATGGACCAGACCAACCCGCTGTCGGAAATCACCCACAAGCGGCGGCTCTCGGCTCTGGGTCCCGGCGGCTTGAGCCGCGAGCGGGCGGGCTTTGAAGTGCGCGACGTGCACCCCACGCACTACGGCCGCATCTGCCCCATCGAGACGCCGGAAGGCCCCAACATCGGGCTGATCAGCTCGCTTTCCAGCTACGCCCGCATCAACGAATTCGGTTTCATCGAGTCGCCCTACCGGAAGGTGAAGAGTGGGCGGGTGATCGACTTCGTGCAGATCGTCAACTCCGGCGACAGCGAATTC
>JAIQGC010000026.1 GCA_020072805.1 Terriglobia bacterium
ACCGGGTCTATCGCCGGGACGCGTGAAGTTATTCCGGCTCCTCGCGGGAGCCGGCCAGTTGATCGCAGCCGTCGCGGCGGGATAGTCCCCCCACCTGCCGCGGCAGACGTTCCGCAGTTCCTTCTGAACTTTCCTTTTCCCCTGCATGATCCAGCGAGAGAGTTTCAGGAGCGCGCGGGCGAGAAACCGGCGGGAGATTTCCGTTTAGGCGATGGATTGAAATTCGAGGGACGTTTCCTTATTGGACAAGAGAGATGTAGTATTTTACTGCGGTATTTGCCAATGAGATAGTCTGACAACCGGTTATGGAAGGACCTTCATAGAGGTCAAGGGGAGGGGATAATGAAATTCACCAAGATATTTACCGTCCTGATCTGTTCCATTCTGCTGGTGTCCGGGATGGCGTATGCGCAGGGTGTGGGAGCTTCGGGGGACATCAAAGGAACGGTGACGGACCCATCCGGGGCGGCAGTGGCGGGAGCGAACGTGGTGGTGACCAATACCGCGCAGGGTGTGCGGCGCGTGGTGGTCACGGACAACAACGGAGAATATTACGCGGCGGGACTTTCCCCCGCGACGTATGAAGTAAGCGTGGAGCACGCCGGCTTTCAATCGCAAGTACAGAGCGACGTGGTGCTGAACGTGGGGCAGGTGGTGGTGATCGATGTGCATCTGAAGCTGGCGGGCGTCGCGGCGAAGGTGCAGGTGAGCGCAGAGCTTCCGGTGGTGGAAACGGAAAGAGGGCATCTGGCGGACACCATCAGCGAGAAATACATCGTGGACCTGCCAATCAGCCGGCGCGACTATCTGACCTTTACGCTGCTGATGCCCGGAGTTTCCGATTCGACGCGGCTGGCGGCGAATCAGGAGTGGAAGCCAATGATGATTCGGGCGGCGTACGGCTGACGCTGAGCCAGGACGCGGTGCAGGAGTTCCAGATCAACCGCAGCAATTATTCGGCGGAGCAGGGATCGGCGAGCGGGGCGTCCATCAATATCGTGTCGAAGTCCGGCAGCAATCAGGTGCATGGAAGCGGCTATGGATTCTTCCGCAACGACGCGCTGGATGCCCGCGATCCCTTTGCCTATAGCCAGGCGCTGCAACCGGGGGATGTGTTCAATCCCGCGCTGCCGGACAGTCAGGGCCAGCCGGTGAAGAATACGCTGAGTCGGCAGCAATTCGGCGGGACGCTAGGCCTGCCCATCAAGAAAGACAAGACGTTCCTGTTTATAGCTTTCGAAGGGTTGCGGCAGGACGCGCAGAACGCAGTTCCGCTGCTGACGAATACCAGTATTTTTCGCCCGCAGAGCGACGCGACGAACAATCAAGCGGCAATTATCAGCGGACTCGCGGGGCTGGCTGGCAATCCTCCGGTACCCTGCATGACCGGCCAGCCGGCCTTGCCGGCGGCGACTTGCGCGGCCATTCTGACGAACATCCTGACGCTCAACCCGGTAAGCAGCCCGCTGAATGCCTATCTGGTGAACCAGTTTGAGAACAACGGCGGCGTGTTTCCTTATGACACGCGGACGTATCTGGCCTCGGGACGCCTGGACCATCAGGTCGGCAACAACGACCAGGTGCATTTCCGCTACAGCTTCGGGCATGGCCGGGAGGAGAATCCCGATGTGCAATCGCTGACGGGCTTCTCGCGGGGCAGTTTGCTGCGCAGCTATGATCACACGCTGCAGGGCGCCTGGTTCCACCAGTTCAGCACGAAGGCGCAGAACGAAATCCGGCTGCAGGGGAGTTACAGCGAAGTGAATGTGATTCCCAATGTGACCGGGCAGGCCGGGCTGGATATTCCCGGGTATGCGAATTTGGGGACAAACATCTTCCTGCCGAGCCTGACGATCATGCGGCGCATGGAATTTGCGGACAATTTTACGAAAATTCGCGGGCACCACACGGTGAAAATGGGGCTATACGCGCTGGAGCGGGGCAATCACACGGAGTCCGACACGTTTTTCCCGGGGCGCTTCGTCTTTGGCTCGCTGCCGGGAGGAATCCTGAGTCCGTGCTTGCAGGTGCCGGCGGCTTGCGGGCTTCCCGGCACGGTGACGCCCGCGATGATCAATTCGCTGCAGTCGGCGTCCCTGGGCCTGCCGCAGTTCTATCAGCAGGGCTTCGGCAACCCGGTTTTTCGCTACATGAGGCCGTTGCTGGCGGCGTACTGGCAGGACTCCTGGGCGGTGCGGCCGAACTTCACGCTGAATTTCGGGGTGCGCTATGAGCTGGATTCGCAGCCGAGAACGCTGCACACGGACAAGAATAATTTCGGTCCGCGCGTATCGTTTGCATGGGACCCGTTCAAGGACCACAAGAGCGTAGTGCGCGGCGGATATGGAGTTTTCTTCGCTCCGACGTACTGGCAGATTGCCGATGTGGTGCAGACCCTGGGAACGGTGATCGGTTTCCGGCAGATTGACAATTTACTGGTACCTCTCACCGGAGAGCCGGGGAATCCCGCGCTGACCTCCGCGGCGATTTTCCAGACGCTGTTTGCGCAGGGGAAAGTGCAGTGCACGGCGCCGGCGCCGGGCGATGCGGCGTGCATCACGCCCGCGGACCTGACGCAGTTCGGGATCACGGTTAGTCATACGAATCCGCCTCCACCGCTGACGGTGCTCTTTTCCGCTCAGCCGGACTACCAGAACCCGTATTCGCAGCAGGCCGAATTGGGCGTGGAACGCGAGATCACGCATGGCCTGTCGGTTTCGGCGAGCTATGTGTATGTGCATTCGCTGCGGCTGCCGGTGGCCATTGACACCAACCCGTTGCCGGTGCCGACCGCGTCCAAGGTGCTGGCCAACGGGTCAACGGTCAGCTACCAGAACTGGGGTTCCGCTGCTTGCAATGCGATTCCGACCAACTGCTTTGTGAATCCGCTGATCCTGCAGAACAACGTGTATTCTTCCGCGGCCATGGCGCTGTACCAGGGCGGGCTCGTGGAAGTAAAGAAACGCTTCAGCGATTATTTCACGCTGCTGTTGAACTACACCTACAGCAAGGCGCTGGACAATTCCACGGACTTCAATAGCGATTATTCGCCGGTGGATCAGACCAATCTGGCCGCGGAGCGCAGCCTCTCCTCGTTCAACGAGCGGCACAAGCTGGTGTTCGCGGGCGTGCTGGAATCTCCTTGGAAGGGCGGGTCAGGAGCCGGCGCGGGACAGCGCATTCTTTCCGGATTCCAGCTCTCTCCCATCTTCCGCTACAATAGCGGCCATCCTTTCACCCTGCTGGCCGGGAGCGACATCAATGGCGACCGGCATTCCACGAATGACCGTCCGTACGGGGCCGGGCGCAACACGGGCCTGGGACCGGACTTCTGGACGTTCGACATGCGCATTGCAAGGCAGTTCCACGTCGGGGAGAAGGCGAACCTGCGGTTGCTGGCAGAAGGGTTCAATCTGCTGAACCGGACGAACTACGGGAGCGTGAACAATGTGGTGGGGGCCGCGTATGGCCTGCTGCCGGGATTCACGACGTATAACGTGAGCGGAAGCAACGCCGTCTCGCCGAGCCAGCCGCTGGGCTTTACCTCGGCGCTGCCCAAGCGGGAAATTCAAATCGGAGTGCGTCTGGATTTCTAGGCGCTCTTCGCAAGCAGTTCGATCCTTCGCACGGGGCCGGGAGTTTCCTCCTGGCCCCGTGATTTTTTATGCCGGCCCTGCGGAGGTTTCAATCCTCTTCGGGAGTGTCGTGGAGCTGGCTATAGGCCTCGCGGCGGGTGATGCCGCGCTCGCGTGCAGCCAGCTTCAGTGCTTCTTTGCGGTCGAGATGGGCCTGGAGCATTAACTCTTCCACGCGATGGGCCAGGGACTGGGCGGAATCGGGAAGTTTGCCTGCTTGCTGAACCTCCGGCGGTCCCAGGATGAGGGTGATCTCGCCGCGGGGAGGTTTGGCGCGGGCCTGCTCGGTGAGTTGAGCGAGCGAGCCGCGCAGGAACTCTTCGTGGAGCTTGGTGACTTCGCGGGCCACGCAGGCGGGGCGGTCGCCGAGGATTTCCAGGGCGTCGGCAAGAGTGTCGGCGATGCGGTGGGGAGCCTCGTAGAGAACGATGGTGCGCTCTTCGAGGAGCAGGCGTTCCAGGGCGCGGCGGCGCTCGCCCGTGCGCGACGGCAGGAAACCGGCAAAGACGAACTCGCCGGCAGGGATGCCGGAAGCGGAAAGCGCAGCGAGGACGGCGGAAGGGCCGGGGACGGGCACGACGGGAATTTTGTGACGCACGCAGAGTGCTACGAGCCGGAAGCCGGGGTCGGAGACGAGCGGAGTGCCGGCATCAGTGACCAGAGCGATCCTGGCGCCTTGTTCGAGTTCCAGGACGAGTTCGGGCGCGCGGGCCATTTCGTTGTGTTCGTGATAGCTGACCAGGGGCTTGTGGATGTCGTAGTGATCGAGGAGTTTTTTGGTGTGGCGGGTGTCCTCGCAGGCGATCTTGTCGGCTTCCTTGAGGAGGCGCAAGGCGCGCAGGGAGATGTCCTCCAGATTGCCGATGGGAGTGCCGATGACGTAGAGGCAACCGGAGGGGGCGCCGAGGCTGGTCGAAGGGGTCATTGGAGTTGAGTCTAGCATGGCGCGGGGAAGGTTGCGGACGCGTGCTATAATCGCGCTTTTGCAGCCCGTGCGCGGGCGATGGACGAGGAGGGTGCTCAGTGCCGCTGTACGAATACCAGTGCCGGAAATGCAAGAAGCTGACCGAAAAGATCGAGAAGTTGAGCGGGCCGCACCTGAAGAAGTGCCCGCATTGCGGGGGAGCGGTGGAGCGGATGGCCTCGGCGCCGGCGATCCAGTTCAAGGGCGCGGGCTGGTACGTGACGGATTACGGCGGGAAAACCGCGTCGCGGAGCGAGGGAGCCAAGGCGGAGCAGGCGCCCAAGGGAGATTCAGCGGGGTCGGGCGAAGGGAAGAGCAAGGAGAGCGCGGCGAAGGAGAAGCCGGCGGCGGAGAAGAAGCCGGCGAAGAAGAAATAGGCCGGCCAGCAGGACATTTTGCGGTTTAGAGTTGCAGGGATTTGAGATAGGCGCGGAAATCGGCGCCGAGTTCCGCGTTCTGCAGAGCGATTTCGACGGTGGCCTTCAGGAAGCCGAGTTTGTCTCCCGCATCGTAGGAAATTCCATCGTAAATGTAGGCCCACAGGCCGCGTTCCTGCGCGAGGATGCGCAGGGCGTCGGTGAGCTGGATTTCGTTTCCGGCGCCGGGCTTGGTGCGTTCGAGGCAATCGAAGATTTCCGGCGGAAGGACGTAGCGTCCGGTTATGGCCAGATTCGAGGGGGCGTTTTCCGGTTTGGGCTTTTCCACCAGGCCGCGGATGCGCATCAACCGCGCGCCCCAGGGAGGCTGGGGAGCGGGCTCGCCGTCCACAATGCCGTAGAGCTGGGTCATGTTCCTGGGAACTTCCTCGACGGCGATGGCTCCGACGCCGGTGGCTTCATAGACTTCCACGAGCTGTTTGGTGGCGGGATTGGGTCCCGGAATGATGACGTCGCCGAGAAGCACGGCGAAGGGTTCGTCGCCGACGAGATCGCGGGCGACGAGAACGGCGTGGCCCAGGCCCAGGGGATCTTGCTGGCGGGTATAGCTGACGCGGACCATGCTGCTGATCTTGCGGATCATTTCGGCCTGGTCTTTTTTGCCGCGCTCTTCAAGGAATCGTTCCAGGGAGCGGGCGGTGTCGAAGTGATCTTCGATGGCGTTCTTGCCCTTGCCGGTGACGATGATGATGTGCTCGATGCCGGAAGCCACGCACTCTTCGGCGACGTACTGGATGAGCGGCTTGTCCACCAGGGGGAGCATTTCCTTGGGCTGGGCCTTGGTGGCCGGAAGGAAGCGGGTGCCCAGGCCGGCGGCGGGAATGACCGCCTTGCGTACTTTCTTGGGAGATGCCGGAGGGGCGGGAGGCCCCGATTTATCCGTAGCCATGGATGTACGTCGCTCCGATACGCGTCCGCGCGAATTTTGCTTTCTGCTGACAGTAGCGGCCCGGAGCGGAGTTTGTCAATTGCAGCGCGGGGGGCCTGTGTGCAGGAAGAGACGTCCGGCGGGGGCAGGGGGTGTGTGCTAGCATGAATTCGTTAGGGGCATAGGATTTATAGGTCAGGTGAGATGAGCATCCGGATATTGGGCATTGAATCCTCCTGTGACGAAACGGCGGCGGCGGTGGTGGCCGGCGGGCGGGAGATTCTCTCGAGTGTGGTGGCCTCGCAGATTGATATTCACCGCAAATACGGCGGCGTCGTGCCGGAACTGGCTTCGCGCGAGCACCTGCGGCGGATTGTGCCGGTGGTGCGGGAGGCGATGGAGCAGGCCGGAATGAAGCTGGAGGAGCTGGACGCGATTGGCGTGACGCACGGTCCGGGGCTGGTGGGCGCGCTGCTGGTGGGGATTACGTATGGGAAGACGCTGGCGATGGCGCTGGGGAAGCCGCTGGTGGGCGTGAATCATCTGGAAGGGCATGTGCACGCGGTGTTTCTGGAGGCGGCGCGAGCCGGGCGAAATGTGGAGCTTCCGGCGGTCTGCCTGATTGTGTCCGGCGGGCATACGGTCCTGTATGAGGTGAATGCAGAGGGCGGCGGAGGGAAAGACGAGCCGGGGCTGTTCCGCTACGGGAGAATCGGGCAGACGCGCGACGATGCCGCCGGGGAAGCTTACGACAAGGTGGCCAAGCTGCTGGGGCTAGGTTATCCAGGCGGCCCCATCCTGGACCGGCTGGCGGCGGTGGAGATCCCGGGAAACGTGAAAGGCCCGCGGTTCACGGTGGCGCGGATGAAAGGCAACAGCCTGGATTTCAGCTTCAGCGGGCTGAAGACGGCCGTGCTTTACTACGTGCGGGAGCACGGGGAATTTATTCCAGAGATTGCGGCGCGGGAGGAAGCCATTGCGCAGGGGCGCAGGAAGTTTGAGGAAATCCTGCCGCTGTGCAGTCCGGCGACGCTGGCGCTGGTGCGGGCGTTTCAGGAGTCCGTGGTGAGCGAACTGGCGGGACGGGCGTTTGCGGCGGCGGAGCAGAGGCAGGCCGCGAGCGTGCTGGTTTCGGGCGGGGTGGCGGCGAACAGCCGGTTACGAGCGGAATTTGAAAGCCGGGGAGCGGCCGCGGGGCTGCCCGTCTATTTTCCCAGCCGTGCGCTTTCCACGGATAATGCGGCGATGATCGCCGCGGCGGCCTATCCGCGGTTCCGCGCGGGGCTGCATGCGGACCTGCGGCTGAACGCCGTGCCGGGCCTGAAGCTGGCCTGAAGGCGCGAACGACGGAGAAATCCCCTAAAAAGAAAACCGGCGCGCAATCGAGGAGATTGCGCGCCGGAAGAGTTTTCCGGGAAAAGGCTATTCGTATTTTTCGAGCAGGACGGGGAACTGCAATTTGGCCTTGGCCAGGGACTTGACCACCAGGCCTTCGGCGTTTTCCGAGGTCAGGTTGCGGGCGGTGGCCATTTCGCTGACCAGAAGATATTTGGCGCGGTCCAGCATCTTCTTCTCGCGGAAGGAAAGAGGCTTGCTGCGGCTGAGGGAAACGAGGCTTTTGAGGACGACGGCGACTTCGAGGAGGGAACCGGTGCGCATGCGCTCGGAATTTTCCTTGAAGCGATGCTTCCAATCGTGATGCGAATTCAGTTTGCCCTTTTCGAGGAAGCCGAGAACTTTCATGGTGTCCGTGGAGCGAATGACCGGGCGCAGACCGACGACCGGCGCATTGGACTGCGGAACCATAACGCGCAAGCCGCTCGATACCACGCGAATCATGTAATACCGCTCGGTACGACCATTCAGAACGCCGTAATTGATTTGCTCGATGACGCCAACCCCGTGATTCGGATACACAACCTTGTCGCCGATTTTGTAGTCCATAAGCTTGGGTAGCCCCCTGGAGTCCTAGAGGTTCCAGTGTAGGGAGGAGGAAAGGGAGAGTCAAGATATTTCGTGTGGAATCAAAGAGTTAAGGAAAAGTGAATTCCGGTTTGGAACCAAAATTGCCTATTTTTAATATAGATAAACAGGTGCGTAAGTCTGAAACTAAGCGCCCGAGCGCTAACGTTTGTGTTATCAACGGTTGCAGGTGGTTTACACTGGATGGATGCTGATTCTGAGTCTGGATACCTGCAATTCGCGGGGGAGCGCGGCGCTGCTCCGGGACGATCGGGTCTTGCGATGCGCTGTGCACGAGGCGGAGGAGGAATACTCGGTGTGGCTGCTGAACGCCGTGGAGGGGATTCTGAGAACGGAATCGGTGGCGTGGAAGGATATAGAGGTATTTGCGGTCGTTACGGGGCCGGGGTCGTTTACGGGGTTGCGGGTAGGGTTAACGACGGCGAAAGGGCTGGCGGAAGTTTGCGGAAAGAAGATCGCGGCGGTGCCGCGGCTGGAGGCGCTGGCGAGCATGCGGCCCCCGGAGGGAGACTGGGTGGCCGTGGCGGTGGAAGGTGGGCGGGGAGAAATCTATTGTGCGCTGTACCGGCGCGTGGGTGGAGAACTGAAGTTGGAAGGCCAGGAATGTGTTCTGGCGGCGGAGGAGTTTCTGAACCGTGTGGCGCGGGCAGTGCCAGACGGGGGAGTGATCTGGTGCACGCCGGGCACGGAACGAATTGCGGCGCTCGAAGGATGGGCGGAGCGGGCGGCGCTGGGCGACAAGCTGGAAAACGCGGACGTGGCGCTGGCGCCCGCGGTGGGAAAAATCGGCTATGCCCTGGCGCGCGCGGGGAAACTGGTGGATGCGCTGGCATTGGATGCCAATTATATCCGGCGGCCGGATGCGGAGCGATTTTGGGAGGGAGCCCGTGCGGGTGGTCATGCGCGGTGAGGCTCCAGCGGGCACGAGGGTGCGTCCGATGGTTACGGGCGATGCGCAGGCCGTTGTGGCCATCGGGAGGCAATGTCCGGAGGCGGCTGGCTGGCCGGAGGAGAGCTATGCGCGGCTGGAAGAATTGGGCTATCGCGGATGGGTGGCGGTGGCGGGGGAAGAGATTTGCGGATTTCTGGTGGCAAGATGCGCGGCGGGAGAGGCGGAGATATTGAATTTGGCGGTGAAGCCGGAGCGGCGGCGGCAGGGGCATGCGCGAGGGATGCTGCGCGCCGCGATGGAGGGGCTGAAGGCGGAGGGAGTGCGCGAGGTGTACCTGGAGGTTCGCGAATCGAACGCCGGGGCGCAGGCGTTCTATGAGGGGGCGGGATTCGAGAGGTCCGGGCGGCGGCTGTCCTACTACGAGCAGCCAAAAGAAGACGCAGTATGCATGGTGCATCGGCTGGTTCCCTAAAGGGACTGGTGCCCGATGAGGGGCTGGGGGGTGGGGAAAAGCCGCGGGAATTAGATAATCCGGATGTTCACAGGCCGGGACGAAAAGACTATTGGACGGGCGGGGGCAGTGTGCTACCTTACGCCCATGTAGTCACCACCGCACAGTCCAGGAGGTCTCATGGCAATGCTGCAGCGGAACCCCGGTGATTTTTATTCGCAAGATGATTTGGAATACCGGAAGCTGGAAGAGCAACACGATCGGTACGAAGCGGAATTATTAAAAATTGAGCAGTCGGAATTCCACAGTGCGGAAGACCTCCTCGAAGAAGTAAGACTCAAAAAACTAAAATTAAAAGTAAAAGACGAGATGCTGGCCTTCGCCCAGCGTCATCGCCTCGCGCACCCCGCCTAAAAGCGCGGCTCGCGGAGCAAAACTGTCGTAGAATGAGTGCTCCGCTGGCGGTGTGTCTGCGCAGCGTGGAAGGGAATTCATGGTCCGCGAAGGATATACGTTTGGCTTGCCGCTGCTGGCCGCGGGCGCGGGAGCGCTGTTGCTGCACTGGACGGCGCCGGGCGCGGTGCTGATGGCGCTAGCGCTGTTTGTCTTTTCGTTTTTTCGCGATCCGCAGCGGGTGATACCGGCGGAGGCGGGCGCGGTGGTGTCTCCGGCGGATGGGCGCGTGGTGGTGGTGACGGAAGAGGAGTTCGAGGGCAAGCCGGGGAAGCGCATCAGCATTTTTCTGGCGGTGTGGAACGTGCACGTGAACCGCGCGCCGGTGGCCGGGGTGATCGCGCGGGTGGATTACCGGCCGGGAAAATTTTACGGGGCCATGCGCGCGCGGGCTTCGTTTGAAAATGAGCAGAACATTATCCACATGAAGACGCCGGACGGGGAGATGGTCTTCAAGCAAATCGCCGGATGGATTGCGCGGCGGGTGATTTGCTGGAAGAAGCCGGGGGAAACGGTGGCGCGCGGCGAACGCATCGGGCTGGTGCGCTTCGGATCGCGGGTGGACGTGTGGCTGCCGGGGAACGCGGAAATACTGGTGAAGCCGGGCCAGGCGGTGAGCGGCGGGTCCAGCGTATTGGCGCGCTGGCCGGCGGGCGCGGGCGGATAGAAGGAAAAAGGAAAAAAGTTGTGAAGCGAGATGGTTTTCATGCCGGAGGGAAGGTTTCCTGCGGGAAGCGCGTTTAACGGAGGCGAGCGAGCATGGCGGACAGCGAACAACCGGCACTTCCTTTTGATCCCAAACAGATGAGGCGATTGAAGCTGCGGCGGGGAATTTACCTGCTGCCCAGCCTGTTCACCGTGGCCAATCTGATGTGCGGGTACTACGCGGTGATGGCGGCGCTGGCAGGAGGAGCCAACGAATACGACCGGGCGGCGAAGGCAATCGGTTACGCCATTCTGTTCGACTCGCTGGACGGCCGCGTGGCGCGCATGACCGGAACGAACACGGAATTCGGCAAACAGTTTGATTCGCTGGCGGACGTGGTCAGCTTCGGAATCGCCCCGGCGGTGCTGGCGCTGGCCTGGGGAGTGAAGGGCCTGGCGGATCCGGGGTTTGTATCGGTGCAGCAGATTTCGCAGCTGGGGTGGATGTGCTGCCTGGTCTTCATGATTTGCTGCGCGTGGCGCCTGGCGCGCTTCAACGTGCAGGGAATGGCGCCGGGAGGACTGGCGCACTTCGTGGGCATGCCCACGCCAGCGGCTGCAGGGGTGGTCGCAGGAGTCATTCACGCGTTCAAGCAGCCGCTGCACGACTGGCGGTGGGCGGTGGCTTGGCTGCTCCTGGCGGCGGGGCTGGGCGCGCTGATGACCAGCACGGTGAGGTATTACAGCTTCAAGGACATCGCCTGGACACGGCGGTATCCGTCGCTGGGGATTGTTCTGATTGCGCTGATCGTGGCGGGCATTTATCTCTATTCGGAGATTGCCCTGTTCCTGATTGCCACTGGCTATGCGGCGGCGGGCGTCCTCATTCATTTGGTGCGCTGGCTGCGTCCGCGTGCCGCGCAGCCGGTGGCCTGACGAGTGGCCGATACCATGCGCTCGACCCGCATCGTTATCGCCGGCGCTTCGTCACTTCTAGGGGCTGAACTCAAGGAATTGCTGGAGGAGAGCCGCCTTGCCGGTGCGGATTTTCGTCTGGTGGATGAAGAGATGGCCGCCGGAACGCTGACCGAAGCAGGAGGGGAGCCGGTGGTGATTCAGCCGGTGGATGAGGACAGTTTTGCGCGAGCGCAAATTGTATTTTTCACGGGTTCGAGCGGCTTTACCGCGCGAAATGCCGGGGCGGCGCGCCGCGCGAGGGCCAGGGTGATTGATCTTTCCGGCGGGCTGGCCGGGGAGAGTGGAACGCGGATGTGGATTCCGCAAGGGGAAGCGCCGGCGGGCCAGGGTATCGAGGGAGAACAGTTTTGCGTGCCGGGAGCGCCGGGGTGCATGGCGGCGATGCTGGCGCTGGGCCTGCGGCGCGCGGGGCTGAAGAGGCTGGCGGTGGTCTTTTACCGGCCGGCGGCCGAAGCGGGCCGCTACGGAATCGAAGAGCTGGAGGAGCAGACTCGGCGGCTGCTGACGTTTCAACCGGCGGGCGGGGAAGTGTTTGGAACGCAGGTGGCGTTCAGTATGGCGGACCGCTACGGGGAATCGAGCGCGGAAAATCTGGCCCGGGAGCGGACGCGGATTCAGCGGGAAGCCGCCGCCTGCCTGAGTGGCGCCGGAGTGAGCGCGGCAGTGCAGCCGTCCGTGCAGGTGGTGCATGCGCCGGTGTTCTACGGAACTATGTTTTCGGCCTGGGCGGAGATGGCCGCGGAGTCCGCGGCGGCGGATGTAGCGACTGCGTGCCGGGAAGCGGGATTTGCGGTGGCCGAAGCGGGAGCGGCGGCTCCGGGGAACGTGAGCGTGGCCGGAGAAACGGGCGCGCAGGTGGCCTGGCCGGAAGGCGATGCGGCGAGCGCGGGGGCGTGGTGGCTATGGGGCGGCGCGGACAACGTGAAATTTCCCGCGGCGCAGGCGGTGCGATTGGCGGAGAGGCTGCTGTGAAGGGCGCGGGAAGGCGGGCATTGCTGGCGACGGCGGTGCTGGTGGCGATATTTACAGGCGGATGCGCATACCACGTGGCCGGGCGTTCGCAGTCGCTGCCCGCGATGATACGCACCATCGCGGTGCCGGCGTTTGAAAATGCGACGACGCGCTACCGAATCGAGCAGCGGCTGACCGAAGCGACTATCTGGGAATTTCTGGCGCGGAGCAAGTACCGAATCGTCTCCGATGCGGCAGGCGCGGACGCGACGGTGCGGGGCAAAGTGTCCGCGGTGGAGACGACGCCGCTGCTCTTTGACACCACCACAGGGCGTCCGACGGCCATGTTGGTGACGGTGCGCTGCCAGGTGTGGATGGAAGAGAATGCCACGAAGAAGGAACTCTACCGCAACGACAATTTTCTGTTCCGCAACCAGTACGAAATTTCCACGGATGTAGCCAGCTTCTTCGAGGAGCAGGACCCAGCTCTGGACCGGCTGGCGCGGGATTTTTCCTCGCGGCTGGTGGCGGCGATTCTGGAGGGTTTTTAAAATGGCGCGCATCGCGGCCGGAGAGCTGGGCGAGCGGCTGGCGAAGGGCAAGGCCATCCCCGCGATTTTTCTTCTGGGGAATGAGCCCTTCCTGCGGGATAGCTGCCGCAAGCTGCTGATCGAGAAGTTTGTGCCGGAAGCGGCGCGGGCCTGGGCGCTTTCGCGGTTTTCCGCGGCGCGCGGGGAAGCGGAAGCGGCGCTGGCGCAGGCGCAGACGCTGCCGATGCTGTGCCCGCAGCAGGTGGTGTTTCTGGAGGACTGCGAAGGTCTGGAGAAACTTGGCGAAGAGCGGCGCAATGAGTTCGTTGAAGCGCTGGGGGCCTATCTGGACAATCCCGCGCCGTTTACGACGCTGGTGCTGGAGGCGGGAGCGCTCGACCAGCGCATGAAATTCGCCAAGGTCCTGGCGGAGCAAGCCCTGGTGGTGGCCGTGGGTCTGGGTGAGGACGAGCGGGAACGGCGCACGGTGGCGGTGGGCCTGGCGGCGGAGATGGCCGGAGAGCTGGGAGTGACGCTGGAGAAGGGAGCGGCCGAGGAGTTGGCCGAACTGGTGGCGGAGGATTTGCAGCGGCTGAAAATGGAGATGGAGAAGCTGGCCACGCACGCGGGAGATCGAAAAACCATTCGTCTGGAGGACGTGAGCGCGCTGGTGGTTTCGACCAGGAAAAACACCGTGTGGCAGCTGGCGGACATGCTGGCGGCGGGGAAGAGAAAGACGGCGCTGGAGTTTCTGGACCGGCTGCTGCGTGAAGGAGATGAGCCGGTGGCGCTGGTGGGAGCGATGGCCTGGATGTACCGGAAAATGATCGAAGCGCAGGAAATTAAGGGAGTGGCCAACGGGTGGCAGGCGGCGCGGCAGCTGGGGATGAAACCGGAAACGGCGGAATTGGCGCTGCAGAGCGCGCGGCGGATGCCGCGGGCGCAACTGCTCGCGGGGCTGCGGGTGCTGCAGGAGTGCGACGACCGGCTGAAGGGCGGGGGGCGCGACCCGCGGGCGCTGCTGGACTTCCTGATCGCGCGGCTGACGGCGCGGGGCCATCTGGCGTGAAGCGGACAAAATAAAACAGGGCGGGGAGAACCCGCCCTGCGAAGGCCATCCGAAATGGAAATCCGGAGTTAGGCTTTTTTGGTGACGTGAATGGTGTGGTAGGCGATGCTCAGGCGCGACTTGTAGCGGTTGCCGGTGTTTTCATGCAGCACGCCCTTGCCGATGGCCGTATCAATGGCCGCGAGCGTCGGCTGGAAAAGATCCGAGGCCGCCGTCTTGTCGCCCGCCGTAATCGCGTTGCGCAGCCGCTTCATCATGGTACGCACGCGGGTGCGGTTATTGCGATTGACTTCCGCGCGTTGTATAGATTGCTTCGCGCGCTTAAGGACTGATTTCTTCCGCTTCTTAACTTTGGTAGCCTGTCCCTGGGCCATTCATTGCTCCTTTGTGGCGTCTGCCCGAATTTCTAACGATAGACGAGGCTAACCATTTTGTCAAACCAGGTCCCCAATCCGTTTCCCGCAGGACCGCCGCAAACGGCGCAGAAAAACAGTGCGGAAGGGTTGCGCGCCGGCGTGAATGCGGGAGATGCGCGCCCGCCGGACAAGAAAGATGAGCTGCGGCTGCTGGTGAATTCGCATCATCCGCTGATTACCATTGAATCGGCGGAAGAGGAGCGCGTGGAGGCGCTGCTGCATGACGTGGCGGCGGAACTGGGCGTGGCTTTCTACGTGTGGACGGTGACCACGGGGCTGGCGCGCTACGGCGGGCAGCCGCTCTATAACAGCGACGCGCCCGAGCTGGCCCTGGCCAATATCGCCCAGGTAAAGGGCGACGCGCTGTTCCTGCTGAAGGATTTTTCGCGCTATACCGAGCAGGACAAGATCTGCCGCAAGCTGCGCGACCTGGCCGAGGGATTCCGCGCGGCGCGGCGCTCGATTGTGATTTCCGGGGCTTCGTTGCACCTGCCGGCGGAGCTGGCCGCGGACGCCGCGCCCTATCGCATGGCGCTGCCGGATTCGGAGGAGTTACTCCCGGCGGTGCGCGAGGTTCTGGCCACGGCGGCGCGGGAGCAGAACCTGGCGGTGCATCTGGATTCGCAGGCGGTGGCGCAGTTGACGCACAACCTGGTGGGGTTGCCGCGGGAGGAGGCCGTGCGCACGCTGAGGATGTGCCTGCTGGCGCGGGGGCAGGCTGATCCGGGACTGCTGGCGGACGTGCTGGAGGCCAAGCGCAAGGCGCTGCGCGAGGACGGTTTGCTGGAGACGGTGCGGCGGGATTCGTCGTTTGGGGACGTAGCCGGGCTGGCGCGGCTGCGCGAGTGGGTGCGCAAGCGCGGCAGCGCGCTGACTCCCGAGGGCCGCGCGTTCGGCCTGGAAGCGCCGAAGGGCGTGCTGATCACCGGCGTGCAGGGCTGCGGGAAGAGCCTGGCGGCGCGGGCCATTGCCGGGGAGTGGGGCTACGAACTGGCGCGGCTGGACGCTGGGTCGCTCTACGACAAATACATCGGGGAATCGGAGAAGCGCCTGCATCAGACGCTGGAGCTGGCGCAGCGGCTGGCGCCCATGGTGCTGTGGATTGACGAAATCGAAAAGGCCTTTGCTTCGTCGTCGGCCGGGACGGAATCGGACGGCGGGCTTTCGCAGCGCCTGCTGGCCACCATGCTGACGTGGATGCAGGAGCGCGAAGGCGGCGTGTTCCTGGCGGCGACGTCGAACAATATCTCCTCGCTGCCGCCGGAGATGCTGCGCAAGGGGCGCTTCGACGAAATTTTCTTCGTGGACCTGCCGGGGGAGCCGGCGCGGGAAGCGCTGTTCGGACTACACCTGAGGAAACGCGGGCGGGATGCGGGGCAGTTTAATTTGACGGCGCTGGCGGCGGCCAGCGAGGGATTTTCCGGGGCGGAGATTGAACAGTCCATCGTGGCCGGACTATATACGGCGTTCAGCGGGAAGCAGCAGCTTTCCACGGAAATTTTGCTGGCGGAGTTGCACGGGACGCAGCCGCTCAGCGTGACGCGGGCCGAGGAAGTGAGTTCGCTGCGGGCCTGGGCGCAGAGCCGGGCCGTGCCGGCGGAGTGATTTCTGGTTAAGGAGTAGGCGGGGGGACGAGGTAATCGTCTCCAGTGCGTGCGAGGAGAAGTTCGCGGCGGCGCTGGAGCAATTGCAGTTGCGAGGAGACTTCGACGAGTTCCTGTTTTTGTTCTGGGGAGAGGGTGTTTGCCGGAGGCGTTGCGGTTGGAGCAGCGGGTGTAGTCGCTACAGATGATGCTGCGGACGGAGCATCCGGCGCGGCGGCGGATGAGACGGTCGCGGCCAGCTTGGTGAGTTCATCGAAGCGGGCTTGCAGTCGGGCGATTTCGCGGTCAATGAAGACGGGACGGATGATCAGCGTTTTCACGTGCTTGGCCGCGGCCTGCAAGCGGTTGTTTTCGGTCCACACGGGCATGATGCCCAGGTCGCCGAGTTCGACGCGGATTCCGGCGGGGCCATAGTCCTTGCGGATGATGGAGAAGCGGGCCAGGAGGGAGTCGCGCTGCTCGCCGGATTTTTCCGGGGTCAGACCCTGCACGTAGCGGCTGGACTGGTTGGAAACAAAATTTCCCAGCGAGTAAAAAATAACGGCGGTGCGCTTGTCCTGGGTGATGTACGTCTCGATGGGCTGCAGGACGTGGGGATGATGGCCGATGATGGCGCCCGCGCCGGCTTCCAGCATTTTGTGGGCGATCTCGACGTCGGCGTCGCGCGGGGCGACGGCGTACTCCGTGCCCCAGTGAATGGAAATCAGCAGGAAATCGCATTGCGCTCGCGCGGCCTTGATGGCTTCCAGCAGTTTTTCTTCGCTCAGGCCGGGCGCGCCGGGCGCTTCGCCGGGGTAGGGAAAGAAAGCGACGTGGGGAAGTTTTTCCTGTTCTTGATTACGGCCGCCGTTGAGCCAGCGGGTCATGCCCAGCCAGCCCACCTTGATGCCGTTCTTTTCCAGGATGACCGGCTTCCAGGCGTCTTCGGCGCTGTCGCCCGCGCCGGCGAACAGAAGGCCCTCTTCGCGCAGATGCTCGAGCGATTCGCCGAACCCGGCGTAGCCCTGGTCGAAAACGTGATTATTGGCGAAGGAGACGATTTTCACGCCGCTGGACTTGAGCGCGCGCAGGAGATCCACCGGGGCGTCGAACTGGAAAGGGCGCGAGCCGCGGCTGTGTTTGGGGGCCACGGGGGTTTCCAGATTGACGAAGCCGAAATCGGCTTGGCGGAAGGCGTCGGCCACGGAAGCAAACAGCGCGTCCCAGCCGCCGTCGTTGCCTGCCAGTGTGGGAACGGGAGCCGCAGCCGGCATTGGCTTTTCCGGCGAGAGCAGGGCCGGCGATTGCGGCGCTGCGGAAGCGATTGGCGCGGAAGAAATGATCGGCAATGGCAGAGTTGCGCTGGGAGAAGTCTCCGCAGGTTGCGGGGATGCGGCTGTCACGGCGGGCGCGGCGATTTTTTGCGCGGTGGCGGATTGCACGACGGGCTGATGAGGAATCACGTCCCCGGCAACGGCGAAGCGGATGCGGCCGAGTTCGCGGGGATAGGCGACGGCGGCGGCGCGGAGTTGCGCGGAACTGGGGCCGAGCGCGGTCAGGCCAAAGGCCAAGACAAGCAGCAAAAGCGTTCCGGCTTCGCGCCCGAGGGCGCGCTTCCTGCGCAGCAAACAATTTTGCATGGCGGCTCGATTCATTGGAAATTCCGCGGCAGCGAGCGTGTCAAAGCAGGCCGCACGAAAAAAGTATACATGGAAGAGGAAGCAAGCGAAGGATGGCGTGGGAAAGAGTATAGGTATCGAGCAATGCGGGCGGGCAGGCGGAGCCGCCGGGAGAAGCGCGCTTGACCGCCGCACGCGCGTGGGATAGGCTCACTGTAGTTTCTCCTAAGAAGCAGGAGGAATCCCATCGCTACCCCAGGACCCGCACACAAGCCCAGCCATTTGATGAGACGCACCGTCCACATACTCGGAAAAATTGAGCCGCTCTTCGGCACGCTGGATGAAAATCTGCGCCTGCTGGAAACGTCGCTGGACGTGCAGACCATTCTGCACGACCGCGACCTGTCCATCGAAGGGGAGCGCGAGCAGGTGGAGCGCGCGGCGCACATCATCGAGGAGTACAATCATTTGACGCGCGGCGGGCGGATGCTGAGCGGGAGCGAAGTGAAATCGCTGATCCGCGTGGCCACGGAGGATTTGCAGGTTGCGCCGCGCACGGTGCTCGAGCCGGGGCAGAGCCGCTCCTTCGGAAAGAAGAGCGTGCATCCCAAGAGCGCCAGCCAGCGCCTCTATATGGAGGCCATCGAGCGGCACGACATGACCTTCGGGATCGGCCCGGGCGGCACCGGAAAAACGTATCTGGCGGTGGCCATGGCCGTCTCGGCGCTGCTGACCAAGCAGCTCAACCGCATCATTCTGGCGCGGCCGGCGGTGGAAGCCGGGGAGCGCCTGGGATTTCTTCCCGGAACGCTGCAGCAGAAGATCGATCCGTACATGCGGCCGCTCTATGACGCGCTCTACGACATGCTGGACGCGGACAAGCTGGAGCGCTTTCTGGAGAAGGGAATCATCGAGGTGGCGCCGCTGGCGTTCATGCGCGGGCGCACGCTGAACGATTCCTTCGTGATTCTGGACGAGGCGCAGAACACCACCAGCGAGCAGATGAAGATGTTCCTGACGCGGCTGGGCTTCAATTCCAAAGCGGTGATCACCGGAGACGTGACCCAGGTGGATCTGCCGGCGGGGAAGAGGTCGGGTTTGGTGGAAGCGATCGAGATTTGCGGAAAGATCGAAGGCATCGCGACGGTACAATTCACGGAAAAGGACGTGGTGCGGCACAACCTGGTGCAGCAGATTATCCGCGCCTACGAAGAGCGGGAAGCGCAGTCCGGCGGACGCGGCGGCGGGGAGAGCGGCAAGGGCGGCGGAGCGGGAAGAGAAGCCGCGCGAGGATGATCGTCAACCAGCAACGGGCGGTGCGCGTGGCGCTGCGCCCACTGGAAACGTTTCTGCAGCGTGTGGAAACGACGCTGGGTCTGAGCCGATCGGCGGCGACGGTGTGCCTGGTGAGCGACGGAGAGATGGCCCGGCTGAACCTGCGCTACCGGAAGAAACCCAAGGCCACGGATGTGCTCTCGTTCCCGGTAGTGGCGGGCGGGAAGCCGGTGAAGTTGCGCGGCGGAAAAGTGAGCCGCGCGGGGCAGGGCGAGTTGGGCGACATCGCCATCGCGCCGGCGGTGGCGCGGCGGTACGCGGCGCGCGACGGGCGTGCGCTGGGGATGGAACTGCGCATCCTGATTCTGCATGGCGTGCTGCACCTGCTCGGATATGATCACGAAACGGATCGTGGCGAAATGGATCGTCTGGAAGAGAAGCTGCGGCGGCGGCTGGGTCTGAAGTGAATCCCCGAAACTGGATCTATGGGCTGGGCCTGTTCCTGCTGGTTGTGGGACTGCCGGTGGTTTCCTACCTGATGATCATCTACCGGCAACTGGGGCGGGTGACCACGGGACGGGTGCACGAGCATCTGGATATATTCGAGGCGGAACTCGAGCCGCGCATGAGGATGGAGCGGCGCAAGGCGGCGCGAAGTTTCCGCCTGCTGGCCCATTTGTGGCTGGCCATTCTGGTGATGGTCACGACGCAATTGCTGCTCTCCGGCGAATCGGGAAACTGGGAAGTGTTTGCCGAATTGATTGTCATCATCGGACTGGAAGTGGTCCTGGCCATGCATTTCCTGCCGGACATTTTTCTCTACCGGACGACGGGGCGATGGCTCGTGCCGCTGTTGCCGGCGCTGCGCGCCTGCCTGTGGCTGGTGCTGCCGGTGCGCGTATTTCTGGACGTGGGCGAATCGCTGGCGCGCATTTCCGAGGAGGAGCCAGGAGGGGCGGCGGACGAGCGCGCGGACAACGAAGGGATTGAGGCGTTGGTTGAAGCCGCGGAAGAAGAGGGCATTATCGAGCGGGGGCAGGCGGAGCTGATCGAGCAGGTGGTGGAATTCAGCGACAAGCGCGTGCGCGAGGTGATGACGGCGCGGCCGGACATCGTGGCCATCGCCGCGGGAACGTCGCTGGCGGAATTGAAGAGCCGCTTCGTGGAGACGCGGTTTTCGCGCCTGCCGGTTTATGAAACGGCGCTGGACGACACGTTTGGAGTGGTCTTTGCCCAGGACCTGCTGCGCGTGCCCGAGCAGGACTTGGAGAAGCGGCGGACGCGGGAGTTGACGCATGCGGCCATGCTGGTGCCGGAGACCAAGAGCGGATCGGAACTGCTGAAGGAGATGCGCCAGAAGAACCAACAGATGGCGGTGGTGATTGACGAGCACGGGTCGGTGGCGGGCATCGTGACCGTCGAGGATCTGGTGGAGGAGATCGTCGGGGAAGCGGGAGAGGGATTGCAGCCGCGCGGGGACGTGGTGCGCGAGCTGGATGGCTCCTACATCGTGCGGGGTAGCCTGGGGATTTCGGATCTGGAAGGGCTGCTGAATATTCATCTAGGCGGGGACACGGAAGAGACGGCGACGACGATCGCCGGGCTGCTGAGCCACCGGCTGAGCAGGGTACCCGCGCCGGGCGACCGCATCGAGATGCAGGGCTACCGCTTCGAAGTGCTGGAGGCCAACCAGCGCAAGGTGCTGCGCGTGCGCATCCGGCGGCAGGCGGAAGCAGGCGCAGCGGAAGCGTCCCGGGCTTGAGCGCGATGCGTGGAGAATTGGATTTGCCATTCTGGTTGGAAAGAGGAGATCGCATGCGTTTTGTCCGCACTTTCGCGGTTGCCAGCTTGTGGTTTCTGGCGGGATTTTGCCTGGCCGCTTCCGCGCCGGCGCAGGAAGCATCCGGCGGGGCAGCCGCACCGCCGCCGGTGGACCTGCAATGGGGCGTAAAGATCGCGATGCGCGACGGCGTGCGGCTGAATGGAACGGTGTTTCGTCCGCACGGGCAGAAAGAGCCGCTGCCGGTGATTTTCACGTTCACGCCGTACATCAGCGACTCGTATACCGACCGCGCCGAATATTTTGCCGGGCACGGCTATGTCTACGTGCTGGTGGACGTGCGCGGGCGGGGAAATTCGGAGGGCGGCTTCGAGCCCTTCGCCAATGAGGGACGCGATGGCTATGATGTGGTCGAATGGCTGGCGCGGCAGTCCTGGTCCAACGGGAAAGTGACCATGTGGGGAGGCTCGTACGCCGGTTTTGATCAGTGGACCACGCTCAAGGAGTTTCCCGCGCATCTGGCGACCATCGTGCCCGCGGCGGCGGCGCATCCCGGCGTGGATTTTCCCTTCCAGTACAATATTTCGTCTCCCTACATCATCCAGTGGATCACCTTCACCAGCGGAGCCACGAGCAACGCGAAGCTCTTTGGCGACTCCGCTTTTTGGAGCGCGAAATGGCGCGAACTCTATGAAGGACACCGGGCGTTTCAGGACCTGGACCGCGTGGTGGGCAATCCTTCGCCCATTTTTCAAAAATGGCTGCAACATCCCACGCCGGACGCTTATCTCGACGCCATGGCGCCTTCGCCGGAGCAGTACAGGAAAATTGCGGTTCCCATCCTGACCATCACCGGCCATTACGACGGCGACCAGCCCGGCGCCTTCACCTATTACAAGCGCCACATGCAATATGGCACGGAGGAAGCCAAGGCCAATCATTATCTGATCATCGGTCCGTGGGACCACGCCGGAACGCGCACGCCGCAGCGGGAGTTTGGCGGAATGAAATTCGGCGAAGCCAGCGTGCTGGATATGAACAAGCTGCACACGGAGTGGTACGACTGGACGCTGAAGGGCGGGCCCAAGCCGGCGTTCCTGAAAAAGCGCGTGGCATATTACGTGGCCGGGGCCGAGGAATGGAAATACGCGGATACGCTCGAGGGAATCGCCGGCGCGCGGCGCACGCTGTATCTGGCGTCCGACGGCACTGCCGAGAGCGTATTCCATTCGGGCAGGCTCGCGGAAAAGTACGGGGCCGCCGCGGCTTCCGACCATTGGACCTACGACCCGTTGGATACGCGGGCGGCGCAGGATGTGCCGGTGGAGGAGCGCTCGCCGTATACCACGCAGAGCGGGATGATGAATCTGCGCGGGAATGGCGCGGTCTACCACAGCGAGGTATTTGACGCGGCCACGGAGGTGAGCGGTTTTGCAAAGCTGATCCTGTGGCTCTCGATGGATGTGCCGGATACCGACCTGGAAGCCGATCTTTACGAAATTCTGCCGGACGGCGGGGCGGTGCTGCTCACTTCGGCGGCCATGCGCGCGCGCTACCGGGAATCGCTGCGCCAGGAAAAACTGGTGACGCCGGGAAAGATGGAAAAATACGTGTTTGATAATTTTACGTTTTTCTCCCGGCGCATCGCCAAAGGCAGCCGTCTGCGCCTGCTGGTGCGCTGCCCCAATACGCCGGAAATCGAAAAGAACTACAATGGAGGAGGCGTGGTGGCCGCGGAATCAGGCAAGGATGCCCGGACGGCGCACGTGACGCTCTGGCATGACGCCGAGCACGCGAGCGCACTCGAGTTGCCCATCGTGAAAGCGGGAGAATGACGAATACGACAGAGGAAAAGAAGTTTCGGGCGGGATTCGTGGTGATCGTGGGCAGGCCCAATGCCGGGAAGTCCACGCTGCTCAACCATTATGCGGGGCAGAAGATCGCCATCGTGACCTCCAAGCCGCAGACGACGCGCAACCGCATTCAGGGCATCGTGAACTTGCCCGGTGCGCAGATCGTGTTTGTGGATACGCCGGGGTTGCACAAGGCGGACAGCGCGCTGGGCCGGCAGATGATGCGGGAGGTGGCCGCGGCGCTGGAGGGAGTGGACGTGCTGCTGCTGATGGTGGACGCGACGCAGAGCGGGCGCGGGCCGGATGAATTCGTGCTGCAGAGAGCCCGGAACTTCGAAGGGCCGGTGATTCTGGCGCTGAACAAAGTGGACCGCCTGCCCCGGCCGAAGCTGCTGCCGCTGATCGCTTCCTATGCAGGCGCGTATGAGTTCGCCGCCATCGTGCCGATCTCCGCGCTGAAGGGCGATGGATTGGAGGAGTTGATCGAGGAGATCGTGAAGCGGCTGCCGGAGGGCGAAGCGCACTTTCCGGAGGAGCAAGTAACGGACCAGCCGGAGCGTTTCCTGGCGGCGGAAATCATCCGCGAAAAGGCTGTGGACCTGACCTACCACGAGGTGCCCCATGCCCTGGCGGTGATCGTGGACAAATACGAAGAGACGCCGAAGATCCTGAAGATTCATGCGACGCTCTATGTCGAGCGGGATGCGCAGAAGAAGATCCTGATCGGAAGCAAGGGCGAGATGCTGAAGCGCGTGGGCACGCAAGCGCGCAAGGAACTGGAAAAGCTGCTGGGCAGCAAGATTTATCTGGAGCTGTACGTGAAGGTGGCGCCGGACTGGCGGGACAATCCGCAGAAGGTGCGCGAACTGGACTGGCACGTGCAGCTGGAGGAACTGGCCGCGGAAGAAGAAGCGGACCGGGGCGAAGAGGAGTAAGGATCCGGCGCAAGCGGCGCGGGGTCAGTCCGGGGCGGCGATGCCCAGGGATTTCAGTTTGCGGTAGAGGTGGCTGCGTTCGAGGCCCAGGGCCAGGGCGGTCTGGCTCATATTCCAGCGATTTTCCTGTAATTTCCTCAGAATGAATTCGCGCTCATAGGCGCTGCGGGCCTCCTGCAGCGTGGCATAGGGCTGCTGCGGGCTTTCGGAGGCGCCGCGAAAAAGCTCGGGCGGCAGATGGTGCGGGTCAATGCGCTGCTGCGGGCACATGATGACCATGCGCTCGACGAGGTTGCGCAGTTCGCGTACGTTGCCGGGCCAGGGATAACGGATGAGGATGTCCAGGGCCGCGGGGGAGATTTCCTTGAGGCGGCGGCCGTAATCGGCGCAGAATTCTGCGAGGAAATGGCGCGCGAGAGCGGGAATGTCGGTCTTGTGGTCGCGCAGGGGCGGGACGAGGAAGGGGATCACGTTCAGGCGGTAGAAGAGATCCTGTCGGAAGGCTCCGCGGGAGATTTCCTGTTCGATATTTTTGTTGGTGGCGGCGATGACCCGGGCGTCCACGGTGACGGTTTGATTGGAGCCGACGGGCTCGAAGCGCTGCTGTTCGAGCACGCGCAGAACCTTGGACTGGGTGCGCAGGCTCATGTCGCCGACTTCGTCGAGGAACAGCGTGCCGCCGTCGGCCTTCTGAAATTTGCCGATCTTATCCTCGGTGGCCCCGGAGAAGCTTCCTTTGACGTGGCCGAAGAGTTCGGATTCGATGAGTTCTTCGGGGATGGCGGCGCAGTTCATTTCCACGAAGGGGCCGTTGCAGCGCAGGCTGGCGGCGTGCAGGGCGCGGGCCACCAGTTCCTTGCCGGTGCCGCTTTCGCCGTAAATAAGCACGCGGCCGTTGGTGGGTGCGGTGACCGCGATCTGCTGGCGGAGCGCTTTCATGGGCACGCTATCGCCGATGACCTGATGGCGCTGGCCCAGTTCCGCGCGCAGGTTCTGATTTTCATCCTGCAGGTGGCGCTGCTGCATGGCGTTGCGCACCAGCACGGTGATGCGTTCGAGCGAGAGGGGCTTTTCGACAAAGTCGAAAGCGCCGAGCTTGGTGGCGCGCACCGCCGTTTCGATATTGCCGTGGCCGGAAATGATGATCACGGCCGGGGGGTGGGCAAGAGACTGAATGCGCCCGAGAGTTTCCAGGCCGTCGATGCCCTTCAGCCAGATGTCCAGCAGAACGACCTCGACATCGCCGGCGGCCAGACGCTGCAGGGCTTCCTCGCCGGAAGCGACCGCCTCGGCGTGATAGCCCTCATCCCGCAGGATGGAGCCGAGGGATTCGCGGATGCCCTCTTCATCGTCCACGATCAGGATGTGCGCGGGCAGAGTCATGGTCAGGAAGCGGTGCCTCCGTCGGAGTGTTCGCCCGAAGGAGAGCTGAGCGGATCCATCACCGGCAATTCTACATAAAAACGGGAGCCGGCCGGGCGGTTGTCTTCGACGCGGATGGTCCCGCCATGTTCGGCAATGATGCGCGCGGCGATGGCCAGACCCAGGCCGGTGCCGCGGTCCTTCGTGGAAAAAGTGGGAAGGAAGAGCCGGTCCTTGTCTTCCGGGGAGATGCCGTGGCCGGTGTCTTGCACGCAGATTTCCACCATGTCGGTATCGGCGTGGGCGCTGGTGAGGATATGGATTTCCTTGCGCGGCGCGTTTTCCAGGGCCTCGGCGGCATTGTCGATGAGGTTGACGAAGACGCTGCGCAGCAGGCGGCCATCGGCGCGGATGACGGGGAGCTTGCTTTGCAGATGGGTACGGACGCTGATGCCCTCGAGCCTGTCGGCGAAAACCTCGAGGGCTTCGCGGACAATTTCGTTGGCGTCGGTGGGCGCCGGATGGGCCGTGGGGAAGCGCACGAACTGGGTGAATTCATTCACCAGCGAGGCCAGGGTGGAGACTTCGCGTTCGATCAGGCGCGAACATTCCATGGCCATCGCGGTGAGTTCGGGGTCGGGGGCGGCGGAGTCCTGCTCCGCGCGGCGCTCGATGAAGCGGGTCAGGCGCTGCGCGGAAAGCTGTATAGGCGTGAGCGGATTCTTGATTTCGTGGGCGATGCGCCGCGCGACTTCCTGCCAAGCCGCGGATTTCTGCGCGCGCAGGACCTCGGTCAGGTCATCGAGCACCAGAACGAAGCCGCTATGGGCGCGGCGCGGCCCCAGGGAACTGACGGTCACGGCAGCGTGCAGCACGCGGTCCTGGACGACGATCTCGATTTCGCGCGTGACCACTCCCATGCGCAGGGCCCGGCGCATCATGTTCTGCGCCAGATGCGCGGCCTCGGGGCCCAGCAGGTCTTCAATCTTGTGCATGCCGGTGGCGGAGACGCCGGTGATGCGGGTCATGGCGGGATTGACGCGCAGCAGGGCGCCATGTTCGTCGAGGGAGACGACCCCGGTGGGAATATTTTCGAGGATGGTTTCCATGAGCTGGCGGCGGCGTTCCAGCTCCTGGACGGCCTGCTGGAGATTGCGGGTGAACTCGTCAATCTGCAGGCGGCTGTCGCGCAGCTGGGTGGTCATGGCGTTGAAGGAACGAACCAGAACGCCGAGTTCGTCTTGAGCCTGTTCGGGGACCTGATAGTTGAAGTTTCCGGCGGAGATCTCCCGGGTGCCCTCGGCGAGAGCCAGGATGGGGACGGTGATTTGTTTGGCGAGAAAGAGGGCCGTCCAAAGAGCGGAGAAGAACAGGAGCAGAGTGAAGAGGAGAAGAACGAGAAGCATCTGCGTCTTCAAGGCGCGAAGATTCTGTTTTCCTTCCTCGTAGGCGCGGGATTGTGATTCGACACTGGCATAACGCGCCGAGAAGGACGGCGGCAGGAGCCGGGCGACGATCAGGACGGCACCCTGCGGAAGCGGCGCGGGATTGTTCGACAGATAGGACTCATCGGCCAGCCGCCAGACCGGTGTGCCGCCGGGAAGCGGGCGGCCGAGGTGTGGTGTGGCGGGGGACTGCAAGGTCCTGGGCTCCGCGAGCCTCTCGGCGGCAGGGCGGCGCAGAACATGGGAAATGCTGCCGTCTTCATGCAGCAGCCACGCCGCATCGGCGCCGAGAAGAAGTGCCTTGGCGGGCCATTCCGCAGGAGGCGCGAGAGCGCCTCGGCGGCCCGGCGCACCGGGGGAAGCAAGCGGCGGCCCGGAAACCGCGCCGGCAATTTCGTCCAGGCGCTGCATCTGCGCGGCGGTGGAATCCGCCAGGAGGCCGCGGGCTTCGGTGACGGCCAGTTCCAGCGGGCGCGGGAACCAGCGAGCCAATGTGCGGTTGAGAAGGGAATAGCTGATGAAGAACATGAAGAGGATGGGGAGGAGGGAGAGAACCATGGCGCCCAGAACCATTTTGGTTTTGAAGCGCGCGCCGGGCTGCTGCTTGCTGCGCTCCATCCACAAGCGGACGATCGTGCGGATAAGGATCAGGCCAAAGACGAGAATCGCGGCGGTGATGAAGGTGGAGACGGAATAGAGGGCCAAAACGTCGCGCCAGTTCCCAAACTGGAAGGGAACATCGAGAGAGCCGAGCGTAAAAGCGGCAGCGAGAAGGAGGGTAAGCAGTATCCCGCCGAGGGCCAGGCGCAGGCGCAATTGGGTGTTCAGTGGGCTCATGAGGATGCCGGCTCACTCTGAGCATAGTGCATGCGAGAGCGAACCGCCACGGGGGGAAGCGGATTGGAGGGGAGAAAGGGGAATAGCGGGCATTGCCCGCAGCGGGGGGAATGCGGGCGGCACCAGTCTTTTCCCGTGCGAACGATCAGCGCATGGTACTCGTTGAAAAGCGAGACCGCGCGGGGCAAGCTGCTGTGAAAGCGTTCCTGGATGGATTGATAGCTCTCGCGCGGTGCGGCGTGCCCGTGACGCTCCAGGATGCGGCGGGTGTAGGCATCCACGACGAAGACGGGGTGTCTTCCGGCATAGAGAAGAATCGAGTCGGCGGTTTCTGGGCCGATTCCGTGGACGGCCAGCAGACTGGCGCGCAGTTCGGCGGTGGGGCGCCGGAACATTCGCGCGAGGGAACCACCGTGGTCGTCCTGCAGGAAGCGCACAAAAGCCTTCAGTTTTTGCGCTTTCTGGCGGAAATAGCCGGAGGAACGGATCAGGCGGGCCAGCCGGGCCGTGGGTGCGCGCAGGATGGCGCGGGGAGTGAGCAGTTTTGCGGTGCGGAGATTGCCGATGGCGCTCTCCACGTTCGTCCACGAGGTGTTCTGGGTGAGGATCGCTCCGATGATGACTTCGAAGGGAGTGCGGGCTGGCCACCAGCTTTGCGGGCCGAGAGCGGAATGAAGAGCTTGATAATATTGAAGGAGAACAGAAGCAGGAAGGGCCGGTGCGGGGGCGTGGACAATTTTCGTCAAGGAGGTGTCTTTTTGCGGCACAGCCGAAAACGCCTGTCGAACCGCACGATAGCCGCCCGGCAAGCGCAAGTCAAGAAGCGCCTGCAGTGGCAGTTGGTTGTGAAGGCCCTGGTTTTGCTAACCTGTTCTTCCGGGCAGGGTATTAGCGATTTCAAAACCATGCCGGAATTTGTCGCTTCCCGCTGCGGGCCCCTCTGCTAAGGTTAGATGCGGGTAAAACTTCCTGGGAGTGTGTGGATGTCTGTTCGCCTTGGCGAGATTTTACTAAAAGAGGGAATGATCAACCAGGAGCAGCTCCAGAAGGCTCTGGAGCAGCAACGGACCACTGGTGGGAAGCTGGGTAGCTGTCTGACCAAGCTTGGCTATATCACTGATGACGACATCACCGGGGTCCTGTCCAGGCAGTACGGTGTGCCCTCCATCAACCTGTCCTACTACGAGATTGATCCCACCGTCATCAAGCTGATTCCGCAGGATACCGCGGTGCGCTACCAGGTCATTCCGCTCTCGCGCGTTGGTTCCGTGCTGACCATCGCCATGACCGATCCCACCAACGTCTTCGCCATGGACGATATCAAGTTCATGACCGGATTCAACGTGGAGCCGGTGGTGGCCTCGGAATCGGCGATTACTGATGCCATCGGGCGGTTCTACGGCGCCGCGGCCAACAGCGAAGACCTCAGTAAGACGATGAGCGACCTGCTGGGGGATGATGAAGAGCCGGACGTCGAGCTGAGCGCTGAGGAAGCGCAGTTGGACGCGTCGGCGCTGGAGAGAGTAGCTGAAGAGGCTCCTATCATCAGGCTGGTGAACCTGATTCTGACCGACTCGCTGAAGCGCGGTGCCAGCGACATTCACATTGAGCCGTATGAACTGGAAATGCGCGTGCGCTTCCGCGTGGACGGCCAGTTGCAGACGGTGATGACGCCCCCGCTGAAATTGAAGGACGCCATCTCCAGCCGGTTGAAGATCATGGCCAAACTGGACATTGCCGAAAAGCGGCTTCCCCAGGACGGCCGCATCATGATCAAGTTCAAAACGGCAGAGGGAAAAAAGAAGGAACTGGACTTCCGCGTATCCACCGTGCCCACCCTGTACGGCGAAAAAATCGTCATGCGGCTGCTGGACAAGGAAAACCTGCGCCTGGACATGACCAAGCTGGGCTTCGAGCAGGAGACCCTGACCAAGTTCCAGCGCAACATCATGAAGCCCTACGGCATGGTGCTGGTGACCGGGCCGACGGGTTCCGGCAAAACCAACACCCTATATTCGTCGGTGTCGCAGTTGAATACCGTGGACACCAACATCATGACCGCGGAAGACCCGGTGGAATTTCAGTTGATGGGCGTCAATCAGGTGCAGATGAAGGATCAGATTGGGCTGAACTTCGCCGCCGCGCTGCGCGCCTTCCTGCGGCAGGACCCCAACATCATCCTGGTCGGAGAGATTCGCGACTTCGAAACGGCGGAAATCGCCACCAAAGCGGCGCTGACCGGGCACCTGGTGCTGTCCACCCTGCACACCAACGATGCGCCTTCCACCATCAGCCGCTTGATGAACATGGGAATCGAGCCTTTCCTGGTGGCGACCTCGGTGAACGTAATTTGCGCCCAGCGACTGGTGCGCCGCATCTGCACAAATTGCCGGGAAGTGCTGGATGTGCCGCAGCAGGCTCTGCTGGACGCCGGATTTACCCCCGAGGAAGTCAAAACCGTGAAGGTGTATCACGGCAAGGGCTGTTCCACCTGCAACAAGGGCGGATACAAGGGGCGTGCGGGGTTGTACGAAGTCATGGAAATCAATGACGACTTGAGAGAATTGATCCTGGTGGGCGCTTCGGCGCTGGAGTTGAAGAAAAAGGCGGTCGAGCAGGGCATGATTTCCCTGCGGCGCAGCGGCCTGATCAAGGTGATGGACGGAGTGACCACGCTGGAAGAAGTGCTTCGCGAGACGGTGTTATAGGAGAGGTTTGACCGAACATGGCTGGCATTACACTCAGTGAGCTTTTGAAAAAGATGATCGAGATGGGCGGGAGCGACCTGCATATCACCACCAACAGCGCGCCGCGCGTCCGCGTGCACGGACACTTGCGTCCGCTGGATATGCCTCCGCTGACCGCTGCGGACACGAAGTCGCTGGCCTACAGCGTGCTGACCGACGCACAGAAGCACCGCTTCGAGGAAAATTTGGAGCTGGACTTTTCCTTCGGCTTGAAGAACTTGGCGCGCTTCCGCGGCAACATCTTCAATCAGCGCGGGGCCGTCGCCGCCGTATTCCGCACCATTCCCTGGGAGATCAAGGGATTCGAGGCGCTCAAGCTGCCTCCGGTGGTCAAGGGCCTGTGCGACAAGCCGCGCGGGCTGATTTTGGTGACCGGACCGACGGGCTCGGGGAAGTCCACGACGCTCGCGGCCATGCTGGACAAGATCAATAACGATCGCGAAGAGCACATGATCACGATCGAGGATCCCATCGAATTTCTACACAATCACAAGAAATGCCTGGTGAACCAGCGCGAAGTGCACTCCGACACGCACTCCTTCGCCAATTCCCTGCGCGCCGCTCTGCGCGAAGACCCCGACGTGGTGCTGATCGGCGAATTGCGCGACCTGGAGACGATTGAGTCCGCGCTGCGCATCGCCGAAACGGGCCACTTGACCTTCGCCACTCTGCACACCAATTCGGCGATCTCTACCATCAACCGCATCATTGACGTTTTTCCGTCGCACCAGCAGTCACAGATCCGAGCCCAGCTTTCCATGGTGCTCGAAGGCGTTCTTTGTCAGGCCCTGCTGCCGCGCATCGATGGCCGCGGCCGTTCCATGGTCATGGAAATTCTGGTGCCCACTCCAGCCATCCGCAACCTGATTCGCGAGGACAAAATTCACCAGATCTACTCCTCCATGCAGACGGGCACGGGGGCTTCGGGCATGCAGACGTTTAACCAGAGCCTGGCCACGGCTTATTTCGCCAAGGAAATCACCATGGAGATGGCCCTGCTGCGTTCCTCGAATCCCGATGAACTGCAGGACATGATCAATCGCGGTGTGACGGGCGCGCCGGGCGGAGCGGGAGCCAAGGCGCCCGTGCGCCGATAGGTTTAACGGGTTGGGCGGTTTTGCGGGGAAAAATATTTAAGGAGGGCCAAGAACATGCCGGTTTTTACATATCGAGGCACCGACAGGGCCGGGGCCAGCGTCAGCGGAGAAATGACCGCGGCCAATAAGGCGGAACTGCAGAATCTCCTGCGGCGCCAGCAGATTACCGCGACAAAGATGTCGGAGAAGGGCAAGGAATTCAACCTGCCCACGTTCGGAGGCGGCATCGACTCGAAAGAGCTGGCCATTTTCACGCGCCAGTTTTCGGTGATGATTGACGCCGGTCTTCCCCTGGTGCAGTGTCTGGAAATTCTCGCCAGCCAGCAGGAAAATCCTGTATTCCAGAAGGTCCTGACGGGTACGCGCGCGTCGGTGGAAGGCGGCACAACGCTCTCCGCGGCGATGAAGCAGTACCCCAAGGTTTTCGACGCGCTCTTTGTGAACATGGTGGAGGCCGGCGAAACGGGCGGTATCCTGGACACCATTCTGCAGCGCTTGGCGGGCTACATTGAAAAGGACGTGAAGCTGAAGCGCGCCGTGAAATCCGCGATGGTCTATCCGGTCGGCGTGCTGTCGGTGGCCGGGGGCGTCATCATTTTGCTGCTGTGGAAGGTGGTTCCGGTATTTTCCACGTTGTTCGCCGGGTTGGGAGTGGATCTGCCCCTGCCCACTAAGATTGTAATCAATCTCAGTAACTTTATCGGCAGCATCTACGGTTTTATGATCGTGGTGTTTGCGGCTGGCGCCGGGTTTGCCATCAAGACCTGGTACGCTACGCCGCAGGGGCGGCTCGTCCTGGATTCCCTCCTGCTGAAAATCATGCTGGTCGGCCCGCTGCTCAGAAAAATCGCCGTGGCCCGGTTCACACGTACACTGGGAACGCTGATCGCCAGCGGCGTGCCCATCCTGGAAGGTCTGGACATTACCGCGCGTACTGCGGGCAATGCGGTCATTGAGCAGGCCCTGCTGAAGGTGCGCAAGTCGCTCGAAGAAGGAAAAACGCTCAGCGACCCGCTGAAGGACGCCAACGTGTTTCCCGGTATGGTTACGCAGATGATCGCGGTGGGCGAGCAGACCGGCGCGATGGATGCCATGCTTTCAAAAATCGCGGACTTCTATGAGGAAGAAGTGGATGCCGCGGTAAAGGACCTTTTGACCGCCCTGGAGCCCATCATGATCGTCTTTCTGGGAACCGTCGTCGGCGGGGTCGTCATTTCCTTGTACCTGCCGCTGTTCTCCCTGATCGGTAAGCTGAGCGGCAAATAAGATCGGGCCGTCCTGGCTGGTGAGGGAGATCCACGGGCGGACGCCGGCACACCGGCAAGCGAGTGGAAGAGTCTTCACTGGAAACCGATGGAACAATCGCATCCAACACGGGACTGGCTGCCCTGGCTGACGCGGGTCCGCCTGCTAATGGTCACGCTCATCCTTGGCGTGGCGGCAGTTTGGCCACAGTACGAGTCCGGCGCTTCCGCCAGCCGCTATGTCCTTCCCCTGGTTGTGGCCTGGATCATGCTCGGTCTCCTGCATGTCGTCCTGATTCGCGTTACCCCTCGGCGCCGCTGGCAGGGCTATGCGCAGGTGGCCACCGATATTGCCGTGATTACCGCCCTGGTCTACGCCACCGGGGTCCAGGAAAGCCACTTCATTTCCCTGTACCTGCTGGTGATCATCGTCAGCAGCATTCTCTTCAGCCGCTACCTGGCCTTTGCCACTGCGGGCATCTGCCTGCTCTTCCTGGCCATGTTGGCTGTTTTTTCCTATTCGGGAATCATCCCGCAGACCTATCTGGCCGAACCGGCGCCTGACGGTCTGCGCATCTGGTTCCTCAGTCACATCGTCGGTTTTTTCGCGGTGGCTTATTTGACCAGCCTGCTCTCCGAGTCGCTTCAGAAAAAGGGGCAGGAACTCGATGAGCAGCGGGAAGAGCTGCTGGACCTGCGCACCTTTACCGAGGACATCATTCACTCCATGCGCGGTGGTCTGATCACCACCGACCAGCAGGGCCATGTCCTGCTGCTCAATCGCACGGGGGAGGAAATTCTCGGCTTTCGTTTCGAGGAGTTGCGCGGGGTGAATCTGGCGGAAGAATTTCCCGCTCTCTGGCTGCCGGGGCAGAAGGACAGCCACGGGGTCATGGTTGTCCGCCGGGAAATCGATTTCCTGACGCCCGAAGGGGAAAAACGCTACGTGGGGATCTCGGTCTCTCCCTTGCGTTCCCGCAATCCGGAACAAAAAGGGTTTGTGTTTAATTTTCAGGATTTGACCGAGTTGCGCCGCCTGGAGCAGGAAGTGGCCACCAAAGAGCGCATGGCCGCTCTGGGGCGCCTTTCGGCGGCCATTGCGCACGAAATTCGCCAGCCACTGGCGGCCATGGCCGGTGCGGTCAAAGAGTTGGGCCCCGGGAATCGGAGCGGCTGAACCACATCATTACTGATTTCCTGAACTATTCCCGCGAGAAGACCTACGAATTTCAGGAAGCCGATGTGCGCACGCTGCTCGAGGAAACCCTGACGCTGATCGAGCAAAAGCCCGGACTGAAAGACAGGTATCGCATCGTGCGCGAGTTTGACTCCCAGCCGCTGCTGGCCCGCGTGGACGGCAGCCGCATGAAGCAGGTGTTCTGGAATCTCTGCGAGAACGCGCTGCGGGCCATGCCCGACGGCGGAACCCTTACCGTGCGCCTGGAACCGCACAAGTTCTGGCTGCGCATCGCATTTCGCGACACCGGGGTGGGTCTGGAACCGCGCCAGAGGGCCAAAATCTTCGAGCCTCTGCAGTCGGGTTTCGACGGCGGGACGGGCTTGGGCCTGTCCATCGTGTATCAGATTGTGCAGGCGCACAGCGGCAAAATCAGCGTGAGTTCGGAGAAGAACGAGGGCGCAGAGTTCGTCGTGGAGCTGCCCCGGGCGGCCTGAGTCGCGCGGCCTCCACAGGGATTGGAAACGGAAGGTTATGGCGCTAATTCTAATAGTTGATGATGAGCGATCCATCTGCGAACTGCTCGAGATTGCCCTGCGCAAGGAAGGGCACAAGGTGGAGTTGGCATCCTCGGTGGAGGCCGCGCGGCGCAAGGTTGAGTCGCAAATATTCGATATCGTGATCTCCGATATGCGCATGCCCGGCGCCAGCGGGGTGGACCTGCTGAAGTTCGTCAAAGAGATGTCCCCGGACTGCTTCTTTCTGCTGATTACCGGGGTTCCCACACTGGAAACGGCCATCGAAGCGATCAATTCCGGCGCGGACCGCTATGTAATCAAGGATCACGACCTGGTGGACCAGGTGCGCCGCACGGTGCGCGATGCCGCCGCGAATCTCCAGCTGAAAAAGGAAGCTGGATTTCTGCGCCGCGAATTGCGCCGGCTGACCGGCCTGGACAACATCATCGGGGAAAGCCCCAAGATGCGCACCATCTTTGACCTGATTCAGACGGTCTCCCCGCAAAGTAGCCGCATCCTGATCACCGGAGAGAGCGGTACCGGAAAAGAACTGGTGGCCCGGGCCATTCACGAAAACAGCGCACGTTCCTCCGCCCCTTTCATCACTATCAATTGTGGGGCCTTCCCGGAAAGCCTTCTGGAATCGGAGCTGTTTGGTTACATGAAAGGCTCTTTCACCGGGGCCAATGAAAACCGCCAGGGGCTCTTCCAGGCCGCCAACCAGGGAACGCTCTTCCTGGATGAGATCGGGAACATGAGCCTGACCATGCAGGTGAAGCTCTATCGCGTTCTGCAGGAAGGCAAAGTGCGCCCTCTGGGCAGCGCCGCGGAGGCCGACGTGGACGTGCGCGTAATCTCCGCGACGAACAAGAGCTTTGAAAAAGAGATCGCCGAGGGCCGCTTCCGCGAGGACCTCTACTACCGCTTGAGCGTCATCCCCATCCACCTGCCGTCCCTGCGCGAACGCCGCGAGGATATCCCCATGCTAGCGCGCCACTTTCTGGGGAAATTTCAGAAGGAGATGAACAAGCCCATCCAGGGGATTTCCGCCGAGGCCATGCGCCGCCTGGAAGCTTACGAGTGGCCGGGCAATGTGCGCGAACTGGAAAATACCATGGAGCGCGCCGTGGCCCTCGAGACCAGCTCGGAAGTCTCCCTAGGCGTGCTGCCCAGCCGCATTGCCGGTTACGAGACGCCCATGGATGCAGGCGGCAATGGGGCCCTGCACCTGTCCGTGGAAGGCTTGGATTTCGAAATGCAGATCGCTGAAACCGAACGACGCTATCTGCAAGCCGCCCTTGAAGCCGCTGGAGGCGTGCGTACACGCGCAGCGGAACTCCTCAAAATCAGTTACCGCTCTTTCCGCCACTACGCCAAGAAACACAATGTTTGAAGCGTGAAAGAATCGACTGCCCGGCATATGCCGTCTTTTCCCAGGAAGTGAGATCCGCGGACATGCAGTCCAGGCAGTCAAAATCGGGTGACAAAAAACGTCATATTTTAGGGGAATGCGAAAATATTCAACTGTAAACAAAAGACGGAAATTTAATACAATCAATATAATCAACAGCTTACGCCCTTTCATGCTATATTTAGAAGCAGAGAATAGTTTGGTGCCATACTTGCTCACTACAAGGCATCTGGTAGGAACGCCAAATTTCAAGGAGAGTTTAAAAATGTCTAAGAAGCAGAAGGGCTTTTCACTTATCGAACTTCTGATCGTCGTGGCGATCATTCTGATCATCGCGGCTATCGCCATCCCCAACTTGCTGCGCGCCAAGATGGCCGCCAACGAATCTTCGGCCGTCGGTTCG
>JAIQGC010000027.1 GCA_020072805.1 Terriglobia bacterium
GGGACTTGCGCTCTACACCGCCGAATTCCTGCTGCGGTCATTGTGACTTTTAGATCACTGGGATCGTTTTACGTGTTGAGACCTATTGTCCGATTCGATGGCAGCCGCTTGAATGATGGAATCGGCGTCATAGCTCTCCAGGAATTGTTGCATTGCGAAACGAATTGCGTGAGAGCCGCGTTTCCCAAACCTGACTAATGCCGGCCCAATGAGGCTTGGCTGTGACGAGGAAATACGATGCCCGCTACCGCCGAGAGGCTGCGCCCGCCGTCAAGAACCCTGATGTTTCTGGAAGGCCGGGCGATCCACGAGCTTGGCGCGTTCATCGGCGCCTTGCCGCTGCTCAGTCTGGCGCCGAAGGGTGACGGGCATCCAGTGCTGGTGCAGCCGATTTCCCCGCATGCAGCAGCGCTCCCGTCCCCGGCTCCGCGGCGCCGGAGATGGCCGGCTCGGCCGGGCCGGCGGCGAGCATCTCGACATTTTCGAAATCGAAGGAGGAAATCTCCTGCATCTTGCCGTCTTCCAGAAGAGTGAAATCTTCCTTCTTCAAATCGCGGACGAGATTCCCGTTTTTATCGCGCGCCACCACGTTGACCAGGACCAGTTCGGTGGTGGCCCGCAGCCGGACCGGGCTGGCGTAGGGCTGCTCCGCCTGCTGTGCAGCGGCGCGCGGCGCGGTTTGCAGAAGCAGGCCGCCCGCGGCGAACAGTAAAGTCAGTCTTTTCCATCTGCCCATGTCCATGATTCCTCAGAAGCGCAAACGCGCCTGCAACGTGATGCGGCGCATGTCGCCGGTTCCCGTGACTTCGCCGTACGTGAGGGAATTTACGGCTGTGTTGAGAGCAGTGAAGCGCACGGCGTTAAAAACGTTATTGGCGGTAATGCGCAATTCCAGCGCGCGGGATTCCTTGAAGGGAATGGTGCGGCTCATGCTCATGTTGATGACCCATTGTCCGGGCCCCTCGATGCTGTTGCGCGCGGCATCGCCGAAGCTTGAACCGCCGGAGTTTACGCACGTGGCGCTAGGAGCGCAAAACGCCGCCGTGTTGAACCATTCGAGCGTCGTCGGATTGCCGGTCGAGAGCGGCTGCCCGGCCACGCGATTGGCGCGCAGCGAGCCGCTTGCGCCGCGGGAAATGTCGGCGCCACCGCCGAGAACGCGCGGCGTGAAATAGGCGCCAGAGCCGGCGGTGAAGTCGCCGTTCCATTGCCAGCCGGAAATGAGTTTGCGTTGAAAACCTTTCTGCGCGAAGCGGTGGGTTTCGCCCAGGGGAAGCTCGTAGCTCCAGTTTCCGGTGAACTTGTGCGTCTGGTCGAAACTCGAATGCCCGCGGTCGGCGGAGATGTTGGAAGGATCCTGCGCCACGACGCTTCCCCCGCCGCCGATCGAAGAGGCGTTGTCCAGTGATTTCGAAAAGACATACTGCGCGCTCAGTCCGATCCCATGCGCCATCCGCTTGCGCACCCGAATGGAAGCGGCGTGCAGAATCGAATTGCCTTCGGAGGATTCGTAGAGAAAGGGCTGGCCGCCGGCGATGGCCAGCGCGCGCTGCGTGTCCAGGCGCGTTCCTTTCGCTCCGTTGTAGCCCGCGCTCAGGATCACTCCGCCGCGCAATTCGCGCTGCACGTCGAGATTCCAGATCTGCGCGTACCCCAGCCGGTAGTCGGGGGCCACGCCGAAATTGTTGGTGACTGTGCTGCCTGCTGCCGCTGGAAAGCCGTTCACCAGCGTCAGCGGCGTCCCGCCGGTGAGCCCGGTGACGTCAGTGACGTTCGTGGCGGTATTGGCGAAGGGCGGCTGGAAAGCGAAGTTCTGAATCAGCACACCGTATTGCGCAAGGTTGTAGTTGATCCCGTATCCGGCGCGCACCACGGTCTTTTTGTCCGGACGCCAGGCGATGCCCACGCGCGGCGCGAAATTGTTGCGGTCGGGCCGCACCAGGGAAGCCGGAAATGTTCCGCTGTAGGGGCCGGTTTGTCCGGGCAGCACGGGAGCGGCCGCGCTGAATCCCGCCGCCACGTCCAGATTGGCGATGCGATTTTGCGCTTCGGTGTACGGGCCGGTGTATTCGTAGCGCAAGCCGAGATTGAAGGAGAGATTGGGGCGGAAGCGCCAGTCGTCCTGCGAAAACAGGTTGAACGCGTTGGCGCGGAAATTGTAGGAACTCGCGCCGAACTGCAGCGAGGTCTGCTGCGGAAAGCCCAGCAGGAAGTCGGCGAAGTCATCGCCCGTGCCCGGCAGGGGCTGCGTGCCCCCCGGCGCATATTGCGATGTGGCGAAGCCCGTGAAAACAAATTTGCCCTCGGCGTTTCTGGCCGAGCGGAAACTTTGCAGGATGCGCCGGTAGTCACCGCCGAAACGCAGGTTGTGTTTTCCGCGATTCCAGGAAACCGTATCGGAGAGCGTGTAGGTCTGGTCCAGTTCGCGGCGCGGCGTGGGATCGCTGAGGCCGGCAAAGGACGTGAAACTGATTCCCGGCAGGCCCCAGTCGAAGGGATCGCTGGAAATTCCGGTGATGCCCGCGCCGCCCGGTCCGGCGGTATCAACGAAGTTGGAATAAAGATTGGTGACGGAAACGTGGTAGTGGTTGTAATTGACGCGGAACATATTCGTCGCGCGCCCCTTGCCGTAGACCCATCCGGCGCTGGCGTTGAGGCCCTGCGTCCCCGTGCCCCCGGCCAGCGAAGGAAATGGATTGACGATGTCGCTCGAATTGCGCGACCAGTTCAGCCCCATATTGATGTTGTTGCGTGCACCTCGCCCGCCGCCTCCTCCAAAGGGACCGAAGCCGGGTCCGCCACCCGCGCCGAAGTTGTGCACGATGCGCAGGTTGAGCGCATCCGAATTGCTGGCCGATGAAGTGACATAGTGAACATTCTGGCCGGAAGCGCTGGCGGCCATGTTCGGCAGCGGAATGTATTGCAGAAGAGAATTCGCGGCCGGACTGATCAGTGCGGGATCAATCTGATTGAGCACGCCATTGAACTGGTAGGGCAGGCCGGTTTGCGGATCAAAAATCTGGACGGGCAGGCCGCTGCGGTAGGCGGAATTGGAAAAATCCCCGCCGCGTTCGCTGGCCGTCGGCACGGTGGAAAAGACATCATAGGGAGCGCTGCCGCGCTGCCCGTTCCACCCCGCGAAGAAAAACCATTTCCCGCCTCCGTCGAAAATCCCCGGAATGCGCAGCGGGCCTCCCACGTTGGCCCCGAAGCGCCCCTGGTTGTATCCCGGTTTCTCCGCGGGTATTCCGGTGAGCGAATAGGAGCGCGCGTCCAGCGCCGCATTGTCGTTGGAAAAATAGAGCACGCCGTGCGGTTGATTGATGTTGAGGCCGCGCCGCATGCCTCCCATGCCTATCATGCCGGGTCCGCCCCCGTGGCCTCCCCCTCCGCCTCCCGGGCCGCCGCCTTCCCGCTGCATGCGCTCGCGAAACTCCCGCATGCGCTCCTGCATCTCTTCCTCGCTGCCGCCGCCAAACTCCTGCGTCTGTCCCTGCGCGCCGCTCACGCTGACGGATTCCGTTGGCGCATCCACTCCCGCTCCATTCAAGGGCAAACTCGCCAGGTCGCCGTTGCCCGGTCCGCCGCCCATCGAGGAGAGCGAACTGTCCAGCGCCAGGCTCTGAAAGCCGCGCCCCATCGCCGCCAGCGCAGCGTTGCCGCCGGCGGTCTGTTGCTGCTGGCGGGAAGCCAATAGCAGTTCGGCATCCACTTTCGCGGAAAGATTTTCCGGGTTGAGCACCACCTCCTGCGTGAACGTGGCGAATCCCATGAACTCGATGCGCACCACGTAGCGTCCCCGCGCCATGCCCCGCAATTCAAACTTGCCCTCGGCGTTGGTGACCGCCGCAAACTTTTTCCCGGTCAGCGTGTTGGCGGCGCTGACGGTCGCGCCGGGCAGCGGCGTTTTCCCGCTTCGCGCCGCCCCGCTGATTTCGTAGCTCGCGGCGGCAGCCTGCCCGGCGTCCGCTGCGGCCGCAACCGCCGGCAGGGGAGTTTCCTGCGCCCGCACGCTCGCGCCCAGCAGCACCGCGCCGAGAGGAAGCAAGAGAACACCATGAGAAATACACTTCAAGTCATCGGCTCCGTGAGTCAATTATTGTTTCGGTGGATCGCTCTTAGCGGGTGCGGAAGGCTCTTTCCCGGAAAAATCTTTTCCCCGGCGCATCTCTTGCATGCGCCTCCATTCCTCCGCGGAAAAGACCGCGACGTTCTTCGGCGCGGAAACATTGTTCTGGACGGCCCCGCGCGCCATCAGGTGATCGCCCGGCTGAATGTCTGCCATCGTAATGCTTTCTCTCCCCCGGCGCAGCGATGTTTCTTCGCTCAGCTCCAGCGTCTGCGTCACGCCGTCCGGCCGCAGCACCGTTATCCTCGGTGCGTCCACCGACTTCACCTCGCCGGCCACAAAGTCCTTGCCCATCTCCCCGAACATCCCGCCGCCGAATCCCCGGCCGCCTCCCTGCGGCCCGCCACCGCCGCCGCTGCGCCCGCCGATCAGCACGGCGGTCAGGCTATGCGCCGCGTCTTCCTCGGCGCGCACGAAGACCATGTCTCCCACCCTGAAATCGGCCAGTTTGGCGGGTTGCCGGTCCTTGCGAAATTCCGTCTTCCCGGTGATCTTCAGGGACGCGCTCGTGCCGTTCGGCTTGCTCAGTTCCAGAGATTCGCCGCTAATCGCCGTGATCTTCCCGAATAAGGGCTGTCCTCGTTCCTCGCCCCGGCCCGTTCGCTCCTGCTTTTGGCCAGCCGGAGACGCTCCTTGTTCCCGGCTCTGCTCCGGTGTGGCCGCCGGAGCCTGCGCCTGCGCGGCCGTTCCCGCGAATAAGAGCACGAAGCTAAACGATAAGATTTGTCTTGCGCGCATCACTGAACTTCCTTTCTCCATCCGGCTGCCCATTCCATTCGGACGTAATCGCCGTCGCTAAAGTTACCCCAATCAGCAGGCTCCCCCGGGCGAAGCAACCCCGCCTCAGGTACTTCCTCAAAACTCGCCGAAAAGTTCCCGCGATCGATTGCCCGCTGCCTCCCTCCTCTTTCCGCGCAAACCGGGCCGGCATTGGAGACTTTCTCTCCCATGCGCTACTATCAGAAAGAACCAGGAGCGTGCATTGTCCTTTCAGCAGAGTTCCCCGGGGGGCGAAACTTCTCCCGCATCCACGAATGGCCAGCACGGCCGCGCCGCTTTCTTCTTCATCATCATCACCGTCGCGCTGGATTTCCTGGCCTTCGGCATCATCGCTCCGGTGCTTCCCAAGCTGGTCGTGCAGTTTGAAGGCGGGCGCATCGCCAGCGCCGCTTCCATCGTCGGCTATTTCGGCTTTGCCTGGGCCGCCATGCAGTTCCTGTTTTCTCCGCTCATCGGCGCCTGGTCGGACCGTTTCGGCCGCCGCCCCATCATCCTGCTTTCCTGCGCCGGCCTCGGCATCGACTATGTCTTCATGGCCCTGGCTCCTTCGCTGCGCTGGCTCTTCGTCGGCCGCCTCATCTCCGGCGTCACCACCTCCAATGTTTCCACGGCTTACGCCTATATCACCGACGTCACTCCGCCCGAAGGCCGCGCCAAAAAATTCGGCTTGCTGGGCGCCGCCTTCGGCATCGGATTCGTGATCGGTCCGGCGCTGGGCGGTCTGCTCGGCGCGCACAATCTCCGCTATCCCTTCTGGGCCGCCGCGGCGCTCAGCCTGGCCAACGCCCTCTACGGATTTTTCATCCTCCCGGAATCTCTGCCCGCGGAAAAGCGCGCCAAGAGCGCCTGGCACCTGGCCAACCCCCTCGGCTCGCTCACTCTTCTGCGCTCCCATCCCGAACTGGGCAGCCTGGCACTGGTGATTTTTCTCCATAATCTCGCGCACCAGTCTCTCCCCAGCGTTTTTGTTCTCTATACCGACTATCGCTATGGCTGGGACGCCCGCACCGTCGGTCTGGCTCTCGCCGTCATCGGCGTCTTTACCGCCATCGTTTCCGGCGGCCTCGTCGGCGTGGTCATCAAGCGCCTCGGCGAGCGCCGCGGCCTGCTCTATGGCCTCTCCTTCGGATTGATCGGATTCCTCGGTTTTGCTGGAGCTTCGCGCGGGCGCATGCTCTTCCTCGCCGCTCCGCTCATCGCCCTGTGGGCCGTTTCCGGTCCCGCCTTGCAATCCCTCATGTCCCGCCGCGTGGACGCTTCCGCCCAGGGCAAACTCCAGGGCGCCATCAGCAGCCTCCGCGCCATCACCGGCCTCGTGGGTCCGCTTCTCTTTACCCAGGTTTTCGCTTTCTCCATCGCGCCCAAGCTCTCCGTTCATCTTCCTGGCGCTCCGTACATCCTTGCCGGCCTGCTCCTCTTCATCGGCATGATGATCGCGGTTTTCGCCACGCGCTCCGCCGCCGCGCCTGCCGAGCAGGCTGCCGCTGCTTCCTTCGATTCCGTAAATGTAGATTAGGAAGAATCCAGCGCGGCCGCACACAAGGGAAAGGTTCCCCGCCGGCTCAGTCTCCCGGTCCTGCGCCCGCCTTCCATTCCACGCGCTGCACGTCCACCAGGGGAATGGACTGCTTCTGAAATTCCATCTGTATCCGCCGCCGCAGTTCCCGCGCCACTTCGTCCTGCCGCATCGGCGCCGTGCGCACCTGCAAGCGCACCGTGCAGCCCGTGCGTTCGTAGGATTGCACCCCCAGAACGCGCGGCCCATCCACCAGCGCCGGCGCCCACACCGGGTCCGCGCGGAGCCCCCCCGCCGCCGTTTCGAAAGCCGCCAGCGCTTTTTCAATCGGATATTCCGCGGCCAGCCCCACATCCACGAATGCCTGCGACCAGTCCCGGTTCAAATTGCAGACCACCCGCAACTCCCCATTCGAAATCGTGACCAGCCCTCCGGAAAGATCCCGCAGCACCGTTCGCCGCAGCGTCAGATGTTCCACCCGCCCCACAATCGTCCCGAACTGGATGGTGTCCCCGACGATAAACTGATCCTCCATGACGATGGTGAATCCGCTGATGATATCCCGCACCGTGTTCTGCGCCCCGAATCCCAGCGCCAGGCTGGCCAGCCCCGCAATCGCCGCCACCGGCGTCACGTTGATGCCGAACTCCGGCAAGGCCATCAGCAGCGCCGCCGCCCACACCAGCTTGCTCCCCGTGCTGTAGGCCACCGCCGCCAGCGTGCGCGTCTGCTGCTCCCGCAATTGCGCGCTGCGCGCCGCAGAACCGGCTGGCTTGATGATCAGATTCGTCGTCAGCCGCAGCAGCCGGTTCAGCAGCAGCGCCACCAGAACAACGCCCGCCAGGTGCAGCGCATTGGCCACCTTGAATTCCGCCCAGGATAAAAATTGTTGGGACATCGTGGTATTCATCGGCAGGAATTGTATACCATTAAAAGCGGCAAGGGCCCCGGAATTCCCCGGCGATGGCTCCTTGGGGAGGTTGGCGATGGCCAGTGACCGCAGACGTTTCCTGCAAGCCGTAACGGCCGCCAGCGCGGCGATGCTGGCCGCTTCGCCATTCCTGGCCGCGCAGAATCCCGCCCAGCGGGCCGCCGACCCCGATGAACCTCCCGACCCCGGCCCTGCCGCCAAGGCCGCCAAAGCCGCTCTCGAGGAAAATCAGAAGGACATCCGTAAGAACGTGGAGCATCTTTTCCAGCTCGCTTCGGACCTCAAAAAGGAAGTGGAAAAAACCGATTCCACCGTCATCCTTTCCGTTAGTCTTCTGCGCAAAACGGAAGAGATTGAAAAGCTGGCTCGCCAGATTCGAAATCGCGCCAAGGGCTGAACTCTCCGCCAGCCTTTCCGCTTCGCCGCCCCGCCGCGCTCTCCTCTGGCACCGTGCCGCCCGAAAGGTTACAATAAAAGTCTGCGCGGCTCCTTTCGCCGCGCTTTGCGCGCCTGTAGCTCAGATGGATAGAGCGCTGGTCTCCGGAACCAGAGGTCGGAGGTTCGAACCCTCTCAGGCGCGCCACTTCATTGAGCAGTTTGTTTTCAACGACTTCCATCGATGCCCGTTCGTTCGTTTCGGGCACAAATTCCACCCGCAGCCGCGAAGAAAAACGAGCAAGCTTCCAGTTGTCCGGTTAGCGCGTTATACGGGAGTTATTCCAATCATCAGCCAAAGCCTGTAGCGAGCTTCGGTTTTGGCTAGCTATTGAAACATAACGAGCGCAGGCCTAATCTGTTGCTAGATCCCTCGGGAGCGCAAATGCGAATCTCTGCTCACCTCCCCGTAGTTTCAATCGTTATCTCCCCGGAGAAAAACGATGACGAAAACCACGCACCAAGAAACCAGGCAGAAGATAGAAATCGACTTCCTGTTCGTTGATCTCGACGTATGCCCACGGTGCAAGGGGACGGATGTGAATCTGGAGACAGCCCTCCAAACTGTCCGGAGCGTTTTGGAATCCGCGGGCGCGCAAGTGACGGTGCGTAAGATTCTCGTCGACACTGAAAACAAGGCGCGTGAACTGGGCTTTGTCTCCTCGCCCACCATCCGAGTCAATGGCCGGGACCTCGCGCTGGAACTACGCGAAAGCAGTTGCGCTTCCTGCAGTGAGGCCTGCGGCTGCGAGGGGAGTATTGATTGCCGAGTGTGGCTTTACCGGGGCAAAGAGCATACCGTCGCCCCGGTGCCGATGATCGTGGACGCGATTCTGGCCGCCGTGTATGGTGCGAAAGAGGATGTGCCGATGCCTCCGCGGGCGGAGGTGATCCCCGAGAATCTCAAGCGATTCTTTGCCGCAAAGGCGATGAAAGCGAACTCGTCCTGCTGCAGCGCGAAAGAACAGGCTTGACCACCATGCGGTCAACAGGGAGGGTTTGACGACTCGACCAATTAAGATCACCGCGCTAATCGGGACTTAGGCTCTCGTCGGTATCCTGTTCGAGATTAGTTCCGGTTTGCCGACGGCTCGGAAGTATTATAGGTCAAGGAGTAGAGAGCCGTGACCATGCGTCAACACAAGGTTCACACTCACCTTCGCACTCAACTGGGCCGAGCCGCAGTGCAGATCTTTGCCGCCAATGATCGCATGAACCATATTCTTATCGAACATCTTGACCCTGCCGCCTGGAGAGCCAAACCGCCCGGCAAGCTCCGCACCATTGCGGCGATCTTCACGCACATGCACAATGTCCGCTGCAAGTGGGTCAGGCTTACAGCTCCGCACCTGAAGATTCCACCACAGCTCCACCGCGCGCACTGCACGCCGCGGCAGGCCCGCGCGGGATTGGCCAAGAGCGCCGCTCGCTGCGCGGAGATGCTCGCCGAAGCACTCGGCGGTTGTGGGGGCCGCGTCGAGAAGTTTCGCAGAGACGGCTGGGCTTCGCCTTGGCCGGTGGGCCCGGAAATGCTGTGCTACATGCTTTCTCACGAAGCCCACCATCGCGGGCAGGTGTGCATGCTCGCGCATCAGCTCGGATTCCCGTTGCCGATCCGGGTGACGTCCGGGATCTGGAATTGGGAAAAGCTGTGGAAAGAGTGCGGGTCGCCTGGCGGCCCCGGCTACGATTCTTAAGGAATCGCTCAAGGGCACAGGCCGCCCGGGGCAATCTTGCCCGGCTGGGCTAGCGACGGAGGACTTGAACGGAGGAAAGAAGTTGCGCGGCTTTGCGCGAGACCAGTTCCAAGCCGCGGTCGTGGGTTTCCTTGGAAAGGGTCTCCAGTTGAACGCGGGCGGAGGTAGGATTGGCGTGGAGCTCAAGTTCGCCGAGCGCAAGGCGGGCATCGCACTCCACGGCATAATTTCCCTGTTTTCGCGCAGCGGCGAAAACCGTTTGAAGATGTGTCCTGGCGGCTGCAAAAGCCCTGCTCGAAACCTTTGCTGTGGAAGCGGTGGCGGTTTTCAGCCGGGCATCTTGAATCGCCAAGCTCATGGCAAGCGTCCAATCGGGAACTGAGTGCCCGATCTGTTCCGCACGGAGCAGGCTCGTGCGCGCGTCATCCAGTTGTCCTTCCGCCTGGAAAGCGCGGCTGAGAAACAAGAGAGCGCTACTTGCGCCGCCCGAATCCTTCTGTCGTTCAAAGACGGCAGACAGATCCCGCAGAGCTTTCTTCGCATCGGCAGTATGTCCTTGATCCAGGGCAACCTGCGCCAAATTCATTTGCATGCCGGGAATCATGTCTTGCGCATCGGTTTTGGTGTAGATGTCCAGCGCTTCCATGTACTTCTCCCGAGCCTCCGAGAGACGGTCTTCGGATTGCAAGAGATCGCCCATCACGCTGATTGCTGAAGCGTTCTGCCGCATGTTCATCTGTGCAGAACAGGCTCCTAGGGCACGTTCGATGTGATTGCGGGCTGTTTTTATATCCCCCATCGTCAGCCGGAGAGAAGCGATGCTGTAAAGTGCATAGCAGCCCCGTACGGGCGAAATAGACTCATCGATCTGGAGTGCTTCTTGGTACGCCTTATCGGCCGCACGGAGATCGCCGAGGGAAACCAGGACGCCCGCAAGGTTAGCTGTTGTCGCGGAAAGACCGCTCTTGGTGCCGGATTCCTCGTATTTCTTGTGCGCTTCTCGAAAACTTCGTGCAGCTTCATTCAGACGGTTCATCCTGACATAGGTATTGCCCATGCCGTTCAAAACGCCGCCGAGTAATTCATTCCCGCCTAGCTCCCGAGCAAGCTGCGATGCTTGTTCCAATGTCTCCAAAGAAAGCTGATAGTGGCCTTCATCGGATTGCCGGGCCGCTTTGAGCATGAGCGTTCTTGCGACTCCCGCACGATCTCCAAGAGTCTCGAAGACCGAGCGTGCTTCGTCGCACATGGCCATGGCCTCGGCGGGCCGGCCGACAAACAACCGATTGGTGCATTCGGAGACTCTTGCTTTGGCGTAGAGCAGTTTTTGTCCGCGCGCGGCTGCTTTTCGGGCAGTGCTCTCAATGAGTTCATATTGCCGCTGGCGATCATAGGAAGAAACAGCCCATTGTTCGTTCAGATCAATGCGCGGATCCTCGGACTGGGGGGGAGGCAATTTTCGAAGCGAGTGGAGAGTGGCGATGGCATCCTGAAGATGGCCGGCTTGAATTTGAGCAGCCGATAGAGAAAGGCCGCACTCCAGACAATCCGGGTAGTAGGCATAGAGCGCGTGGTAAGCAGAAGCGGCCTTTTCCATCTGGCCGAGAATTTCATAATAGTGGCCTTCGATCAGCAATTTTTGTGTTTGCGAGAGATTCGCGGACAGATCCAGGGCTTTCCTTGCTTCTTCTTTCGCTCTTTGTCCATAGCCAAGTTGCTGCCAGGCATCCGAGAGCAAGGAGTGGGCCAGGGAAAACGTGGGGTCTGCCTGGACCGCTTGCTTTAGCAGTTCCGCGGCGCTGAGCGAATCGAATAGGCGTAATCGATCGAGACCCAGAGAGTAGAAGCGAGCAGCTTCGCGGTTGGCCGGCAGGGAAGCGAACACCCCGGCCTCATCCGTTTGCTGAAGATCGGGAATTCCCACACGCCCGCGCAGCTTTCCGCCGATGCCGGAGACGAGTTGGAAAAGGTTCTGATTGCCACCGGTTTCGGCGATTTCCGTCAGGATTTCACCGGTCCTTGCATCTTGCAGGCGCACGTCCAGCCGTAACTGGCGAGTTCCGTAGCCAGGCAGGCTGGTATAGGCGCCCAGCACCAGGAGATCGCTGTTGAGCGCGGTGCCGATGCGCGCAGCCGTGGATGGGCTAAGCGTATCCGTCTGCGACCAGGGAGCGGACAATTGCAGGTGGGAGACCTCTTCACCCGGTACGAGACGCAGTTTGCCGCCCGCGGCCAGTTCGGTGCTCATCATTTCGGAAAGTGCCGTCCCGATCCAGGCCTCCTCCGGTTTGCCGGAAATGTTGTAAAAGCCGAGGACGGCGATTGCTGGGCGGGTAAGCACCGGCCGCATCGCTGCTTCGCTGGCGGTGGACGCAATTCGACTCCGGCTCTGCCAGCGATACGCCGCGATTCCCGTGAGAGCGAGAAGAAACACACCGAAGAAGATAGCGATCCATTGGCCCGATTGCGCCACGGCCTGCCGCGGAATTGAGCCCTCTCTTGCAGAATGCGCTGCCCTGTTCGCGGGAAGAGAATTGAGGTCTATCTTCAGGTTGGATGAATCTTCCCCGCGCGGCTCCTGGCTCACAGGCGCAATAAAACGGTACCCGCGCTTGGGGATGGTCTCGATGAAACGAGGCTCGTCCGAGTCGTCACCCAAGGCGACCCGTAATTTCTTTATCGCCGCGTTCAGCCCGCCATCAAAATCAACGTAAGTGCCGTCCGGCCAGAGCACCAGACGGATCGTCTCTCGTGTCACGACCTGACCGGGCCGTTCTACCAGCAGGGCCAGGATTCGGAAGGGTTGTTCCTGGAGCCTGACGCGGATTCCGTCGCGGTGCAGCAGGCCATTAGCCAAGTCGGCCCGGAAGGCGCCGAACCGTACCGTCGGAGATGACACCTCGGGGTTCTGCATCGCCAAGTGTCGCCTCTAGAAAGAGCGTGGGCGGGAGTATATCACGAGAAATCAAGCAGGAAGAGGCCCGCCAGTTTTTCTAACTGCTTGAAATACCGGTAGTTAGAAGGTCAGAAAAGGGTCAGATTCTGGTCCTTTGACCATTTTATTCTTTCCGCAGTACTTCTCTCCTTGGGCAAAAGCTTTCAGGTGCCTCAACGCAATGGTCTGGCAGGCAGCGCGTGATTCGATGAAATGGCCCTTCTTCCGGCGGCGGGAACGTTCGATCGAGCTTCTGCGAGAGTCCTTGTCTGCCGTGAAATCGGCGGCAAACTTTTGCTCCACTCCCTGGTCGGTGGTGCGGGAGATCCTGGAGTTTGCGGAAGTGCGCCCCGACGATGTCGTCTATGATCTGGGCTCCGGGGACGGACGCATCCCAATTCTGGCGGCTCAGGAATTTGGATGCCGAGCCGTTGGGATCGAGTTGGATCCCGACTTGTTTATGTATTCCGCGAAGCGGGTCGCCGAACTAAATCTAAAGGACCGCGTTTCCTTCATCTACGGAAACTTCTTTGAGGCCGACCTAAGGTCGGCGAGCGTTGTCGTTCTGTATCTGCTGAGAGCCGTTAACGGACATCTGCGGGCGCGTTTGGCCAGCCAGCTTCCCGCCGGCAGCCGGGTGGTCGCCGTCGATTTCGATGTGCCAGGATGGCGCGCCGAGCGGACGGTATCCATCGTGTCGGATGGCAACGTCGAGTACACGCTTTATCTCTACCGTCGTTCCTCCTCCGGAGCGCAACGGGAGAGCACATTCGCGGACAACGCGACGCCTCTTGCCCGCACCGCCAGTGCGGGCGCCTCGAAAGCCGCAACCGGAAAAAATCCAAAGGAGAAAGAAAATGCATAAACCGCTCTGGATCACCGCGATGGCACTCTTGTTGGCGCCGCTGGTCTTCTCTCAGGTGCCAACTGCTGCACCGCCTCCCCTGAAAGGCGTGCAGCCGCAAACCCATGCTTCGAATAGCTCTGGGCCTAGGGCATTTGGGAAGCCCAAGTTGGGCCCGCCAAAAACCGGCCGGAAGATCGCTAACCCCTATGCTGTTCCGCATAACGCGGCAATTATCGCCGTGTTGCAAAGGCAAAAGCAGGCTGCGGACGCCGAGGCGGCCCAGATGAAAATTGGGGTTCATGCGGCGGGGCAATCACAGCCGGCGCCGGGCCCCGCTGCGAATAGCCGTAACATAGCCCATCCACCTAACCCGAATATCCAGAAAACTCCGGCAGCGGGAACCATCGGGCCAGAAAGAGTTTCTGGAGCGCCGGGGAATAGTCCTTCTTCGTACTCGCAACTGCATCCCCTCGATACCACGGTTCTGACCTGCTCGCATGACACAACCATGAGAATTCTTAAGGTGAGCGGGGAGGCGGCTCCAGCTACATTTACCCCGGACGTGAGGTATAACTTCTACACTATTAGCGGGTGTTCTTTCGGCGAGCCGTCTTCCAACGCCAAGGTCTATATCTACGAGGGAAATACGTTTCGTCAGGATTTTGTCGTTCAGGAATGGCACGACAATTGGATCAAGCTCAATCTCAACCCGGCCCTGAGCGGCGTTCTGGAACAGGATAACCTGACGCTGGTCGTTCAGCGTGCCGACGGCAAACAAGCCAGCAAAGGCGGATTCAAGTTCTATGCTGCGCGTACCAATGGCAAGGGCGAGCCCATCGAAGTTCTGCTGAGCCGCATCCCGAAGCAGTATTTTTCGCTCGATGCGTTTCGCCCCGACTATGCCGCCACGTCGGCTTGGAAGGCTGACTATACGTCCCCCTCGACTCCTTCCGCTTCCCCCTTCCTTGCTGGCCTGACCGCTGAGGTCACGTGGGCGTTTCCGCCCCATGAGCTCAGCGGCAATTTTGACCCCTATGTCCTGCGTTCCGGTGATGACTACTACGATTTTCGCCATATGCAGCCGGGCTTCGCACCCGACTCCGCCTGGATGGAATGGGTGGATATCGCCTGTGACGACGGAAATCTGGTCGCCGATACCAAAGGAAAATTCGACCTCGAATGGACGAATGACAACCGTTTGCGTGTGTTCTGGACTGGTGAAATTTGCAAAGTCCACAATGGAGGATTTGGCGTACAAAGCGATGATTTTCAACAGTCACCCGGGTCGATGTATGGGGTGAACGTATGGGTGACTGGACCGCGCTGCGTGGACCCTTGGAACGGAACTCCCGAGCCGGGGTGTATCAACGACATCAAGAAGCAGCTAGGCCAGTAGTATGCGATTGGGAATTCAAAGGAGAAGCATCATGGCGATGAACATTCCAGCTAAGGTCATTTGCATGTCACTGTGCGGCGCCATTCTGCTGGCGCCGCTGGCCTTCTCGCAAATACCAAGGACCGCGCCCGCACCTCCGAAAGGGGTGCAGCCGCAACAGCCATCGGGCAAGATACCCGCTGCGACGCCTTACAAACCCATCCCTTCACCTACGTCCGGCACGATCTCGGGAATGATCTCGTGGGACACAACGAAAATCCAACCTGGAACGCCGGGGGTCTGCCAGGGACTCCAAATTTATGCTGTCCAAGGTACTTTTCCGCAAACGAATGCCGCTCCCGTTGGACAGACAAAGCTATTGCCCTATCAGCTTCAGGGAAACAATGGGGAATGTCCGTTCGAGATTGACGGAGTGCCCGTGGGAGTCGGCCTGACAGTTCACTATCGAGTGAACCAAGGCGCATTCAAGCCGGTGGTTGTTGCCTTTGGCCAGACCGGCTCATTCGAAATCCCTGGAGGACCTTGCGGGGGTCCAGGGCACGTAGGGCGCACGACTGTCGACGGGATCGAGGTTTGCGGGAACTCAGCTTCCGGCGTGATTCTTCGACTGGAGGCGCTCTCCTCCGTGCCGCAGCCGATGTCTGCTACCTCCGGACAGAACCGGATGGGCGCGCTCTCGGCGATCGCACGAAATCTCGGCCCCGCGGCGGGAATGGCAGGTCCTGGAACGATTTCCGGGTTGGTTTGGTGGGACACAAACATCGTAAAAACGGGCCTGGCCCCCATGGGGGATATCTGCTCGGCGACCGGGGTGACCGTAGTTGTTCACGAAACAGTGAAAGGGCAGCAGTTCCCATCCTCGGTTCAAGTTGGCTCGACGCCTCATTGGCCGGTCATGATGGGGAGCGGCGCGCAGGGCATGAATATCCTGAAAGTGGGTTCCATTGTGGCTTGTCTGTTCACAATTACCGGACTCCCCCTGAAGACTGATCTAACGGTGTTGGTCAATCCTTCGCCGGAGATATTTCTGCCCCGCGGAGGCGGCAATCTCCCGCATGCCACGGGACCATCGGGCCCGGTCAATCTTCCTGGTGGAAGCTGTGCAAGCGCGCCGCCACAACCCACCACGCTCGCGCAATTCCGCGCGCCATTGGTTTATTGCGGGAATGGAGCGTACAATGCGAACTTTTCCCTGAAGCCCACAATCTTATAGCGGCACGGATCACGGCAGAGACGTTCGACCGTAGTAAGAAATTCCGCAGCGCATGACCAGCCGAGTGGCAGGGCCTGTTGCTCCGGCAACTTTCGCGAGTTTCCATTTTCGACAGTCCGTTCAGCGTCCGGTCTCTGTGGTCAAGCAAGGGGATGAGAGTTCGGTCTGAATCGGAAAAGGGTTGTCCAATGGCCAAATTCTGTACGCAGTGTGGAGCAGCGCTGGGAGAAGGCGTCCGATTCTGTGTGCGCTGCGGTAAAGCGGCTGAGCTTGCCGCTCCAGCATCTCCGCCAACTTCACCGCCTTCCCCGGTCCGCCTCAGCCCGTCTCCAGCCGCTTCGCCCAGCGCACTCCGGCCATCCGCCGTGCCTTCCCAACTGTTGGCCGCGGCGCCGAAGAAGAGTCGCTCATCGTCCAAAGGCGCATTCCTCGTCTTGGGTGTCATCGCGTTTTTCATCCTGGCGATCGTCAGCATTTACTTCGGACTCCGTTCCGGGAAGCGCGCAGACGCAACTGCGCGGGCCTCCAAAAAGATTGATGCGGCGGGTCGCACGACTGCTGCATGGAAAAGTTCGAACAACAGTTCCAGTGCAGCGAACACTCCGATCAGTACGTACTCGGCTCCCAAGATTGTTCAGGTCAGCGGACCAGAGACCGAGCGCACCATGGATGGGCCGGAAGCTGATCTCCTCGTGCGCACGGGTGACATCAATAATCTCGGTTTTGGCTGGCCCCAGGGATTCGATCCCTTTTCCGGCGAATCCACACCGCCGCATTCTTTTCCTTGGACGCCTCCTCCGGGGTCGCCCGACGGAACCGACCGCCTCATGATCGGTTCGTCCGTAACGCAAATGGACTACGGCAACAAGCCGCACGACGGCTATAGCACAATCCTCAGGCCGTGCTGTGGGCCGCCATCGCCCAAAGACCCTCCATCTCAGGCGCGGCTGGATTCCATGCCCCGGCCGATCACGCTCGATGTGGGGGCTTTGCCCGCGAAGATTGACGCCGTCCTATTCCAGATTTTTGTGGATGATTTTCAGGCCCCTGTCTGGCATTCGCATTTCCAGGTGACGTTGAACGGCACCCGCATCCCTTCCTTTGAGGACGCCATCAACGCGCTCGATCAGACGGGCCCCATCGGAAAGCTGGTGAGCCTCCGGCTGCTGCCCGAATATTGGCCGCTTCTGCAATCGGGCTCGGTCAAGCTGCTGATTGACGATCCGACAACGCATGTTCCCGATGGCTATGCCATCGATTTCGTGCGCATTCTGGTGAACCCGCACAAATTCAAATACGAGGTTACCCTTATGGCCTCGGTTGTCGACGCCGACAAGCACTCCCCGATCGCGGGGGCTACTGTCACGGCCGCGCTTGCCTCTGCGGCGACCGATCAGAGTGGAAAATCCACTCTCCATGGAGTGCCCGCGGGCCTTGTGGCTGCCAGCGCAAGCGCTCCGGGTTACGACACGGATTCCGTGACGGTTGATCTCGTGGCCGGACAGACCGGCAAAGCCGAATTCAAACTTCATCGGCATGAGGAAGGCACGGCCGCGCTGGAGGAGTCCATCGCGCAGACTGGTTCGGCCAGGGTTTACGGTATCCATTTTGATCAGGATTCAGCAAAGCTACGGCCGGACAGCGCGCCCGCATTGGCCGCGGTCCTTGGACTGATCAACAATCGGCCGGGATCCCGCTGGATGATTGCGGGTCACACCGACAACCAAGGCGCCGCAGCGCGCAACCAGCCGCTCTCGGAGGCTCGCGCGGCCTCGGTTGTTGCCTGGCTAACGGCTCACGGAGTGGCGGCAAATCAACTGGTGCCTCAAGGTTTCGGAGCCAGCCAGCCAGTCGCCGACAACGCCACTGCCAACGGCAAGGCTCTCAATCGCCGCGTGGAAATCGCCCCGGCAAATGAGCAACGATAAAAGCTTTCCGCGGGGAGAGTCCGGAAGAATGCGGTGGTGGAATGATTTTCGAATTGGTCTGCTTTTGTAGATCCAAGCGGAAGCAGAGAAGGGGCATTGCAAATCGGCGTGGAATAAATCAGCGGTTTTAAGGAGGAAGGTGTGCGAAAACTAGTCGTTCTGGGCGTGTTCTTCTCGTGGGTTCTTGTTGCAATGGCGGGTGATGAGGTCAAACCGCTCAACATCAAGCCGGGTCTCTGGCAAATGACCATGACCACCGCTGTCAGCGGGCGTCCCCCGATACCCGCGGATACTTTGGCTCGAATGAGTCCGGAACAAAGAGCCAGGTATGAAGCGGCGATGAAAAAGATGGCCTCTGGAGCGCCAAAGACCAGGACCCACAACAACTGCGTGACGAAGGAACAATTGAACAAGGACCCGTTCAGTGATGAAAAAAAATCGTGCACCAGGAAGGTGCTGAAGTCAACCGGGAGCCAGATGGAGATACAAGAAGTGTGCTTGGGCGATGGCGTTAGAAGAGACATCACCATACAGATTGAGGCGCTCAATTCCGAAAACGTCAAAGGGTCGAGCCACGTGACTTCAGCGGGCGGCGGTAAGGCCATGAACATCGACGCAAGGTTCGCAGGGAAGTGGATCGGCGCGGCGTGCCCCGACAAAAAGTGAGAACAAACTTTCTGATTTTGTTCAGGAGGGAAGATAGCCCAGCCGGACCAGCCGCTGGCGCATGCGCTTCTCTTCTTCGGCGGAAAGCTGCTGCGCGGGCTCGGCCGCGAGGTAGCCCAATTCTTCCAGCTTGCGCACGATCCGCGCCGCCGACTCCTGCGGCGTCTCTTCTTCCGTGACGATGATCAGCTCGGGATTGGCCGGCGCCTCGTAGGGATCATCCACTCCGGTGAAGCCCTTGATCTCCCCGGCCAGCGCCTTTTTGTACAGTCCCTTGACGTCGCGCTGGATGCACGTCTCCACCGCCGTCTTCACGTACACTTCCACGAAATTTTCCACCTTGCCGCGCACTTCCTCGCGGATGGCGCGGTAGGGCGAGATGGCCGCGGCGATGGCCGCTCCGCCGTGGCGCGTCACCATGGCGCACACGAATCCGATCCGCCGGATATTTTCGTCGCGGTCTTCCTTGCTGAAGCCCAGCCCCTTGCACAGATGCGTGCGCACCACGTCCCCGTCGAACACTTCCACGCCGCGCCCGCGCCGCCGCAGCTCCGGTGCCAGCAGCTCCGCCAGTGTGGACTTGCCCGCCGAGGGCAGCCCGGTGAACCATACGGTGAATCCCTTGGGATTGCTCATTTGTCGCGGTACGCCTTTTCCAGGATTGCGGCCACTTCCGGCCGGGTAAATTCCAGCGGCAATCCTTCGCCGTTGCGCAGCATTTCCCGTACCTTCGTCCCGCTCAGCGTCAGGCGGTTTTCCGGCCCGTGCGAGCAGGTCTTCTCCGAGGCCACCTGCGCGCATTTCTTGCAATAAAACGTGGCGTCGAAGCAGTAGGGAGTGATGCCCAGTTCGTGCGGCGCGAAATCGAAAAACTTTTTCTGCGCGTCGAAGGGGCCGTAGAAATTGCCCACTCCGGCGTGGTCCCGCCCCACGATGAAGTGCGTGCAGCCGTAATTTTTCCGCGCAATCGCGTGAAAAATGGCCTCGCGCGGCCCCGCGTAGCGCATCGCCGCCGGATACACGCTGAAAATCGTGCGCGCCGCCGGCAGCGTATTGCCCAGCAGCGCCAGATAACACTGGATGCGCACGTCCGCGGGAATATCTTCGTCGCGCGTCTCGCCCACCAGCGGATGCAGCAGCAGTCCGTCCACGGTCTCCAGCGCGCACTTCAGAATATATTCGTGCGCCCGGTGCACCGGATTGCGCGTCTGAAACGCCACGATCGTCTTCCACCCGCGCTGCGCGAACAGATACCGAGTTTCCCGCGGATCCAGCCGGTAATTCTCCGTCACCGGATTCTGCCGCCGCTCCAGCACATGAATCGGCCCCGCGAGGCAATACTCCCCGGCCCCTCGCAGATACTGCACTCCCGGGTGCGAGGCATCCGTCGTGCGCAGGACCGCCTGCGCCTCCTTCTCGCGGTCGTAGCGGAACGTCTCGTGCAGCTCCAGTACCGCCACCACCCGGTCGTGCTCGTCCGTCAGCGCCGCGGCTTCGCTTCCCCCCACCGCTCGCTTCGTTTCTTCGTCCACCGCCAGCGTCACCGGGATCGTCCACACCGTCCCGCTCGCCAGGCGCTCTTCCCCCAGCACGCGTTCGTAATCCGCGCGCCCCATGAACCCTTCCAGCGGCGAAAACGCCCCCGTCGCGATCATCTCCACGTCGGAGATCTGCCGCAAATTCAGGCGCACCCGCGGAAGCTTCGCCGCCCGCGCAAGCCACCTTTCCCGCTCCTGTCCTTCCGCAATTCGATTGATCAGTATGCCGCCGTGCGGCTGGTTGGGTATCATGAAGTTGGGGTCGCGCTCCGTTCCTACTGGCAAGCGGCCACTCACGCAAAGTTCGCCGCAAACGCAGACCTACGTTTATAATACAGCGGCGCGGGCCGGTCAACGAGGCTTGCATCGTAAAGCCTGCAAAGTTCAGTTTCGCTTTGGCAGAGTGGCGCAGGCATTTTTGCCTGTGCTCTTTCTGGAGAAGTTTGCGGAAGCTTTTAGAAATAGCAAAATGCGCACAGCCAGGAATGGCTGTGCCACGGAGACGATTCCAATGGCCGGCACTACCCATCCGAAAATCTGCGTTCTGGGGCTCGACTGCGCCGCTCCGGAAATCGTTTTTGGCGACCCGCGCCTGAAAAATCTGCGCAAGCTCATGAGCCAGGGTGCTTGGGGCCGCCTGGAAAGCGTCATTCCTCCCATCACCGTTCCCGCCTGGATGTGCATGGCCACCAGCCAGGACCCCGGCTCGCTGGGCGTTTACGGCTTTCGCAACCGGGCCAACCGCACCTACGGCGGCCTGGGCTTCGTGGACTCCCGCTCCATCACCGCCCCGGCCATCTGGGACCATCTGACCACGCACGGCAAACGCTCCATCGTCATGGGGCTTCCGCCGGGCTATCCGCCGCGCCCACTCAATGGCATCCGTATCGGTTGCTTCCTCAATCCCGATCCCGCGCAAAATGAATTCACCTATCCTCCTGAAATCGGCCAGGAAATCCGCGCGCTGGTCGGCGAGTACGCCGTTGACGTTCCCGGCTTCCGCACCGACGACAAAGCCTGGCTGCGCGAGGAAATTTTCAAGATGAGCCGCAAGCACTGGCAGGTGGTCCGCTGGCTGCTCGCCGAAAAAGAGTGGGACTATTTCCATTATGTGGACATCGGCCTCGACCGCGTGCACCACGGATTCTGGGACTCCTTCGATCCGAAGCACATCCATCACAAGCCGGGCAACGCTTTCCAGAGCGTCATCCCCGACTACTATCTCTGGCTCGACGAGCAGATTGGCGCCGTCCTGGAAATGCTCGAAGGCAAAGCCGTCGTCCTGGTTGTCTCCGACCACGGCGCGCAGCGTCTTGATGGCGGCTTCGCCGTCAACGAATGGCTGATCCGCGAGGGCCTGCTGGTCGTGGACGAAATACCTAAGGAAATAACACCCTTCGCCAAGCTCAAGGTCAACTGGGCCAAGACCAAAGTGTGGAGCGAAGGCGGCTACTACGCCCGGGTCTTCTTCAACGTCGAGGACCGCGAGCCCCGCGGCGTTATTCCCGCGAAGCATTACGAATCCTTCCGCGACGAAATGAAAAAGAAACTCGAAGCCCTCGCGGACCAGCACGGGAAACCCCTCGGCTCGCTGGTCTTCAAGCCCGAGGAAATCTACCGCCACGTCCGCAACGTCGCTCCCGACCTGATCGTGCACTTCGGCGGCCTCTACTGGCGCTCCATCGGCAGCGTGGGCCACGGGCGCATCCACGTCGAGGAAAACGACACCGGCCCCGACGCCTGCAACCACGCCCAGTTCGGCACGTTTATTCTTTCCGCGCCCGGCATGCCTCCGCGCGGCGAATGCCAGGGCATGCAACTGCTGGACATTTCGCCGACGCTCCTCGACCTCGCCGGCTACGACATTCCGCCGGAGATGCAGGGGCGGTCTTTGCGTACGCGGGGCTGAGAGGGGAGGGAGGTTCTTCGCTCCCGCTGGTCGCTCAGGACAGATACCCTTCGCCGGGTATCTGGTTAACAATATGCCCCCCCATGTTTTCTGTAACTGCTGATTCTGCGGGGTTTTAAGTTTTTTGTTTTGGAACTGCAGATTCCAAAGGGGTTGCAAGGCGAAATCATGCAACTGCAGATTCCACAGGGGTTAGGGGATTTTTTGTCCGGGCCATGGAAGTTCTTGGGGGGAATTACGGGCCGCAATTGGGGCGATCGGTCTCGCCACATTCTGAGGCAGAGGTTACCTTACAAGTACAGTTTTGTCAATGGGTAATAGTGGAATGCCGGTTTTCGGGCGGCGGCCAGGCGGAGGCACGGCCATGGGTTGGTTGTTTCCCCCGATCGCGCATCCCCGCCGGCTAACAAACCTGTTGTTTGCGGCGGGTTAGCAGTCTAGAATCCGCCTTCCACCTGTACCCACTCCAAGGAGGCTCGCATGAACCGTTTCCTCACCCACGCACTCGCCGCCGCAATGGCCTGCACTGGCCTGCTCGCCGCCATGGCCACCACTCCGCCGGCCGCCGTCGCAGAAAACCAGGCCGTCCTCCAATCCGACCATGCTCTCCTTCAAGCCATTGCCAAATCCGACCAGCCCGCCGCCGAGGCCCTCCTCGACGCCGACTTTAGCCGCACCGACCGCGCGGGAAAAACTTCCAGTCGGCAGGAAACTCTCCAGAACCTCGCCGCGCTCGTTGCCGAGAACGAAGAGCAGGTCGTCGTGCGCGACTACCGCCAGGTGGTTCTGGTCACCGGCATTCACCGTCTGCCCGCGCAAAATGTGCGCGTGCGCTTTGTGCGCGCTTGGGTGCAGCGTCCCGCCGGCTGGCGCGCCCTGGCCTTTCAGGAAACCATCTTCGCGGAAAAATTGCCGGAGCACCGGCTGGGCTTTGGCTCGCCCAGCGGCGGCGCTCCGGTGGATTGCGAAAATCCATGCAAGACCGTGCCCTACGCTCCGGAAGGGAAGTCCGAACAGGAAGTGGTGGCAATGTGGCAAGGCGTGGAACGCAGCGTCCTGGCCAATGACGTGGACGCCTGGATCCCCGGCTTCACGGAGGACTTTATCTTCGTCACACCCGACGGCGCGCCGCCCATGGGCAAATCCGACCGCATCGCCATGATCAAGGAGCTCAAGCGCACCTCCACCGTGCTCATTCCTCCCCAAGTGGTGTCCATGCAGGTCTGGGCCTTTGGCGATTCCGCGGTGATGCGCTCGGAGCACAAGCCACTCAAGGGCAGGGTTCTGCATGTGACGCGCGTCTTTGTGAAAACTTCCGGGCACTGGCAGATCGCCTTTGGGCAGCAGACGGTTGTTGAGGCGCCTCCGAGCGCTACGCCGTAGCGCGAGCGGGCGGACTCTACGTGGCTGTCCTTTCGGTCATCCCGAGCGCAGCCGAGGGATCTCTCTTCGCCTGCCCCCTGGCGGGTCACACTGAATGGCTGAGCATGATCGGGCGGTGCTGTATAGCTTAAGCTGATGCCGATTGTTGAATCTGCTCAATCGCGTCCATGGCCAGTTCTTCATCCTCGTCGAAGACAGTTTGAAGTAATTCCTCATGGCGAGGACGTGGCCCCATGCCATGAAGACATGCAATCTCTCTTATGTAGGGGTCCGCGCTTCGCATCAGGGCCATGTCCGAACCCGACTTGGCGAACCGGACAATTTCCGACTGCACTCTCGATGAAACGCCGAGCTGCTTGATAGGAACGCCGTTGAAGAGGAAAATTGCCAAGCCCTGCTCCTTTATGTTGGCATGTACCCCATTGGCGAGGATGCATGTCTTGCCTGAGGCGTGCAGTGGCTGTGCCGCCGCTTGCGCGGCATTAGTCCCCAAGGACAATAAATCGTCAATCTCACCGCTGGCTACAGCTTTCATAACCTGGGACTGGAAATGCAATTCCTTTATCTGCCCAGCATCGGAAGCTAGCCGCTGCAGAGCGGCCTCCTCGGCAATGTAAATTAGCCTTCCTGCAAGCCAACGCAGTTTTGGAATCCGGCGCTTCCTCTCATAGCCAGATAACGCAGCCGCACCTCCGAGAAGCTCCAGAAACTCAGTCTCATATTGGCTGCGTAGCATATTTGCGCGGTGGATAAAGGATCCAATATTCAGACCCCGCGGATTCCACCTAATCAAACGTCTCTTCGTATTTCGAATTATCCCCTCAAGAAAGTCTTGCTCGCGCACCACAGCCGAGTAATCCCGGACAGGGATGCGGAAAGACTCATTGCGAAATGCAGTCTGAAGCGCGTTACCTTGATCTGGATTCAGCAGGAGAAACAGCCTCAGGTCACTAATTAGCTCGTACCACATCCTTTGCCGTCCACTCCCGAAAAAATCATCGCATCCACTGAGCCAGTCCTTGGTCGATATCTTGATGTTCTTTGGGGAAGAATCATCGTGGAGTTTGAATCCCAACTCGCTTAACCGAGTCTGAAGTAAATTCAGGGAGAGTTTTACCGCGTCCTGTTCTCCCACTAATGTAATGTCATCGACGTAGCGAAAATACTTCGCAGGGAGGTTTGCGGAAAAATGTTCGTCCATCTTCCTTAAAACGAGATTTGCAAGAAGATGGCTGAACATCGGACCCGTAAGAATACCACCTTCACCCGCTTTTGCCGCCATGGCATGATCTGCGATCAGTTTCTCTCCCACTTGGCGATGGCGATTGCAGAGGCCGCTTGCCTCGCACTGCTCTCGCCATGCCTTCGTCGCCAGGCCCGTACTGATGGAAGGATAGAAGTGCTTAATGTCGACATATTGAACTGTTCCGTCAGGCGAATCCTTGCAGGCTTGAGAAATTCGACTGTCTCTTTTTCCCAAGCCACTAGAGTAGCGTTTGAAAATACCTGAACGGTTTTCTCCCTCATTGAGCGCGTAGCTGAAAACAACCCCGGGATTTGAGAATGCCTTGGGTTGCTGGGCACATTCTTTGAGTAACGCGGTTTCCGCTAGGGCTTCGTTAGCAGTGGGCAAATAAATTGGACGGTGCAGCACATTCCCCTGATCATCAGTTTCCTTGAAATGCGAAACGCTAAAATATGGAAAGCGCGTTCGGTTTAAAATGAGGTTTATTGAAACTTCCCGGGCCCAATGGTCGCTGCGAGCTGCCTTGTTTTCGAGGTAATATCGAAGTCCCAGGTAAGCGAGGGCGTCGCGCCGTCGGTATTCGTTCACCGACCGCACGGAAATAACGCATGGGCGTGTATTTTTCATTCTCAAGATTGAATAAGGTCAATCCGCATAACGGCCAATTTCACTCGAGCGGTCTGAGATGGATCGAGCGGCAGTCTGTATTCTGCCGAGCAAGTAGATATGGGCTCTCCAAAACCCAGGATAGGATTCTGCTTGGTAAATCGCTTCCAGGGTGCTTTTATCTTGTCCTTAAGCCACTGGAACAATGCCCCATCCGCAGTTGCGCGATTCATGTCCGGCTCAATCCAAATCGCTACGCTATAATCCCCCGCCGCCGAGGCATGTCTAAATAACTCCGCAATCTGCGGCTGCGCCTCTTTCCTTTTCCCGTCCCTCTCGAGAAACCCATTGAAATTTGCAATTACAAGAAGATTATGGGATGAGTTGGCCGAGAGAATCGTCGCACGGCGTATTAAGTTTGTGTTACTAACCGGATCGAGTACGTCCCAATGCATGAATTCTTCCCGGACGAAAATCGCCTGTTCCTCAAGTGAGGCACGTAGTTCTCCGAGCATTGAGATTGCATACGATCGTGCTGGTACTGATGGCTCAGCGCCAATCAAGAATACCTCCAGCGGTAACCTGGGAAGAATCCCCGTCGCGCGAAGCTCGGCGATAGTTGAAAGCAACGCAAAAGCAGCAGCCCCCGCACCGCACGGCGCATCCGTAAGACACACGGTATTCCCAGCCATGCTCTTTATCATGGCGTTGGATGTAGATGTCGAAACTTGCCTCGGATCCAATATTGCAAGCTCGACCCTTGCCACTGAACCGTCGAATGCCTGAGCAAAATGCTGGTCCGTGCGTTCCTGATTCAAACCACCAACCGGCGGGTTGTCTGAGGTCCGCTGTTGCGACAACGGCTTAAGAGCATACCGGTCGATTACGGTCTCGTAAGCTCTGGCGAGTATATGCGGGATGAATAGAACTTTAGGCGCTGATGCCCAGAGTGTTTCGGGAATGTGTGCTGGATCTAGGAGTCTGCCCTCATCGCTGGCCATAAGGTTTAATCTCCGTGGAAACGGCGAGTTTAGGTTTTGCAGCTAAATTAAGCGCCTTTTACTCCGATCGAATCCGAGCGAGAGCATGATACCACTACAACAATTCACGCACAAATACAGTCTGGAAGATGCCTGTGCTTCGCGCTAAGGGCCGTACTTCTGCGGTTTTGAGTCAAGCGCGGCCAGCTTAATCTCCAGCTCGCGCAGCATGAAAATATCTTCCTTGTTATAGGCCAGCAACTCGCTCCGCAGTCGTTCCTCGCCCGTCTTCATATACGCGCGATACGCTTCCATGGCCCAGGCGCCTTCGCGCTCCGGGAATTCCCGCCGCAGCCCCAATTTTTGCTCCACTTTCTTCTGGCCGCCGTACAAATTTTTCTTCCAGCATTCGGGGCAGAGGTCCAGGTGAGAAAACTCCTTGTCCAGGACGATGCCCAGTTGCGCGGCAATCACCGGAAAATCAAACCCCACCCGGTTTTTGATCGCGTCCGGAATCGAGCGCCCGTTATACGTCACGATCTTCTTCGTTCCGGCAAGCGCCTCGACCAGCCGCGCCCGGTTTACCTCCTTGTCGAAGAGTTGCACCAGTTCATCGCTGTCGCCGTCCATCACGCGCACGCCCAGCACGGTGATTTGATGATTCACCGAGTCGCGGAAAAAGCGCTGATCGTCGCTGGTGTAGCTGCCCACGTAATTCGTCTCGATATCCAGATATGCGACTCGCACAGCGGTTCACCTCGTTCCGCCCTTCCGGAGCGCTCACAACGGGTCGGTCTCCCGGGCGAAGGCAAACATAGCACTGGAGAAAGATGAGCTCAAGGTTTAGCCCGCATTTCTTATGAGGCATGACAGGTCTACGCGGCCTGGAGGAAAAGGCCCGCTCTCTGAAGAGAGCGGCTACAGAAGTTCGTAGGAATTTTCCGCCGGGCAATGAGATTACATTGTGAAGCTTGCGGCCGAACAGGCAATTGTGCTGGTGGCGCAGCGGGCGGAGCAAGCTCCGCCCCTACCTCGTGCGTCCTGTGAGAAATCCGGGTTAGAGGCGGGGAAGGGGATTGGCGGAAGCGAGTACAGGGAAAGCAAAACTCAGAGAAACGCCAGGCGTACGCCGAGCAGAAGCATGACCACGGCGATGACGGCTTCGGAGAGGATGCGTGGGATGCGCCCGTGCATGTGGCTGGCGAGCCAGATGGCCGGCAGCGAACCCATCAGCAGCGCCGCCAATGCCAGCGGGTCCACGTGGCCTCCCGTGGCGTGCAGCAGGCCGGCGGCGGCGCTGAGGGCCGTGCTGAAGAAGAGGCTGGTGCCCACCAGCCGGCCGGACTCCGGCCGGTAAAGAAGATAGAGCAGCCGATGTAGCCGGTGGCCAGCGTCAGCGCGAGTTCATGCCGCTCGGCGAAGCGCAGCCGGTGCCGGGCGAAAGCTTCTCCGGCATCCCCGGGCAGAAAATGTGTGCACATCAGCACAAAGACCAGCAGCAGCGCCGCGCCGATCGAGCGCTGCAAAAAAATATTTTCGGTTTCCGGCGAGCGGTAGCCGAGGACCTTGAGCAGGACGAACGCCGTGGCCAGGCCGGCAACGGCGCCAGGAAGCAGTTTGCGGAGGATGGCGAAATCCACGAAGCCGCGGCGGTAAAAACTGGCGCTGGCCAGAATCTTGGTGGCGAAGGCGAAAGCCAGGCTGGTGCCCACGGCTTTCGCGGGAGCGAACCCGCAAAAAAGAATCAGCACAGGCGTGAGCACCGAGCCGCTGCCGACTCCGGTGAGGCCCAGGAGCAGGCCCACCGCCACGCCGATGGCGGCCATGAGCAGCAGGCTCACGGGCGAGTCCCCGCGGAAGGCGCAGCCGCGGCGGAAGGCTTTGCCGGCGGGGAGGATTCGAAAATGCTGTGGCCGGTCATCGCCGCGGAACGCTCGATGCCGAAGACGGAAAGGACCGTGGGCGCGATGTCCGTCAGTGACGGGTGCTCCGCCAGAATTTTGCGGTTGCTCAGCACCACGCCCGGAACTTTGGTGTAGTCCATGCAGTGGTCGCCGCTCCACGGTTCGGTGTTGTCTTCCATCTCCGCCGCGGGAATGCCGCCGAGAACGCTGTCCCAGCCGACGCGGTAGCCGCGGTTGTAGCCGACAATCAAGTCGGGTGCTTGCCCCGCCGCCGCGCCGGAGTAAGCTTCCGCGGCAAGGTCCATGCGCGTGATCACCTGCTGCTTATCGCGCGGATCGCGCACGGCCAGCAGCTTGGCCGCGATTTGCCGCGCCAGCGCTTCTGCTTCCGCGCCGGGATTCACGATGCCGTTTTTCTCCCGCCCGCGCAGATTCACATACAGGCCGTTCAGTCCCAGCCCGTACGCCCGCGTTTTGCTCCAGTCGGCATCCTTGAAAATATCGCGGCCCGGCCCCGGCGCCGCGCCCGCGCGAAGAATCAGGTAACCGTTTTCCACGAGCCAGGTATTCAGGTTGAAGGAGCGGCGAAACGGCGCGAAGCCGTGATCGGAAATCACCAGCACGGTGGCGTCCGTTCCGGCGGCTTGCAGGGCTTCGCCCAGCAGCGTGTCCATCTCCCGGTAATAGCTTTCGATGACGCCGCCGTGCCTGGCGGCCAGCTCGGCGTCGAACGCGGCGAATTGCGGGTCGCCCGCGCGCCAGAACATATGTCCGTTCTGATCCAGGCTCGAGAAGTAGTAGAAGAAAAGGCCGGAGCGGAAGCGGGCCAGTTCGTGGCGAAAGAGGCGGCACTGCTCATCGAAAACGGTGCGGGCCTGCTGGAGATATTCGTCGTCGTTGAGCAGGCCGCTGGAAAGCGCTTTGGTGTCCTCGGCGATTCCCTGCGTATGGAAGTAGCCGGTGTCGCGGGCCAGATCGCGGGAATAATGTTCGGGCGTGGAGATGGGCAGCGCGGGATCGAGCGGGTCAATATTGATGGGCGACACGTAGAGTTCGAATTGCGGATGGGTCTGCTTCAGATAGAAGCGGCAGATTCCGGAAATGCTTTGCAGGCCGGGAATGAAGGTGAATTTGACGGGCTTCCAGGAGCTCCATTCGCCCACGCGGAGAATGAACTGGCCATCGGGAAGGGTGATGCGCGCGGCGGGCTCCGTGGGGTCGCGGTCCACGGTGAAGGGAACGGTGATTTCGGGAGCGTCCTGGCGCAGGGAATTGGCCGGGCCGTGGAGCACGGCGGTGATGCGGTCACCGGAGAGCTGCACGGGATAGACAACGCCGCCGCTGACGGGGCCGGGAGTGAAAATGGGATCGTCGGTGTAGAAGGAAAATGTGCCGTAGCCGCCGAGGAGATCGGGCGTGCCCATGCCGGCGAGAGTCTGGCCGTGGCCGGGGACGGGAGGAAAATTCGAGGGGATGCGAAAGACGGTGACGGGAATCTTGCGTTCGTCGAGAAATTCCCAGAAGGCCTTGCCGTGGCGGAGCAGTTCCACCTTGCCCGCGGAAATGGGAATGACCCAGTGGCCCAGGCGGAGATTGTGCTCGGGGGCTTTGACTTGGGCGGCGGAAAAGAAGGGAGTGAGCGTGGCGGGATCGCGATGAATGAAATCGAAGATGCCGTGGGCGCCGGGACCGGTTCCGGTGATGATGCTGGCCCAGGCCACGGGGCTTTGCGGAGGGATGCTGGTGGCGAGGGGCAGGAAGCCGCCGCTGGCGGCCAGCGCGGCGAAATGGGGCATTTTCCCGGCGTCCATGAACTGGCGGAGCAGCAGGGGATCCATGCCGTCAATGCCCAGGACGATCAGTTTTTTCTGCGCGGCATCGGAAGCGTTCCTCTGCGAGCGCGAGCAGGAAGCGGAGAAGGCCGCGGCGAGCAGGGCCGCCGCGGCGAGAGCGATTTTCCATGGAGAGTGCCGTTGCATCATTTCCTGGTTATCTACGCGCGGGCGTCGCGCGCGGCGTTCTCCTGCATAAACTCTGAAGGGAGCCCGGCCAGTATAGCAAAGGGCGCGGGAAAAACTGCCGGGGAATCGCGCAAAAAAAACAAACGGAGCGCGGTGGAAAAGCGCGAAGCGGAATGCTATACAGTGTCACGAGGGCTTGCGGATGAGATTTCCCGCTGCAAAAAAAATGTGCCGGGCGGCGCTGCTGGCGGCGTTGGCGCTGGCCGCGGCGTTTGGCGCCGCCGCGCAGGCGCAGACGGTCCCCGCCGGCGCGGACCTGGAGCTGCGGCGTGCGCGCCAGGCGTTCGACGAAGGCGATTGCGCCACGGCGGCGCGCGCCTACGAGGAGGTCCGCCGCGCCGCACCGGAAACGCGGGAAGCCTGGCGCAACCTGGCGCTGTGCGCGTTTCGTCTGGGAGATCCCCGGCGCGCGCTGGAACTGGCGAGAGAAGCCGCGCAGCGCTGGCCGCAGGATGGCGAGACGCGCCACGTCCTGGGATTCCTCTATTTTCAGACCGGGCAGGCCGCCCCGGCCATCGCCGAACTTTCCCGCGCGGCCCAGTTGCTGCCGAAGCGGCACGAGCCGCGCCTGGATCTGGCCATGGCCTATCTCAGCACCGAGCAGTACAAGCCCGCGGGCGATGCCCTGGAGGAAGTGATCCGGCTGAAGCCGGAGCTGCCGCTGCCGCATATTCTGCTGGGGCGCGTCTATCAGAACAGCAACCGCACGCTGCTGGGCATCCGCGAATTCGAAAAGGCCCTGGCCCTCGATCCGCGAATTCCGCTGGGGCACTATCATCTCGGCTACGCCTACGAGAGTCTGGGACGCAACGCGGAAGCCATCGCCGAATTTCGCAAGGAACTCTCCCTGCACGAAGGCAATAGCGAGGTGCATTACCGCCTGGGACGGGCGCTGCTGGATAGCGGACAGCCTAAAGAATCGCTCGCGGAGTTGCGCCAGGCGCTGCGGCTGGCGCCGGAAAACGCCGACGCCCAAGTGACCCTGGGGAACGCTCTGCTCGATCTGGGCCGCGCCGCGGAAGCCGTGGAAGAACTGCGGAAAGCGGCGGCGCTGATGCCGGAAGACCCGCGGCCCTATTTTCTGCTGGCGCGCGCTTACGGAAAACTGCAAAAGAAGGAAGAAGCCGCGCAGGCCATGCGGCAGTTTGCGGAACTCAAGAAGCGTCAGGGGGCCAAGGGTGGAATGGCATACCGGCCGAACTAAGCGGCGGATGAGCGCAATCGCAGCGGCCGCCGTGACGGGCGCGCTGCTGCTGTGCGCGGCTGCGCCCCCGGTGGCAGCGCAGAAGGAAAAAAAGGCCGCGCCGCAAAGGCCGCCGGCCGCATCAGCCCTCTTCACCGACGTGACCAGCCAGGCGGGAATCAATTTCCATCTCACTTGCGGCAGCAAGGAAAAGCTCTACATCATGGACGCCATGTGCGGCGGCGTGGCGGTCTTCGACTATGACAACGATGGCTGGCCGGACATCTATTTCGTGAACGGAGCGACGCTCGATGAGTTCAAGGCGGGCAAGGGCGGAGCGGGCAAGCTCTACCATAATAATCACGACGGCACCTTCACCGACGTGACCGAAAAGGCCGGGCTGGGGCGGCCCGGCTGGTGCTTTGGCGCGGCTGTGGGCGACTACGATAATGACGGCTGGGACGACCTCTACATCACCTGCCTCACCGGCGCGCATCTCTATCACAACAATGGCGACGGGACGTTCACCGACGTGACCGAAAAGGCCGGGGTGGGCAATGCCGGGCGCTGGGGTACCAGCGCGGCGTTTGGAGATTACGACCGCGACGGCCATCTTGATTTGTACGTGGCCAACTACGTAGACCTGGACTTGAATAATTTGCCGGCATTCGGGAGCACGCCCTTCTGCCAGTATCGCGGCATTCCGGTCTCCTGCGGCCCGCGCGGACTCACCGGCTCGCGCGACCGTCTTTATCACAACAACGGCGATGGCACTTTCACCGACGTGACCGAGAAGATGGGCATCGACGCCGATTCGTACTACGGCCTGGGCGTCATCTGGGCGGACTACGATGGCGACGGCTGGCCGGACGTCTATGTGGCCAACGACTCCTCGCCGAGCCTGCTCTACCACAACAATGAGGGGAAATCGTTCACCGAGACGGCCCTGACCGCGGGCGTGGCCGTTAGCAGCGATGGGCGCGAGCAGGCCGGCATGGGCGTGGACTTCGGCGACTACGATAACGACGGCTGGCCGGACCTGGTCAAGACCAATTTTTCCGACGACGCCAACAACCTCTATCACAACAACGGCGACGGCACGTTTGACGACCGCGCCGGTGCGGCCGGCTTTGGCGCCGTGAGCATCCCTTTCCTAGCCTTCGGCGTGCGCTTCCTGGATTACGACAACGACGGCTGGAAGGATATTTTCGTGGCCGATGGGCACGTGAACCCGCAGGTGGATGAGCATCCCCTGGGGATTACCTACGCGCAGCGGCCGCTGCTCTTCCACAACCTGGGCAAGGGGAAATTCGCGGAGATCGGGTTGCAGGCCGGGCCGGCGCTGCGCGAGCGGCGCGTCAGCCGAGGGCTGGCGGTGGCCGATTTCTGGAACGACGGAGCGCTGGGCGTGCTGCTGACCAATCTCGACGGTTCGCCTACGCTGCTTCGAAATACGGCCAAGCCGCGCGGGCATTGGCTGCGGCTGAAACTGGTGGGGACGCGCTCGAACCGCGATGGCTTTGGGGCGCGGGTGGAGATTGTAGCGGGCGGACTGAAGCAGGTGGACGAGGTGCGCGCCAACAGCAGCTACCTCTCCGCCAGCGATGCGCGGGTTCATTTCGGGCTGGGCCCGGCCACGCGGGTGGAGGAACTGGTGGTGCGCTGGTCTTCTGGGTTGGTGGAGAAGAGGACCGGGTTGGATGTGGATAAAGAAGTGGTGGTTCGGGAGGGGGAGGGGCAGGCGGTGAGCTCCCAGGCGGAAGAGGGTGGCCAATCCAGGCCATGAGCAGCGGGTGGGGCGGGGATAGGCGCTGCGGCGCAAATATCAAACTAAAGATACCCGAACATCAGATATGGGTATCTGTATGATTCCAGATACCCATAAAAAAGATTAAAAAAGTGTTGACACGAGGATTTGAGTTGTAGAAGATGCCTGTACCACAGGGTAGGGGTACCCTGTACGTCCGTACAAATCGAGTGTTTTACCCGTTTTTCGAGATGCACAACTTTTACGGGGGTGAAAGATGATTTTTTCAAACCGCAGCTTGGTGGCCTGTGTTTGTTTGCTGGCTGCCATTTTTGCCGTTGCCGTTGTGCCTGCCAGCGCGCAGGTGCAGAACGTGATTTTGACCGGCACAGTCATGGACCCGCAGGGTGCGGCCGTGGCTAATGCCGAGGTGGTAGCGACCAACACCGCGACCAACGTTTCAACGACCGCGAAGACCAACGCGGAAGGCGCCTACCGCATCACGGAACTGCCGGTGGGCAACTACAAGATTACGGTTAGCGCGACGGGGTTCAAGAAGGCGATCAAGGGTGATGTATACCTCAGCGCGGGGTCCATCCAGCGCGCGGACATCACGCTGACCATCGGGCAGCAGGCCGAAACGGTGATGGTCGAGGCCGGCGCGGTGACGGTGCAGACCGACGACTCGCGGCTGACCAGTAACATTGATGCCAGCCAGGTTTCCAGCATGCCCTTGAACGGGCGCAACGTGTTCGACCTGATGCAGCTGGCCCCTGGAGCAGTCAATGCGGACGGCGTATCGTTCGAAAACGGCCACAATACGGTGGTCAACGGATTGCGGCCGAACTTCAACGGCTTCCTGATCAACGGCTCGTCGGACAAGGGCCTGAGCGGCGGCATCACGACAGTGCCCAACGCGGATATCGTGCAGGAATTCCAGGAATTGACGCTGAACATGTCCGCGCAGTATGGCAACAGCGCGGGCGGCGTTGTTAACGTGGTAACCAAGTCGGGCGGCAACGACATCCACGGCAGCGCGTATGAGTTCGTGCGCAACGACAAGTTCGACGCCAATGACTTCTTCCGCAAGTCCTCGGGGGATCCCACGCTGGCCGACAAGCCTTCGAAACTGCGCTTTAATCAGTTCGGCGGCACCCTGACCGGGCCGATCATGAAGGACAAGTTGTTCTTCACGGCGTCCTTCCAGGGCGAGCGCTTTAATACCGCCGCTGTGCCATCGCCGATTACTTCGGAATCGCCAGAGTGGCGCCAGGCGGTCATCGCCGGCTTGCCGAATTCTACAGCAGCGCTGATCTATCAGAATTTTCCGACCACCAGCCCTGGCAATCCCAGCGGGCCCAATGCGGTTGATTTAACGACGTATGTCGGCGGTGCAAGCAAGTTTGCATCGCTCATGTGTCCGGATAACTACCCTATAGGTTTCGGTCAGATTGCCGCCAAATTCCAGGCGCTTTTCGGCGTCCTGGCGAGCGACGATTTCAGTACGGCAGGGCCAAGTGGTGCGGCTTGTAGCGTAACGCCTTCGCTGCAGGCAGGATCTGTGACGAATCGCACCATGCCATTCCTGAACGACAATGTGGTCGTCTTTGGGTCGCAGGTGCAAGGCAATCTGTTCAACGGCAATGAGTGGTCCGGACGCGTTGACTGGGTCCATAAGAATGACCGCGTCTTCGGTGAATACTACTGGCTGCATTCTTCGGATGGTTTTGGGCCATTCAACGCCAGCAGCAGTATTCACGGCTTCACCAACCCTGTGAAGACGGCATCTCCCAACATGCAGTTGAGCTGGGTGCACACAATCAGCCCGAACTGGGTCAACGAAGCGAAGGCCGGCTATTCGCTGGGCCGCGTTGACATCACTGTGGCGAATCCTGGGGTACCGGCCATCGGTTTTGACGACGGATCGGCGGGTTTCGGCTCCTATAATGGCTATCCCCAGACGTTCCACGAGAACATCTATACGTATGGAGACATGATGTCGTTCCAGAAGGGCAAGCACGCGCTAAAGGTGGGTGTGGACTTCCGGCGCAACATCGAAAACAGCGAATTCAACGTGGCTCGCCCGTCCTACTACTTCTTCGACCAACTCTACTTTGCCGCGGATGCTCCCTACGGCATGGCCGCGGGCGTGGACCCTGGCTTCGTAAGTTCTCAACCGGCGCAACTGTCCAGCAACGTGCGCCACTGGCGCAACCTGGAGATGGGCGCCTTCTTCCAGGATGACTGGAAGGTAAGCCGCAAGCTGACGCTCAACTTGGGCATCCGCTATGACCTCTATACCCGGCACACCGAGAAGATGGGCAAGGTCACCACGTTCCTGCCCGGACCGGGATGCCAGTATCCGGCCAACGGCTACTGCGCCGATTGGGTCCTGAACGCTAACATTCCATCCGGAAATCCGGGTTGCGACACGCCGGAACAGATGGCCAAGAACGTCCTGGCCGGAGTCTGCGGCCCGGGTGGATTCGCAGTGGCCAACAGCCTGGGTGCCGGAAACCACAAGAACTTTGGTCCGCGTGCCGGGTTTGCGTATGACCCGTGGGGGAACGGCAAGACGGCCATCCGCGGCGGATTCGGGCTCTCGTATGAGGGAACGCTTTACAATCCGCTTTCAAACTCACGCTGGAATCCGCCGTACTACTCTTTCAACGGCGTAGCCAATGCCCTTGGAGGGGATGTCAATGCAGTCGTCTACGGTCCGACGGCCTATGCAGGAAATGTGGCTGACTGCGCTCCGGCAATATTTGACCTAGGTGGAAACGTTATTGGCGGCACGAATTGTACTCCCAGCGGGGTGGCACCGACGTACACAGGTGCGGGTGCCAACCCGGGAATCGGGACTGGAAGCCAGTCCGTGGGGAACATCCAAGGCTACAACTCGTGGAACAGCAACTTCGCCAACCTGACGGGTATCGTTTGGCCGTCTGGTCTGCGCGATCCGCTGGTGCTGAACTACTACTTCGGCTTCCAGCGGGAAATCATGGCCAAGACCACGATCGAAGTAAACTACGTGGGCACGCAGGGACGCCATCTGTTCCGTGCAGAGCAGGCCAACCGGTTGCCGGGTAATCGCCTGGGTGCCGGAACTCAGGTGACCGACGCGTTTGGCCGGGTTCTGACCGGCTTCGGTCACCGATACCTAAACCCCAACTATGGTCGTCTGCGCGTATGGGAGAACGTCAGCAAGTCGTGGTACAGCGGTTTGCAGGCGTCCGTGAAGCACCAGATGAGCCATGGGCTGGCGGCCAACTTCAACTACACGTGGAGCCACTCGATTGACACTGGATCGGACTGGCACAGCGGTGCAACTTCGGCTAATGGCGCGGCGGCGGGCGACGGCTATTCACTCGACCCGACGATGCCCATGCTGGACAAGGGCAACTCAACGTTCGATGTCCGGCACCGCGTAACCCTCAACTACATCTATGAGATTCCCTATGGAAAAGATCAGAAGGGGCTCATGCACAAAGTGCTGGGCGGCTGGCAGTGGAACGGCCTCTGGTCGTTCCAGACCGGCGCGCACTTCACTCCCTATTGCGGCCGCAACGCTAACCGTTGCGACTTCAACTATGACGGCGAGCGCAACGACCGGCCGGACGTGCTGGTTGGCAATACCTACAATCCCAGCCGTGACCAGTGGGCCAATGGCTGGTTCGCCGGATCGGGGATGTCAGCATGGTGCGGGACCATTGATGGCAGCGGCAACGCCGTCCCTGGCGCCTGCAGTGCGGCAACGTCATTCTTCCAGACACCGTGCGTAGGTTGCGACGGAAACCTGGGACGGAATACGTTCACCGGACCGGGGCAGTGGAGCACGGACGAATCGCTGCTGAAGAACTTGAAGCTGACGGAGCGGTTCAACGTGCAATTCCGCTTCGAAGTATTCAACGCCATGAACCGCGCCAACTTCAAGCTGCCCAGCAGCTCGACGGGGGCCAACTATGCCAACCGGATCAACAGCGGCAACTTCGGTCAGTCCGCGGGGACGTTCTCGCCGCGCCTGATGCAGTTTGGGTTGAAGCTGCTCTGGTAATCGGCTAAGCAAACAGGAGTCGGGGCCCGGCGGCGACGCCGGGCCCTTTTTCATTTCAGGTTGGCTGTGGCGGACGGGGAGTGTGGTAGGCTCGGCGCGAAGGCGGCGCGGATAGCCGCTTGGGGATGGATTGCGGGTCCATCGATGGTTGAGATCCTTCGCTTCGCTCAGGATGACAAATCGTGAAACGGGTGTGGGCATGAATGGCGATGCAGGACGATGGGGCAGGATTGCGGTTTGGGCAGGATGGCGGCTGCTAGCGCTGCTGGTGGTGTGCGCGGGAGGGGTGCGGGCGCAGGAGGAGGGAAATATTGCCGGGCAGATCGTCCTGGAAAACGCGCAGATGGCGGATGTGCGCATGGATGTGGTGCTGGAGGGGCGTGGGTCGATTGTGAGCAGGACGGTCAGCGATAACGAGGGCAAGTTCGAGTTTTTGCAGCTGCCCGCGAATACCTATTATGTGGTGGTGGAGGCGGAGGGGTACCAGCCGGTGCGGATGACGGCGGCGGTGAATCCGACGGTGATACCCACCACCTATGTGCGCGTAATGCTGCGGCGGAAGGCGCTGGAGCGCGCGGCGGAAGAGGCGCGGTGGGGCAGCGTGGACGTGGCCGAACTGGAGAAAAAATATCCGCCGGAGGTGAGGAAGGAGTACGAGGCGGGGCAGAAGGCCGAAGCGCGCGGGGAGAACGCGGCGGCGATGGGGCACTATGAGGCGGCGCTGCGGATTGCGCCGGGGTTTTATCCGGCCCGGACGAGTTTGGGTTACCGCAAGATGCAGCAGGGGGATTTTTCCGGGGCGGAGGAGGAGTTCCGGCGGGTGCTGGAGGCGAGCGGGAGGAACGCGGAGGCATCCATTTTTCTGGGCAACGTGCTGTATCTGACGCACCGGGATGAAGAGGCGCGCAAAGCGCTGGAGGCCGGGCTGCGGCTGGCGCCGTTTTCGGCGCTGGGGCATTGCCTGAACGGGCAGGTGCTGGCGCGGCTGGGGGAGAAGGCGCTGGCGGAGCGGGAATTGAAGGCGGCGCGGGAGTTTGATCCGCGGATGCCGCAGGCGGCGATGGCGCTGGGGACGTTTTATTTGCAGGCGGGGCGGCAGAGCGAGGCGGTGGCGGTGTTCGAGGCGTTTCTGAAACAGTTTCCCAAGGATCCGGCCGCAGCGAAAGTGCGTGAAGCATTGGCGCGGCTGAAGCAGACGGATAAGCCGTAGCAGGCTGCTGAAAAAGTCCTCTTGCTGTCATCCCGAGCACGGCGAGGGATCTGCTTAATGCTGAATACAAAGAAAAAGCAGATTCCTCGTCGCCTGCGGCTCCTCGGAATGACAGCCTGCCTCCCCTGTAAACGTGTGGCGGCCTACTTGCGGTTGGCGATGAGTTCGCAGAGGCGGCGGTCGAGGCGGCAAGCGGAAGCGTATTCCTGCTTAGCGAGGGCGGGCTGGTTGAGGCGCTCGTAGACGAAGCCGAGATTGAGGTGGGCCTGGGCGAAGGACGGGTCGGCCTCGATGGCACGGCGGTAGTTCGCGGCGGCGTCGTCGAGGCGGTTCATGCGGCTGTAGCAGATGCCCAGGCTGTTGAGGGGGGCGGGATCGCGCAGGCCGAGTTCGGCGGCGCGGGAGAGGTCTTCGGAGGCGCTGACATAAGTGGCTTCGGCGACGGAGAGCAGGCCGCGGTCGCGGAAGGCGGGAGCGAAATTGGGCTGAAGAGTCAGGACTTTATCGAGAGCGGCGCGGCTGGCGCGCGCGTCGCGCTGCGCCGCCTCGATCTGCGCGAGCAGGTACCAGGCGCGGAAGTTGCCGGAATTTTCAGCGAGCAGCGTGCCGATGAGGTCGCGCGCGGGCGCGGCTTTGCCTTGCAGGCCCAGCGCGCGGGCCAGTCCCATGCGCGCCTGGTCGAAGCCGGGATTGAGCGCGGCGGCGCGGCCAAACTGCTTTTCCGCCTCTTTCCATTGGGCGTTGTGGGAGGCGGCTTCGCCGAGGAGGAAGGGAATCAGGTAAAGATTGGGTTCGGCGTGTTCGAGGCGGGCCAGCAGGGCGCGGGCGGCGGGAAAATTTCCCGCGGAGATGAGATCGGTGGCGCGCAGGACGTCTTCGTACGTGGAGAGCTTATCCTTGGGGTCGGCGAGTTTGGAGCCAGACGCGGCAGGCGCTTTATACGCGACATAGCCGAGCGAGCGCAGCTTTTCCAGCACTTCGGGGCTGGCGCCGGTGGCGTTGCCGCCGTCGGGCGCGGCGGGAGCGGCGTAGGTGGCCAGCAGTTGCGTGATCTGCTCGCGCATGCGGGAAGCGACGGCCGGGTCTTTCTCGGCGAGGTTGGTCTTTTCCGCGGGATCGCTGGGGTGCTCGTAAAGTTCCTGGCGAGGCGCGTCTATATAATGGTAGCGCGAAGTCTGCAACCCTCGTAACGCACTCCATCCAAATGAGTTAGCTGGATACATCGTTTCCGAGTAGGCGGCCCGCTGGGGGGCGTGTGGCTGCCCGGTGATGAAGGGAAGAAGGCTTGGGGCCTGGAACTGTTTCTGGATGGGGTCGGTGAGGCCGGCGAGGTCGAGCACGGTGGGGCCGACCTGGATGGTCTCCACGGCGTCGGAGACGCGCTGTGCGGCGCGGGGAGTGGAGCGCGCGGGCTTGACGATGAGCGGCACATGCACGGTGGAGTCGTAGACAAAGAAGCCGTGTTCGCGCTCGCCGTGCTCGCCCAGGGATTCCCCGTGGTCGCTCAGGAAAACGAAGACGGTGCCGCCGTAGAGGTCGTGGGGCTGCTGCTTGAGCCAGGAGAAGAGGCGGGCGAGTTGGCTGTCGGCGTAGGCGATTTCGCCGTCGTAAGGTTTTTCCGCATATTGCGAGCGGAAAGGTTCGGGCGGATTGTAAGGGCTGTGCGGGTCGTAGAGATGCAGCCATAGGAAAAAGGGTTGGGTGGATTTGGAGCGGGCGTCCAGCCAGGCGATGGCGTGGTCCACACTCTCGCCGGCGGGGCGTTCGACCAGGGAGATATTTTTCTGGAGAAACTCCTGCCCGGCAAAGGCATCGTCGTAGCTGTCGAAGCCGCGGGCCAGTCCCCATCCGCGGTCTAACACAAAGGAGCTGACCACGGCGGCGGTGGAGTAGCCGTTGGACTGGAAAGTTTCCGCGAGCGTGCGGAAGCGCGGGCTGAGGGGCTGGCCGGTAAAGTCCTGGACGCCGTTATGGAAGGGATAGGTGCCGGTGAAGATGGCGGCGTGGGAAGGCCAGGTCAGAGGCACCTGGGAGATACCGCGCTCGAAGACTACGCCGTCAAGGGCCAGGGCGTCCACGCTGGGCGTGAGGCCGCCCGCGTGGCCGTAGGCTCCCAGGCGGTCGGCGCGCAGGGTGTCCACGGTAATAAGGATGACGTTGGGATGCGAGGGAGGGCTCTTGCGGCATCCGGCGAAGGAGAGGCCGAGTGCGCAGAGCAGGAGAAAAGCGGAGCGAAGAAGCGCGCGAAGGGAGGGCATTTAAGGCTTTTCGCCTCCGTCCTGCGCTTTGCGCAGTTCTTCGTCGGCCTCGTTGTCCAATCCCTTGGCGCGCAAAGCCTTCACCAAAGCCGCGCGGGCCTTGGCCAGGCGCGGCTCGATTTCCAAGGCGGCGCGCAAGGAGGCGATGGCTTCATCGAGCTTTCCCTGGAACAGCAGGAGTTCCCCGATGGCCTCGTGAGCCTGGGCGTAGTCCGGATTGATCTTGAGCGCCTGGCGCAGGGCGTCTTCCGCCTCGTCCATTTTTCCCATGCGCACATAGGCCGCGCCGAGATTGTAGGCCGCCGAAAAGTTCGTGGCATCCAGCTCGAGCGTGCGGCGCAGCGTGGCCACCGCGTTCTCCCAGTCTCCGCTCTGGGCGTAGGCCAGCCCCAGATAGTAGGTGGCCAGGGAGTAGCTGGGGCTTATCTTGAGGACGACCTGGAACTCCGCGATGGAGGCGGGAAAATCATTCTGGTGGTAATAATTGAGGGCCAGCAGGTAATGCACCGGCAGGGAATTGGGCTCGGCTTTTTCGGCTTCGCGCAGCTTCGCCAGCGATTCCGCGTAGCGCCCCCGCTGGCTATCGGTCAGGGCATCGGACACTAGCGTGTAGACCTGGATGCGGTCCTTGGGGTCGGGCAAGCGCCGGTCGCTGAGCACCTCATCGCCGCCGCCGGAGACGGCCACGTAGCCCAGCGATTTCAGGCGCTCCATCAGAACCGGGTCGAGGCCGGTTGTTTCCGCGGTTTTTTCGCCGGGGGACGGCGAGTTCTGCGCGATGAACTGGCCGAGGCGCTTGCGCATCTCGTTGGCCACGGCGCGCCGCGACGCATAGAGATTGTTCAACTCCCGGGGGTCGCTGGAAAGGTCGTAAAGTTCAGGCCTGGGGGCGTCAATGAAGTGGTACTGGCGGAACCGGATGCCGCGCAACTCGCTCCAGTTAAAGTGCAGCCGCGGCATATAGGTCTCCGCGTAGATTTCCACAGGATCCCCGCCGGCCTTTGCGGACATGTCCGCGGCCAGGCTGCGTCCCTGTAGCTCTTTCGGGCGGCTCGACCCGCTCAGCTCCAGAATGGTCGGCAGGAGGTCCGCCAGACTCGCGGGCTCATTCACCACGGGTTTGTGTGGCTGCGAACCGGCGGGCAGCTTGAAGATCAGCGGCACGTGCAGCGTGCTGTCATAGATGAAGAAGCCGTGGGTCTTCTCGCCGTGGTCGCCCAGGCCCTCGCCGTGGTCCGCCGCCAGGACGATTAGCGTGCGATCATAGAGGCCCCGTGCTTTCAGGTAGGCCACCACTCGCCCCACCTGCGCATCCACAAAGGCGATTCCGCCGTCATAGGGGCGCGTGCGATAGCGCTGGCGGTAGGGAGCGGGCGGGTTGTAAGGTTCATGGGCGTCGTAGAGATGCACCCACAGCAGGAAGGGTTTCCGCGCGTGCCCCGCGAGCCAGCCCAAGGCGTGGTCCACCACCTCGTTGCCGGGGCGCATCATGGCATCGATGTTTTTCTCGTCCAGGCGGCTGAAATCGAAGTGGTCGTAGTAAAAATCAAAGCCGCGGTTGAGCCCGAAGCGCGAATCCAGCACGGCCGAGCCCAGCGATGCCCCGGTGGCGTAGCCCCGGGCCCGCAGCAGAGTGGCCAGCGTGGGCTGCGAGGAGTTCAGGCGATTGCCGCTGAAGTCGTGCATTCCTGTGCGCATCGGGTAGGTTCCGGTCAGCATGACGCTGTGCGAAGGCAGGGTCACGGGCACGGCGGTATAGGCGCTGGCGAAGCGCACTCCGTCCGCGGCCAGCGCGTCCATGTGCGGCGTTTCGATGAGTTTATAGCCATAGCAGCCGAGATGGTCGGCGCGTACGGTGTCAATGGTGATCAGGACGACGTTGGGCGAGCCGCCCTCCTGCGGGGGCGCGGCGGCGGCGAACAAGGGAGCGCCAAGGGCGGTGGCCGTCAGGACAAAGAGCCGGGAGAGGAAGGAAAATCGCATGAGTTCGCTGGCCTCGGAAAGAGATGCGCATATTGTCGCGTTGAAATTATACGTCAACGGCGGGGCCGGGCGCAGCGGGAAAGACCGGCAAATTGGGGCAATTGGGGAGCGCGCGGTTGCGCGGATGCGATATAATCTGCCCAGTGCCGGGAAAACCGCGCCGCGGGCAATGGCTCCGAATCGAATGGAACCGGAGAAGGGGAGTGGCCGTGTTTGGGAATAAAGTCAGGATCGACGACGAGTTGTACGCGCGGGCGAAGAAGTGCGCCGAGCTGGCCGGATACTCTTCCGCCGAGGAGTTTATCCAGCACGTGGTGGAAAAAGAGATCAACAAGATCATGGGATCGGATTCGGGTGAAGGGGATACCCCCGAAGAAATCAAAAAGCGGCTGCAGGGCCTTGGCTATATCGAATAGGCGCGCCCGGCCCGATTCCGCGGGCCGTGCAAAAGGCCGGCTGGGGGCAGGTCCAAACGCATGACGGCGCTGCTCTCCTGGATGGACAAGGGGTTTGATTTTCTGTTCCGGTTGCTGCGCGTGCTGCCGCCCTTCGCGGTCCTGGCCGTATTTTCGGCGGCGACGGCGGTGCTGGCGCTCGTGGTGGTGCGCTGGACCTCGGACCAGCAGGCCATCCGCAGGGTGAAGGACCGCATCGGCGCGCACGTTCTGGAAGTGCGCCTGTTTCCCGACCAGTTGCGCGTGGTCCTGCGCGCCTATCTCTCCCTGTTCGGCCATACCCTGCTCTATCTGCGCTATTCCCTGCGCCCGCTGCTGTTCATGACCCTGCCGCTGCTGCTGCTCTTCGTGCAACTGGAAGGATATTTCGGGCGTGCGGCGGCGCCCGTGGACCGCGATTTTCTTCTGCGCGTGATTCTGCGCCAGGCCGATGCGCTGCCGGAGGTTTCCCTGCGTTTGCCGCCCGGCTTGGTGCAGCAGGCGCCGCCGGTGCGCATTGCCGCCGAGCGGGAAGTGGATTGGCGGCTGCGGGCGGAACAACCCGGAGTGAGTGAAATCCTATTGCGCGCGGGAGACAGCGAAGCGACCAAGAGGATCGTCGCCGGGGACGAGTTCACGCGCATCACCCCAGTGCGGGAGAGCGGCGGGTTGTGGGCGCGCATGCTCAACCCGGGAGAAGCGAGCTTGCCCGCGGGAGGCGCGGTGGAAAGAATGGAAATCGAATATCCGGCGCGGGTGTTTCATCTATGGGGCTGGGAAGTGGACTGGCTGGTGCCCTACCTGGCGCTGACGCTGCTCGCCGCGCTGTTGCTCAAGGGCGTCTTCGGGACGGAGCTATGAGTCGCACACGGAATAATACTGTCGCGGGTAAGCGGCGCCTGCCACGATGGCTGGGCTGCGCCGCGCTGACGCTGCTCCTGCTGCTGGTTCTGCCTTCGGCGGCGCATGCCTATGTGGGGCCGGGCGCGGGATTCGCCGTGCTTTCCTCGTTCCTGACGCTGCTGCTGGCTTCCGTGCAGGCTTTTTTCGCTTTGCTGACCTGGCCGGTGCGCCAGATCTTCCGCGCGCGGCGGCGGCGGCGGGCGTATCGCCGGGCGCGGACGGATCGCGTGGTCATTCTGGGATTTGACGGGATGGACCCGGAACTGACCGAGCGGTATATCCGGGAAGGGAAGCTGCCCAACCTGGCCAAACTGCGCGAGAAGGGAACGTTTCGCCCACTGGCCACGACGATTCCGCCGATTTCCCCGGTGGCCTGGTCCTCGTTTCTGACCGGAGTGAATCCCGGCAAGCACAACATTTACGATTTTCTGGCGCCAGACCGGCAGCGCTACCTTCCGGAGCTGTCCTCGGCGCGGATTCGCGAGTCCAAGCGCGTGCTGCGCATCGGACGCTACGCCATTCCGCTGGGCAAACCGTCCATCAAGCCGCTGCGGCGGGGCAAGCCGTTCTGGCACTACCTGGGCGACGCAGGCGTGTTCTGTTCGGTGATTCGCGTGCCCATCACGTTTCCGCCGGAGAAATTTTCCGGCGTGCTGCTTTCGGGAATGTGCGTGCCGGACATTCAGGGAACGCAGGGAACGTTTTCCTATCACACCACGCGGCGCGCGGACCGGGAAACCACGAGCAACCGCGTAGTGGTGCCTCTTGTGAAAAACGGCAAAGCCTTTCATTCCTACATTCCCGGCCCCCTGGACACGCTGCGCACGGACGCGAAGGAAGAGCTGCGCGCGCACTTCGCGGTAAAGCCGCTGGCGGGGAAGCGCAAGGCGCAGTTGCAGATGGACGGCAAGAAGATCGAACTCGCCGAGGGCGAATATTCGGAATGGGCTGAGGTGGAGTTCAGCGCGGGGCTAGGCGTGACGGTGAAAGGCATCTGCCGGTTCTATCTGAAATCGGTGCAGCCGGAGCTGGAGCTGTACGCCACGCCAGTGAATATCAATCCCATGAATCCGGCGCTGCCCATCTCCCATTCGATATCAAATGCAAGATGCCGCAGCGGGGCGTTTTTAAGGATGTCTATGGGTAACCTGGGCGCTGAACGACGGATTTCTGGACGACAAGGCGTTTCTGGAGCAGTGCTACCTGATTCACGAGGAACGCGAGCGCATGTTCTTCGACGCGCTGGAAAAGACGCGGCAGGGCGTGTGCGTATGCGTCTTCGACATCACCGACCGCGTGCAGCACATGTTCTGGCGCTACCTGAAGGATGGCGAGGGCAGCGACGGCGGGCATGTGCACAGCCACGGCTATGTGCAGGCGGCCGCGGCCGGGGAGGGCGAGGAGTCGGAGTTGGTGATCGAAAAGCTGTACCAGCGCATGGACGCGTTGATCGGGCGGACGGTGGAGAAGATGGAAAAGGATTCGCTGCTGCTGATCGTCTCCGACCACGGATTCAAGTCGTTCGAGCGCGGCGTGAACCTGAACACCTGGCTGCACCAGAACGGCTACCTGGCGTTGAAGGAGGGCGCGCCTTCCGGCGACTGGTTTGAGGACGTGGATTGGACGCGCACGCGGGCCTACGCGCTGGGACTCAACGGCATTTACCTGAATTTGCAGGGGCGGGAGAGCAGCGGCACGGTGCAGCCCGGCGAAGAAGAAAAGAGTTTGCGCGCGGAACTGTGCGCCAAACTGGAAGGACTGACCGACCCCGCGACGTCGCAGGCGGCCATCCGCAGGACCTTCAATTCCATGCAGGCGTTTACCGGGCCGTACCGGGAGAACGCTCCGGACGTGGTGATCGGATTCGGCGCGGGCTACCGCGCGTCGTGGGATTCGGCGCAGGGGCGCGTGACGAAGGATGTCTTTGAAGTGAATTCGAAAGCCTGGAGCGGGGACCACTGCATCGACCCCGAACTGGTGCCGGGGGTGCTCTTTTCCAATTGGAAAATCGCCGGCGAAGGGCACGCCATCACCGACGTGGCGCCGACCTTGCTTGATCTTTTCGGCTTGAAGGTTCCGGGGCACATGGACGGCAAGGTCTGGCCGGCTGCGCGGGAATAATCGCGCGAGACGGGGGCGGGGGAAAATTGTGCCGCCACGGGCGGGATGCTAAAATTTCCCTGAAAGTATCGATGACTACACGAAAGAAAATCAGCAAGAAGCGCGCGCGGCGAACGCCGCCGCGGCTCTCCGCTCCGCCGAAAAATCCCAAGGGATTTCTGCGCACCATCGCCGTGGATTTCGACGGTGTCATCGCCGAATACGACGGGTGGAAGGGGAGGGGAGTGCTGGGCGATCCGCGCGGGGACGTGCTGGCGGCGCTGCGCGAGCTGCATGCGGAAGGGTGGAAGATCGTCATCCACACGACGCGCGGCGTGGAGGAAGTCGGGCCGTACCTCGAGAAGCACGGCATTCCCCACCACGAGGTCAACCGCAATTCGGACTACGAAACGCTGGGAGTGAAGCCGGTCGCCGACGTGTACTGGGACGACCGCGCGTTTCAATATTCAGGCGATGCGCGGCGGGACCTCGCCGTCATCAGGCGCTTCCGCACTTACAGCGGAAGAGAGTAGCGCCCGCCGGAAAAAATTTACCCTCAGTCTTTAACCGCTTTGTCGGTGATGGCCAGTGCGCGGTCAATGATGGCGAAGCCCTCGCGCAGTTCCTTTTCGTTGATGCACAGCGGCGGGTTGGTGAAGAAGGTGTTCCAGCGCACGAAGGTGTACAGCCCCTCCTGGCGGAAGAATTTCCCCAAAGCCAGCATTTCCTCGGAAGCGCCGTTGAAGGGAGCCATGGGCTCGCGCGTTTTGCGGCTGCGCACCAGTTCGAAAATGCCGAAGAGCCCGATGGCGCGCGTGGCGCCGACGGAGGGATGCTTCTTTTCCATTTCGGCCATCAGCTCCTTCATCAGCGCGCCCATCTTGCGCGTGTTTTCGAGCAAGCGGTCTTCCTCGTAGACGCGGATGGTGGCCAGGGCCGTGGCGCACCCTAGCGGATGGCTGTTGTAGGTCAGCCCGCCGTAGAAAACCTTGTCGGTGAAATGTTCGGCGATGCGCCTCCGCATGCCCACCGCTCCCAGCGGGACGTAACTGCTGGTCAGTCCCTTGGCCATGGTCAGCAGGTCCGGCACGACGTTCCAGTGATTGACGGCGAACCATTCCCCGGTGCGCCCGAAGCCGGCCATCACTTCGTCGGCGATCAGCAGGATGCCGTATTTGTCGCACAGCGCGCGCACGCCCTGCAGGTAGCCCTCCGGCGGAATGAGGATGCCGTTGGTGCCGGTGACGGTTTCGAGGATGAAGGCGGCGATTGTCGCGGGGCCTTCCAGTTGAATGGTTTCTTCGAGCAGCGCCAGGGCCTGTTCGGCGGTGTCCCATCCGCGCGCGATTCCGTGATACGGATCGAGGACGTGCACCACGCCGGGAATGCCCGGCTCGGCGGCCCAGCGGCGCGGGTCGCCGGTGAGCGTGATGCTGCCGGCGGTGCCGCCGTGATAGGAGCGGTAGCGCGCCAGAATCTTGTGGCGGCCGGTGTAGAAGCGGGCCAGCTTGACGGCGTTTTCGTTGGCTTCCGCGCCGCCGTTGGTGAAAAAGAAAACGTCAATGTCGCCGGGAGCGATCTCGGCGAGCTTGGCGCCCAGCCGTGCGCGCGCTTCGGTGGCCATGTAGGGATTGGCGTAGGCCAGCGTGGCGGCCTGTTCGCTGATGGCCTGGATCACGCGCGGGTCGCCGTGGCCGATGTTCACGCTCATCAACTGGCTGTTGAAGTCCAGATAGCGCTTGCCTTCGGGCGTCCAGAAATAGCAGCCCTTGGCCCCGGCCACGGGAATGGGGTCCACCTTGGACTGCGCCGACCATTCGAAGAGCGTGTGCTTTTTGGTGAGGGCGATCATCTCCTCGCCGCTCATGCCTTTTCCAGTTGTGTTCGTGGTCATTCCCTTGCCTCCGTCGAATGGTTGCCCTTGCGCGAACGGTTAGGATATCACTCCCGCGCGGTTTGGCCGAACTCACAGATTGTCGAGAAAAAACTGCGTAATCCTCCGGAAGAGCACGATGCGCGCCGGGGGATCGCTGACGGGATGGCCGCGGCCGGGGAAGAAGGCCACTTCGGCGTACTTGCCATTGGCGATGAGTTCGTTGAGCAACTCCATGGTATTGGCGAAGTGCACGTTGTCGTCGCCGGTGCCATGGGCGATCAGCAGTTTGCCGCGCAGTCCCTCGGCGTGGGTGATGGGCGAGGAACTCAGATAGCCCTCCGCGTTTTCCTGCGGCCGGGACATGTAGCGTTCAGTGTAGATGGTGTCGTATTGTCGCCAGTCGGTGACCGGAGCGCCGGAAAAGCCCGCCTTAAAAAGTTCTCCGGCCTCGAACATCAGGTGCAGGGTCATGTGTCCGCCGTAGCTCCAGCCCCAGATGCCGATGCGGGTGGAATCAACCCAGGACTGGGAGCGGAGCCAGGCCACGCCGACGCGCTGGTCGGCCAGTTCCTGGCGGCCCATGCGCAGATGAATGGGAGTTTCGAAAGCGTGGCCGCGCCCCGTCGAGCCGCGATTATCCACGGCGAAGATGACGTAGCCCTTCTGGGCCATCATCTGGTGCCAAAGGAAATTGGTGTTGCCCCAGGCGTTCACCACCACCTGCGCGCCGGGTCCGCCGTAGGTATAGACGAGGACGGGGTATTTTCGCGCGGGGTCGAAGTCCGGCGGCTTGATCAGCATGGCGTTGAGTTTTGTTCCGTCCTGCGCAGTGACCGAGGTGAATTCAACGGGCGAAAGTTTGTATTCGGCCAGCTCGGCGACCTTGTTTTCGTTGAGCGCGGCGATGCGCGTGCCGTCCGCGCGCAGCAGGTCCTGGCGCGGCGGCGCAGCGGTATTGGAAAATGTGTCCACGAAGGCGTTTCCGGCGGGAGCGAAATTGACGGAGTGCGTGCCGTCCTCGCGGGTGATGCGCGCAAAGCCCGTGCCGTCCAGCTTCACGCGGTAGAGATGCCGCTCCAGCGGGCTTTTTTCCGTAGCCGTGAAATAGACCGTCTTGCCCGCTTCGTCCACGGAGGTTACGCCCAGCACAGCCCAATCGCCGCGCGTGAGTTGCTGCGCCGGCGTGCCGTCCACGTTGTAGAGATAGAGGTGGCGGAAGCCGCTACGCTCGCTGGACCACAGGAAACTCTTGCCGTCCGAAAAAAAGTAGAGATCGTCGCTGAGGTTGATCCAGCAGGGATCGCTTTCTTTCAGAATCACGCGGCTCGCCCCGCTGGCCGCATCGGCAAAGAGCAGTTCGAGCACGTTCTGTGCCCGATTCAATCGCTGGATGGCCAGGCGCTTGCCATCGGGGAGCCACTCGACCCGCGGCAGGTAGATGTCGGTTTCCGCGCCGGTGTCCATGACGCGCGCCGCGCCGCCCGCAAGCGCAGCGGCGTAGACGTGAACGATGGGATTGGCTCCGCCCGCCTTGGGGTAGCGCATCCATTCGATTTCCCCGGTCATCGAGCTGAAATCCTGCATGGGATAGCGCGTGACCGCGCGTTCGTCCATCTCCAAATAGGCGATGGCCGAGGAGTCCGGCGACCACCAGTAGGCCGTCTTGCTGTCCAGTTCTTCCGGATAGACCCAGTCGAGTTCGCCCTTGCGCACCTCTTCTCTGCCGCCCGTGGTGAAGGCGCGCGCTTCCCCGCCCACCGCGCTCACCAGCCACAGATTGTGCCCGCGCACGAAGCTGACCCAGCGACCGTCCGGAGAAATCTTCGGATCGGCCAGCGGCTCCTTGCCGGAAACCAGCGGACGCGCGCTCTGCGTTTTCAGGTCGTACCAGACAAGCGACGTGGGCCCGTCAAAGAGCAGCGCATCGCCCTGCGGCGACCACTGGCAGCGCGCCGGTGCGCGCCGGCCTAGTCCGGTAGCCTGAGTGGGCTGCGAGGAGTCCGGCGGCAGCAGCGCGGCCAGTTTCTCGGCGGAGAGCAGCAGTCTGCGCTCGCCGCTCGCGGCCTCGATCACCCAGAGTTCCGTGCGAGACTCTTTGCTGCCCGCGCCGCTCTTCTGAAAATAAACGAGGCGCTGGCCGTCCGGACTCCACGCCAGGCCGTTCAGAAGCTGCCCGCTGAGGCTGGGCTGACCCCAGATGCGCTCGACGGTAAGCTCCTTGCCGGGCGCGGGAGCCGTTCCCGGCGCCGGTGGCATTTGCGCGGGCGCGGAAATTCCCGCGCAGGCGCAGAAAAGCAGAACGGTCAGAAAGCGAAACCACCGGGAACGCAGCATCGTTGCCTCCTTGAAATCCTTGCGCGGGCGCCGCCTGGCGCAGCCCTTCACGCCCGCTCGTAGAATTCGATCAGCACCTTGGCGCCGCCGGGAGCGGGTGCGAGAAAAAAGTTCACGCGCGTGCCGTCCGCCCCGGGCCGGGTTTGCGGATAGACCGCGGCCACGCCGAATTTTTCCCGGAGCAGTTGCGTGGCCCGGTCCACGTTGGCCACGCGGTATTCCACTTGCTGAATGCCTTCGCCGAGTTTCGCCAGATAGCGGGCGATGGCCCCGCTTCCCGCCGGTTCGCACGTGGTCAGAATGTCCAATTCCACTTTTTCCTGAAAATGCAATTCGAATTCGGCGGCGTCCTGCTCCGGCGGAACTTCCGCCAGGCGCGGCGCTCCGTTGGCGGCGCGGATTCGCGCAAAGGTTTCCGGCGCGACGGCCACGCCCACGGTGATGTGCGGGGTGCTTCCGCCGAGCAGCGCGCTCAGTTCGGCATCGGCGCGCCAGCGGGCTGCTTCCGGTTCGGCCAGCGCGCAACCGGCGCGGTAGAGCGCTGCCGCAGCTTCCGCGCGCGCGGCGGCGTCCGGGAAACTGAGAGCGGCGATGAATGTGGAGAGTGGATTGGTCATGGGTTGAGCGGCCATTTTACCGCCGGATCAGGCCGGAGGCGCCGGTTTTCTGCCGCTCAGCAGCGAAGGCATCAGCGCGGCCAGAAGGATTGCGCCGACGATGGCCAGCGAGATATGCACGGGAATGTGCAGCCAGGGCTCGGCCAGCATTTTTCCGCCGACGAAGAGCAGAACGACGGCCAGGCCGGTGCTCAGATAGCGGAAATAGCCCAGCACTCCGGCGAGAAGAAAATAGAGCGCGCGCAAGCCCAGGATGGCAAAAACATTCGAGGTGAAGACGATGAAGGCGTCATGAGTAATGCCGAAAATGGCCGGGATGGAGTCCAGCGCGAAGGTGACGTCGGTAATCTCAATGACCAGAAGGACGAGGAAGAGGGAGGTGGCGAACCAGCGGGCGCCCTGGCGGATAAAAAAGTTCGAGCCGTGATCCCCGTGGGCCACGCGCAGGTGTGTGCTGGCGAAGCGGAAGATGGGATTTTGCTCCGGGTGAGCTTCCTTGCTGCGCGCCAGCAACATGTGCAAACCGGCGTAGAGCAGGAAAGCGCCGAACACGTAAGTGATCCAGGAAAAGCGCGCCAGCAGCGCGGCCCCCGCGGCGATCATGGCTCCGCGCATCACCAGGGCGCCGAGGATGCCCCAGGCCAGGATGCGGTGCTGAAACCGTTCTTCGATGCGGAAGGTGCGGAAGACGATCAGGAAGACGAAGAGATTATCCACGCTGAGGGATTTTTCGATGACGTAGCCGGTGAAAAATTCCAGGGCCAGGCGCGAGCCGTACCAGTGCAGGATGCCCAGGCCGAACAGGATGGAGAGGGCCACCCACACCGCGCTCCATAGGGCCGCTTCGCGGGAACTCACGCGGTGCGCCGAGCGGTGAAACACGCCGAGGTCCAGGGTGACGGCGAGAAGCACAAAAAGGAGGAAGGCGGCCCAGTGCCAGAAGGTGCCCACGTTCGTAACCGAAGCCGCGCTGGTCATGGATGTTCTTTTTTGCCGTTAGGGCATGGAGGAGCGCGCTTCGGAGGCGTTCAAGGTGCTCAACTCAATGCGCGCGACCTTGCCGCCCGCGATCGCCACCGGAACGTTCCAGCGCACGCGCATGTCGCCTGCGGCGGCATCCTGCCCCAGCGTGCTGAGCCAGTAGGCCCCGGCGGGGATGGCCACGAAGATTCCGCGGCCGTCCAGGTCGGTGTCCGTCTTTCCGGCCAGGTATTTGGTTTGAGCATATTCGGGCGCCTGCCGCGCGACCTTGCGGGCATGCTCCACGGTGAGCTGATTCCACAGGCGGCCGGGATTGATGGGTTCGAGATAGACGCTGATGCTGGCCAGGGTCTGCTTGTTGGCCTCGATGAATTTCTTGAGCGCGGCGAGATATTCCTGGCGCAGTTTCCGGTAGCGTTCCGGGCGCTCGGTCTTGTCGCTTTCCTTGTATTTCTCGCGCGGCAGGCCCTGGGTGATGCCGCTGTTGGCCTGCAAGTAGGCGCCCAGAAATTCGGGAATGGAGATGACCTCCCCGGCGGTCAGCCCCAGTTCAATTTCCTGCGTGGCGATGTTGACGGTGTTGTGCGCCTTCATCCAGGCCTTCAGCTCCGGAGAAACCTTCAGCGAATCGATGAACTCCTCGCGCGAGGGAAGCGCGGAGGCGGCATCGGCCTCGCGCACGATTTCGGCGTAGTCCCGCGTGAGCAGATAAAAGGTAAACTGGCGCACCGGCTCGGGCCGCCCGGCGGTGGGTGTAATCCGCGCGGTGAACTCGAGCACGCCGGTGGGGGAGGCCTCGGCCGGCGCGGCGGGATTCTGCGCACGCGCGCAGGGAACAAACTCCGCCAGCAAAGCCAGGAAGAAAAACGAAGCTGCCGCGAATGAAGGACGCATCAGCAAAATCCTACCAGATTGCCCTTCCCGGCCCTAGCCCGCAATTCCCGGCATTTCGCGGCAAAGTTGAGCGAGCGATCGCCGCATGCGCCCCGCTGAACTCAGGGAGTAGTCTGCGGCGGGGGAGCGATGGGCCGGACGCGGCGGCCGTCGCGAACGTCTCGCGGAGGATGGGTCAGCACCGCCGTTCCATCCTCGATGCCTCCCAGTATTTCCACTTCGCTTTCGTTGCGATGGCCGGTCTGCACCGCACGGAGGCGCGCCCGGCCTCCTTCCAGCACGAATACGTACCAGTCCTTATCCCGGCGGAAGACGGCGCCGGCGGGCACCTTCAGAATATTTTCGCCGATCCAGACGACGATGCGGGCCTCGACACGGTAGCCGTCGCTGAGCGGCCCCGGCGGGTCCACGAAATCCAGGATGACGTTAACGCGTTTTTCTTCCACGCCCAGCGCGGAAACCTTGGTGAAGCCCGAGGGCTCGACCAGACGCACCCGGGCGCGCAAGGGCTGGTTGCCACCCCATCCTTCCAGCCAGGCCTGCGCGCCGGGGCGGATCTTGACCGCGTCGGTGGAGAGCGCATCCACCACCACCTCGAGTTTGGTGGGATCGCCCAGCAGAAGCAGCGGCAGCCCCGCCGGCACCACCCGTTCGCTTTTTTCCAGCACGCGCAGCACCCGCCCGCCAACGGGCGAGCGGACGGGTGCGGGCTTGCCCGAGTTTCCCTGGGTTTCGATTCCGGTCAGGGAGGCCCGGGCCAGTTTGACTTCGGAAATCGCCACCAGCACGCCGAACTTGGCGGCTTCCAATTCCGCCGCGCCCGCGGCCTCGGCGTTCTGCACCTGCTCGAAGGTCTGCTTGGAGATGACCCGGCTGCGGGCCAGTTGCTCGGCGCGCTCGCGGTCGCTCTTGGCCATTTCGAAATCGGCGCGGGCATGCGTCAGGCGGGCTTCGGCCTGGCGGTTGGCGGCCTCCGCGGAGGCAATGCGCGCCAGCGCTTCCTGGTGCTCGCGCTCGCCCAGCGGCGAAGGCTCGATCGTAGCGACCACCTCCTCCTGCTTGACCGCCGTGCCCTCTTCCAGTTCGATGCGCAGCAAGCGCCCCGGCACCGGCGCGGCCACGACGTAGCGATCATGCGCGCGCGTTTCACCCTTTTCCGAAATCGTCTCGAACATTAAGCCGCGCTGGGCCAGCGCCATTTCCACGGGCACAGGGGAGGGCCAGAGCGCGGCCGCATGCGTCGAAATATCAAAATCCCGGTGATGGCCGATGCCAGCGCCACCACCACGAACGCCAGCACATAGGTTCTCCCGGTGATGACCAGCGGCATGCGGTAGAGCTCGGTCTGCATCACTGTGGTGAGCAGCATGCAAATGGCGTAGCCCAAGCCGAATCCCGCCGGGACGGAAACCGCCGCCAGCAGCCCCTGCTCGCCGAGCAGCATCCAGCCGATCTCCCGCTCGGTGAAACCCAGCACCCGCAAGGAGCCTAGTTCCTGGCCTCTTTCGGAAAGTGAAATCCGAGCGCCATTGTAGACCATCCCGGCGGCAATGATGGAGGCAAAGATGACCAGTGCGCCCGCAGTGATACGCAGGCTTCGCGCGATGGTCTGGTAGAACCCCTGGACCATGGCCTCGCGCACGGCCACTCCGCTGACCGCGGGGGTGCTTTTCAAGAGCGAGTAGAGCCGCGGAGCGGCCGGCGGATCCACCGCCAGGAAAGCGCCGGAGAGCGTGCCGCTCTCGCGCAGCAGCTCGTGCAGCGCGCGAATGTCCATGTAGGCGGCCAGGCCAATGAGTTCATCCACGGTGGCGGTGACACTGACGCGCTGCACCATGCGTTCGCCTTCCAGCACCTCCACGGTGACGGCATCCCCCGGCACGACCCCCAGGATCTGCGCCAGTTTCGCGGAGAGCACCACGCCCTCCGGAGGCAGTTCCACGATCTCCATCCGGCTGTTCACCAGGCGGCGCAATTGCCCGCCGGGCTGCAGCCCCAGAATGGCGATGCGCCGCGAACGATGCGCGAAGCGCAGTCGCGCGGGCACCGCGCGGAACGGCTCGCTGCGCAACACGCCGGGGAGATGCTCGAGGTCATGGCCCGCCGAAGCGGATTGCGCGGTGGAAAAGGTCAGGGTGACATCGTCGCGCAACGCCGTCTGGAACTCCACCTTCACCAGGTAATCGATGGCGTCGTAAAAATAAAACCCCACGATCAGGATGGCCACCGCCAGGGCCATGCCCAGCACGTTGAGCCCCGCTTTCCCCGGGCGCCGCTGCACATTGCGCAAGATAATGCGCGTGCCGATCTGGAAGAACTCCTGCACGCCCAGCCGCTCCGCGAGCCCCGCGCGGAACACCGGCGGCGATTCCGGGCGCATGGCTTCCGCGGGAGGCAGCGCGGCGGCGGTGCGCACCGCCGCCAGCGCGCCCAGGGCCGCCGCGCCGCCGCTCAAGGCCAGAACCACCAGGAAGAGCTGGCCGCCCGGCTTGAAGAGCAGTTCGGGAAAGCGGAAGAAATCGGCGTAGAGCAGCGCCAAGCCCCGCCCCATCCACACCCCCAGGGGCATGCCCAGCAGAGCCCCCAGCAGCAGCGCGGCCCCGGCGAACTGCAAATAGTGCAGGCCGATGGAGAGATTGCTGTAGCCGAAGGCCTTCAACAATCCGATGGCGTTTCGCTGCGTGCTCACCAGGCGCGTCAGGACCACGTGCACCAGAAACACGGCCACGCCCAGGAAGATGGAGGGAATGAAGATGCCGGTCACGCGGTCCTGGGTGATTTCGTCACTCAGGAAACGGTGGGAAATCTGCTCGTCGCGGCCGTAGGCCCCCAGGCTGCCGTAGGACTCCAGCAGCGTATCAATGCGCGCGATTATCTCCGGCTCTCTGGCTCCCGGAGTGAGCAAGAATGAAGCGTCATTAAACGCGCCTTCCATCTGGAAAGCCGGGCCGAGAGCCTCCCGGCTCATCCACAGGACGCCAAAGCGGCGGTTGTCCGGAAAAACATCGCCGCTGCGAATTTCATAGACGTATTCCGGAGAGAGCGCCACCCCGGCGATGTACAGACGTTCCCAGCGGCCATTGATCACCGCGCCGATGCTATCGCCGGGCCGCAGGCCATTGGCGCTGGCGAAGGCTTCGCTGGCCAGCACTTCGCGCCGCGCCCCGGTTTCGATCCACCGTCCTTCGCGCAGGAACAGGGCGTTCAGGCGGGGCGCCCGGCGGATCGGAAGGGAGATGAGCCGGCCCAGCGCCGGCTCGGCGAGCCCCGGCACATCCAGGGTGACCTCCTCGACCACGCGGGTTTCCACCGCGGCCACGCCGGGAATTTCCGCGAGGCGCGCGGCCAGCGATTCGGGGGCGCGTTTGAGTTGTGCGAAGACGTCGGCGAAGCGGTACTGCTCGTAGTAGCTTTTCTGCGCGGCCTCGATGGATTCATAGCAGCCGCGCATGGTCACGTAAGTGGCCATGCCGCAAGCGGCCACCAGAGCGATGGAAAGCACCTGGCTGCGCATGTGCCAGAGGTCGCGGACGAGTTTTTTCTGCAGCGCGCGCATTGCGGGTCACCAGGAAATTTCCGCCGGCGCGGCTTTCTTCTCGTTGCGGTAAATCTCGGCGATTTTCCCGCTGCTCAGGCGAATCACGCGGTCGGCCATGGCGGCGATGGCGGCGTTGTGGGTGATCACCACGGTGATGGTGCGCAGTTCGCGGTTGACCCGCTCGAGCACTTCCAGCACCAGCTTGCCCGTGCCGTAGTCCAGCGCTCCGGTGGGCTCGTCGCACAGCAGCACCTCCGGGCGCTTCACCACCGCGCGCGCGATGGCCACGCGCTGCTGTTCCCCTCCGGAGAGCTGCGCGGGGAAGTGATGCAGGCGTTCGCCCAGCCCCACCATGCGCAGGCACTCCTCCGGGTCCATGGGATTTTCGGCGATTTCCGCTACCAGCGCGGTGTTCTCCAAAGCCGTCAGGCTGGGGATCAGGTTGTAGAACTGGAAGACGAAGCCGGCGTGCTCGCGGCGATAGCGCGTGAGTTCCTCGGCGTCCGCGGAAGTAAGGTTGTGGTCGCGGTAGAAGACTTCCCCGCGGGTGGGTACGTCCAGCCCGCCGAGAATATTCAGCAGCGTGGATTTCCCGCTGCCCGAAGGGCCCAGCATGACCACGAATTCTCCCGGGAACAGGTCCAGGTCCACGCCGGAAAGCGCCGGCACTTCCACTTCGCCCATGCGGTAAATCTTGGCGATTCCATGAGCATGAAAAACGGGGTCCGGCGGAGTTGCGCTGGCGGGGTTGCTGTCCGAGTTCCTGCGTAGGATGGCCATGCCCGGCGTCCTGGCGGCTCGCCGAAGGCGAACCCTGCACACAAGACGATGGTACCGCAGAAAGCGCTCCAGCGCGGACCTGTCCGCCGGCCGGGGCTTTCTCCCCATCAACCCGCGGCGATTATTCGGCGCGGTCGGGGACGGTTAGAGCAGGTGGAATCCGACTTCGATGGTGATGTAGACGGGAACGGGTTTGCCGCTGGGTCCGCTGGCTGGCTTGCATTTCCAGGTTTTCACCGCGGCGATGGCATTCTCATCGAGTCCCATGCCCAAGCCCTTAGCCACGCTGAGATTGGTGAAGCGGCCCTCCTGCGTGACCACGCCTTGGAGCAGCACGGTTCCCTGATACTTGGCCTTGCGCGCTTCCTCGGAATACTGCGGATCGGGCTGATAGTAGCAGACCGGAGTGCCTACGCCGTTTCGGCCGGCGTTGTAAATTCCGCCGCCGGTGCCGCCGCCCGAGCCGGGGCCGTAGCCGCCGCCCGAGCCAGAGCCAATTCCGGTGCCATCGCCGTTGCCCATCGAGCCGTCGTTCAGGTTGGCCAGCGGGTCGCCCATGTTCGCCAAGGGATTGGGCAGTTTCATGTCCGGACCGAGCAGGGTGGCTTCGGCGACAAATTTCGGATGCAGGTCCTTGATGGCGGTGGGGGCCGCGATCTGCTGCTTAGCGAAGCGGGGCAGCTTACCCTTTTCCGGGGGAAGCTTGGCGTGCTGTCCGCCTCCGCCATGGGCCTGATCCGCGCCGGGCGGCATCCAGGGCTCAATCAAAGTCATCGGGCCGTCAGTCTTGGCCTTGACCACGGTTGTGGTCTTGAAGAATAAAGGAAGGAAGAGGAGCAGGAGGAGCAGGCCGTGAGCGCCCATGGAGATGGCCTGGGTGCGGCCGAAATCCTCGTCCTTGGTCCAGATCTCTTTTACCTTGGCGCCCTTGGGAAGCTGCAGTTTGGGGCCGAACAGAGCATCCTTGAGGCGCTCTTTGAAGCCACCAAAATTTCCGCCCCAATTGACTTCCAGGCCGGTGCCGCTGGCGCGGCCGGCTGGAACCGGCTTGCTCTGCAAAAATTCCTTCAGGTTATCCAGCAGGCCGCTGCGGAAAGCGGGCGGACGGAAGGGAGTGCCCTCGCGAGCCGGGCCAAGTTTTACGGGGCGTTCCAGCAGGAAATCGCGGAAATTGGACCAGAAGCGGTCGGGAATCAAGTGGGCCGGCGGCCCGAACTTGGGGACGGCCGAGGCGGGCACGGGCGTGGAATTCGTATTGGGCTTGGAGGATGACACTTTTGGTTTTGCGAGATCCGGCGGCAGCAGGTTAACGAGTGATTGCGACAACGTTTTTCACCTGATCCATTAAGCTGAGTTTCCGACTTGCTCCCCATTTCTTTCGATTCAGGCCCGTGGAAATCGGTTGCACGGGCGAATCGGCTGACAGCAGCGAAACTTCATTGTAACATACAGAGTTGCTCTGCCTGCCAGTGTGCTCTCAACGGCACTGTCCCCATAGACGGGTAAAGAAAGATTAGGAAAGCAAAAACACCGATGGCCGAACCGCTCGAACTGAAGAAGACGATCAACCTGCCCAAAACGGAATTTCCGATGAAGGCCGGACTCCCCCTGAATGAGCCCAAACAGCTCGCTGCCTGGCAGGAGAGCCGCCTCTACGAGCGGATCCTCGATGCGCGCAAGGACAAACCACTTTTCGTGCTGCATGACGGCCCGCCGTATCCCACCGGGACCATCCATCTGGGAACCGGGCTGAACAAGATTCTTAAGGACATGATCGTGAAGTCCAAGAGCATGTCCGGTTACCGCGCGCCCTATGTGCCGGGGTGGGACTGCCACGGTCTGCCCATCGAGACGCAGGTGGAAAAGGAACTGGGCGGGAAGGGCAAGGTTGCTCCGGCGGAATTTCGCCGGCTGTGCCGCGAATATGCCACGCGCTTTGTGGACCAGCACCGCAGGGACTTCAAGCGCCTGGGGGTCTTTGGCCGCTGGGACGATCCCTACCTGACCATGAGCAATCAGTATGAAGCCACCATCGCCGGAGCCTTCCTGGACTTCATCGAGATGGGCTACGTCTATCGCGGGCGCAAGCCGGTGTACTGGTGCCTGCAGGACTGCACGGCGCTGGCCGAGGCGGAAGTGGAATATGAGGACCACGTCAGCCCTTCGGTGTGGGTGAAGTTCGGCGTGGTGGGCGGGGGTAAGGGCGAAGCGGCCAGGATCGGCAAGGAAGCCAGCGCGGTGATCTGGACAACCACTCCGTGGACGCTGCCGCACAACCGCGGTCTGGCGTTTCACCCGGACTTCGACTACGCCGTGGTGGAAACGGAGAAGGGTGCGCTGATTCTTGCGGCGGAGCGCGTGGCCGCTTTGCAGGCGGAATGCGGCATCCAGGAAGTGAAGGTGCTGGCCACCTGCAAGGGGCGCGATTTCGAGGGCATGAAGTTTCGGCATCCATTTCTGCCGTTCGAGGTGCCGGGCGTACTGGCGGATTACGTTACGCTCGATCAGGGCAGCGGCATCGTGCACACCGCTCCGGGACACGGCGCGGACGACTTTTTTACCGGGCAGCGCTATGGCCTCGAAACGCACGCCCCGCTCGACGACAAGGGCGTCTTCCTCGAAGGACTGCCGGAATACAAGGGCAAGGACGTCTTCAGCGCCAACCCCATCGTGGTGAAGCTGCTGGGGGAGCGCGGCGCGCTGCTGGGCTATGCCGATTACAAGCACACCTATCCGCACTGCTGGCGCTGTCACAAGCCGGTCATTTTTCGCGCGACCGAGCAGTGGTTCATCAAAATGGACCAGACCGCGCACGGGGGAAAGCAAAGCCTGCGCCAGGAAACGCTCGAGGAAATTCATAAGGTGAAGTGGATTCCCGCCTGGGGCGAGGACCGCATCCACGAGATGATCGCGGAGCGGCCCGACTGGTGCGTTTCCCGCCAGCGCTTCTGGGGAGTGCCCATCATCGCGCTGTTCTGCCAGAGCTGCGGAAAGCAGTTTGAGAACTTCGCGGCGCTGCGCAACGTGGTGAAATGGTTCGAGAAGGAAGGCGCCGACGCCTGGTACCAGCACGCGCCCGAAGAGATGCTTCCGCCGGGGACGAAATGCTCCTGCGGGGCGTCGCAATGGCGCAAGGAGAACGACATTCTGGACGTGTGGTTCGATTCGGGCTCCTCGCATCTGGCCGTGCTTAAGGGCGAAGGGGAATGGCCGGCGGACGTTTATCTGGAAGGCCCGGACCAGTATCGCGGGTGGTTCCACAGCTCCCTGCTGATCGGAGTCGGGGTGAAGCACCACGCGCCGTACCGGCAGGTGGTGACGCACGGGTGGACGCTCGACGAGCATGGACGGCCCATGTCCAAATCGCTGGGCAACGTGGTGCTGCCCAGCGAAATCTGCGAGAAGTGGGGCGCCGACTTGCTCCGCCTCTGGGTCGCCTCGCAGGAATATCAATCGGATGTAAAAATGTCCGACCGGGTAATGACCCAGCTTTCCGAGGCTTACCGCAAGATTCGCAATACGTTCCGTTTCGCCCTGGGCAATCTGGGCGATTTCGATCCGGCGCGCGACGCGCTTTCCAACGAACAGCTCGAGGAGATGGACAGCTGGATGCTCGGGCGCGCGGCGGAACTGGTGAAGAAATGCCGCGAGTGGTACGAGGCCTACGAATTCCACCGCGTCTATCACGCCATCCACGATTTCTGCGTAGTGGATTTGAGCGCGTTCTACTACGACGTGCTCAAGGACCGCCTGTATACCAAAGCGCCCAAGAGCGTCTCGCGCCGTTCGGCGCAGACGGCCATGTACAAAATCACCAGCGCGCTGACGCGCATGCTCGCTCCCGTCCTGGTTTTTACCGCCGAGGAAATCTGGAAGTATCTGCCCGCGGCGCCGGGCGGCGATGGCAGCGTGCACCTGGCGCTGTTTCCGGAGCCTTCCGATCTGGCCGCGGAAATTCCGGCCAAGGTCCGGGACGAATGGACGCGGCTGGCGCAGTTGCGCGCGGCCGTGCTGGTGGCGCTGGAGCAGGCCCGCGTGGCCAAGCAGATCGGCGGGGCGCTGGAAGCCAAGGTGGTTTTGCACGCGGCGGAAAACTGCTCCGTGCCGCGGGAACTCCTGCGCGCGAAGCGGACCGCGCTGCCCGGCCTGCTCATCGTTTCCCAGGTGGAAATCGCGGACGCGCCTCCGGAAGGAGCCGCGCAAAGCGAAACGTTACCCGGACTGTCCGTGAAAATCGAACGGGCGGACGGCAAGAAATGCGAACGCTGCTGGAACTATTCTGCGCGCGTCGGAGAAAACCAGCGCTACCCGGCCGTTTGCGAACGCTGCAGCGAAGCCCTCGCCGAAATCGAGCGGTGAGCGAGTTGAGCGACTTTATGGTGCGCTGCCCGGAATTTATCCCGACCAGGTCGGGAGGGCGGCATCTTTCTTTTCTTTGAGGAGAATGCCCATTCATTTGTCCGCGCGATTGAAATGGCTGTGGCTCACGCTCGTCGTCGTCGTTGCCGACCGCGCGGCGAAGGTGTGGTGTGAGACGCAGACCCCGGAAGGGTACCGCCGCGAAGTGGTGCGCCATTTTTTCTATCTGGTGCATAGCCGCAATCCGGGCATCGCCTTTGGTATTTTTGCCGACGCCGCGGCCCCCTGGGTGCGCCTCGCGCTGATTGCCGGATCGCTCGTGGTGATTGGCGCGCTGGCCTGGCTGCTGGTTTCCGGAGGTGGCGGACGCATGGTGGCCGCGGGCCTGGCGCTGCTGCTGGGGGGCGCCACCGGAAATCTTACCGACCGCATTTTGCATGGCGGCGTGACCGACTTCATCGAAGTGTGGATTGGAACGTACCGCTGGCCGGCGTTCAACGTGGCCGATTCGGCCATCACCATCGGCGCGATTCTGGTGATTCTGGACATGCTGATGGGCGCGCGGCATCGCGCGGAATAGCGATCCCGAGGCCCGCCATTCCTGTCCGCCCGCCTCCTGCAAACTGCTAGAATCTCTCCGTGCCCGCCAGCGCATCCAGCCCGGTACGCCAATTCGTCGCCGCCGCCGAAGACGCCGGGGTGCGGCTGGACCGCTTCCTGGCCGCGCGCCTGCCGGAGCTGAGCCGCACGCGCGTGCAGGAACTGATCGAGGCGGGTCTGGTGCGGGTGAACGGGGGAGCGGGCAAGGGCGCGCAGAGGCTGCGCGGAGGCGAACGCATCGAGATCGAGCCGCAGCCGCGGCCGCCGCTGCGCGCCGCAGCGGAAAATATCCCGCTGGAAATTATTTACGAAGACGAAGAGCTGCTGGTGGTAAACAAGCCGGCGGGAATGACGGTGCATGCGGGAGCGGGGCAATCGAGCGGGACGCTGGTCAATGCGCTGCTGGGGCGGGGACAGGCGCTTTCGAGCGGAGGAGACGCGCTGCGGCCGGGGATCGTGCACCGGCTGGACAAGGGAACGTCGGGCGTACTTCTGGTGGCCAAGAATGACGAGATGCACGCGCGGCTGAGCGCGCTGTTTGCGAGCCGGGCGATTTCCAAGACGTATATCGCGCTGGTGGAAGGCGCGGTGACCGGCGAGCACGGGCGCATTGAACTGCCCATCGGGCGCGACCCGAGGAACCGCGTGCGCATGACGGCGCGCAAGCATCCGGCGGGGCGGGTGCGCGCGGCGCGGACGGACTGGCGGGTGCTGGCGCGAGTGGGAGGCTGCACGCTGCTGGAAGTGCAACTGCACACGGGCAGAACGCATCAGATTCGGGTACACTTCTCGGCGCTGCGCCATCCCATCGTCGGTGACACTTTGTACGGAGCGGAGCGGCGGGAAAAAGCGGGCAAGACGGAGCTGCCGGAGCTGGGCCGGTATTTTCTGCATGCGGCGCGGCTGGTGTTTGCGCATCCGCGCACGGGGGCCACGGTGGATGCGCGCGCGCCCTTGCCGGCGGCGCTGCGCGAGTACCTGCGGGAACTGGCTGCGGGCGCCGGGGAAGACGCGGAAAAAATGGCGGCGCGGCTGGACCGGGAGTTCGCCGCGGTTCGATAATTTTTGGGGTGAAAAAATGATGATTCGACGCTTGGCCATCGTGATCCTGCTGTGCGCCGCCATGCTGCTGGGCGCTGAAAGCAGCCCCGCGCAGCAGCCCGCCGCTCCGGCTCCGCCAGCCAATCCGCAGGACGCGCCGGTGCATACGGGGCAGACCATCACGACGGAAGTGAACCTGGTGGACGTGCTGTTCACGGCGCTGAACCGGCGCAACAAGCTGGTGATTGATCTGAATAAGGACGACTTTCGCGTATTTGATGACGGCAAGCCGCAGGAGATTCGCTACTTCAGCCGCCAGACGGATCTGCCGCTGCGCATCGGCATGCTGCTGGATACCTCGAACAGCATCCGCGACCGCATCCAGTTCGAGAAGGACGCCTCCATCGGATTTCTTTTCAACGTACTGCGCCACGGCAAGGACCAGGCTTTCGTGATGACCTTCGACGACCGCCCCAGTATTCTGCAGGGTTTTACGGAAGATGCCGGGCGGCTGCGCGACGAGATCATTGGCACTAAGGCGGGCGGAGGCACGGCGGTCTACGACGCGATTTACGAGGCCTGCGAGAAGGAGCTGAGCAATCCGCCGCGGCCTCCGGGGGACCAGCCGGACGTGGTGCGGCGGGTGATGATCCTGATCAGCGACGGGGAGGACAATCTCTCCGAGCACACGCGCGCGGAAGCCATCGAGATGGCCCAGCGCACCAGCGTGGTGATTTACACGATCAGCACCAGCACGCAGTGGATTTCGCTGAGCGAGACGAATCGCGAGAAGATGGGCGACAGGAAAATACACAAAACCGAGGGCGATAATATTCTCGAGGACATCGCCGAGGAGACCGGGGGCCGCGCGTTTTTTCCCTATCACGTGGACGACCTGGACCAGTCCTTTCAGGATATCGGAGACGAACTGCGCAGCCAGTATTCGCTGACTTACCGGCCGACGAATTTCGTGGCCAACGGGAAATATCACAAGATCAAGATCCGCGTGGAAGGGCGCAAGGACGTGCAAGTGCGGGCGCGGCGCGGGTACTACGCGCACATGGCTGCGGGAAAGAATCCCGCTCCGGGAGCGGCGAGCAAGTAGGGCAATATGTTGTTGTTGATGCGATGCGGAGGGAGCATCCGCAAACCTGTCACTGCACCGGCGTGTCCGCGCTGAAAAATAAATCACCAATATCGAGGGCCGGGATGGGTGTAATCAAATTTAGCTACGACGTTCCCCTGGAGCATACGATGGATTTTGAATCCGCGTATCACGAAGCCTTGCAACTGGACCTTCCTCAAAAGGAAAAGTTGCGGATTATGCCCGGAGCAATTTTTGTCTGGATGTTCGTGGAGGGGGAACTTGCCGGGGAGTCTTATGGTTTCCCGCTGGCCAGTAGCGATGAGCCAATCAGCGGATTGGCTGGTTTAACCGATAACGAGAGGAAATCCGGATTCTATTGCTACTCAAACACAATACTTCCTTCTTTTCAGGGGAAGGGGTTGGGAACAATTCTAAAGGCGCACTGGCTGGGACTGGTTGTGGGGGCGGAGTTTGAGGTTGTTTACGGCCATGCGCGGCCGGGAAGAAGCCAGGCGCTGAATGCCCGGTTTGGCGCCGCCTTCCTTGAGGGTTTCCCGGATTGGGCCGGCACGGGCGAGGAATATAAATTGTATCGCCTGGCGCTGAACTCTAGGCTCACAGGCTGAAGCGTGTGCCACTGTGCTGCACCGTAAGCCGGTCTAGTTGCGCGGCGGGTAGTAGCCTTTGCGGGTGAGGACTTTGAGGGATTTGTCGGTCATTTCGACTTTGACCTTGCGGTATTTGCCGTCCTTGGAGGAGTTGGAGGGGTAGTAGCCGAGGGTGTATTGGGTGCGCAGTTCCTCGGAGATCTGGTCGAAGGCTTCTTCGAGATGTTTTTCGGAGGAGACTTCGATGCTGCGACCTCCGGTTTCCTCGGTGAGTTTGTGTGCGACGTCGGGGCGGAAGCCGTAGCCGGGATCGTGGACAAGGAGGATGTGCACCACGGTGTCGGTGCGCTGGGCGGCTTCGATGGCTTCTTCGAGTCGGACCTTGCTGCCCTGGTCATCGGCGTCGGTGATGATGACCAGGGCCTTGCGGCCGGCTTCTCCGGCGAGTTTTTCGGAGCTGGCCAGATAGACTGCGTCGTAGAAAGCGGTGCTGCGAACATCGCCGGACATGGGGCCCAATCCGGTGGGAGCGTTGACGCGGGCGCGGTGGATGGCGCTTTCGAGCTGGGCGCGGTCGTCAGTGAAGTCGGAGAGCATGTCCACGTCGGTGTCAAAGGAGAAGACCATGGCCAGGTCGCCTTTGCGCATGACGCGGTTGAGGAAGCGGCCGGCGGCTTCCTGTTCGGCCATGAGGCGGTTCTGCTCGCTGCCGCTGGTGTCGATGAGCAGGCCGAGGGTGATGGGAAGGGCGACTTCGCGGGAGAAGAAGGCGATTTTTTGTTCCTTGCCGTCCTCGAAGGCGCGGAAATCTTCCTGCTTGAGGCCGGTGACGATGTTTTTATTCTTGCCACGGACGGTGGCGAAGATATTGACGAGGCTGACTTGCGAGCGGATGACGCCGCCCTGGGCGAGGGGTTCCTGCGAACCGGGATCCTGAGCGGGGCGAGGAGCGCTGTAGAGGGTCAGGGCTGCGGTCAGGGCGAGAACTGCGCTGGAGAGCCAAATCTTCATCGGTTGCATTGTATACTTGCCTCGATTCGTAACGTGTCCGCAGAGATAGCCCGCGAAGGGCTCCCCGGCATCTTAGGATGCGGCCGCGGCGCGGGAAGATGCGTGGCCCGGACCGCGCGGAACGGGTGGTGACAGACAGATGAATTCTACAGGGAAATGGCGGGCGGCGCTGGGCGGCGTGGGGATGGTGCTGCTAATTGGTTTATGGGGCGCGCGGGCGGCGGGGCAGGAGCCGAAGGCGGCAGCTCCCGCACAGACGGCGCAGGAAGAGACGCAGGCGCGGATCCGCGGGGGAACGAGCCTGGTGGTGGTGCCGGTGATTGTGAAGGACGACAGCGGGAGGCTGGTGGACGATCTGACGCGGGAGGAGTTTCGGATTTTCGAGGATAACGTGGAGCAGCGGCTGGAGGTATTTTCAAACGATCCGTTTCCGCTCTCGGTGGTGCTGCTGATTGACAATGATCTGGACCCGCGGGTGGCGCAGCAGTTGCAGGAGACGCTGCCGGTACTGGCGGCGAGCTTCAGCAAGAGCGACGAAGTGTGCGTGGCGCGGTTCGATCAGTTTTTTCGCGCGGAGAAAGGATTTACGAGCGACCCGGACGAATTGCTGGCACAGTTGCACCTGGCGAAGGTGAGCAGTTCGCCAACGCCCGCGCCGGCCTCGGGGCCGTTCGCCTCGGACACGAAGATCAACGGGATACCGATCGGGGGAGGGGCGCAGGCGGCGCCCTCGGCGCGGATCTTGCACGGGCAGCCGACCAAGGCGGTGGATGACGCGGTGTTTGCGGCGGCGCAGTTGCTGAAGGATCGCGGGCGGGAACGGCGGAAATTTATTTTTCTGATATCGGACGGGGTGAATTCGAAGCTGAACAAGGTGAGTTTTCAGGATACGGCGCGGGCGCTGCTGACCGGGGGGATTTCCGTGTATGGAGTGGGCGTGGGCAACGCGTTTCTGAACCGGCGGATCACCACGGTTTCGCGGTACGCTCATGCCACGGGCGGGGACGTGTTCTACGCGTCGAAGCGCGAGGAGGTGGAGCGGCTGTATTCGACGGTGACGGAGGAAGTTCGCAACCAGTACACGCTGGCGTATGCGCCGAAGGGGACGGATCGCTCGCTGGAATTTCATGCGGTGGAGATTCGGGTGAAGCGCCCGGGACTTTCGATTCTGGCGCGGGACGGATATTACTCGGGAGCGGCGCCGCAGTGATTTTTCGGGGCGGCGATTTGTTCGGATTTTTCTTGACAGGGCGCGGCGCAGCCCGTATAGAACTGGTGAAGGTATTTTCCCGTCCGTAATTCGGAGGGGATGGAGGAGGAACTTCCACATGAAGAAGAAAGCAAAGAAAGTCGAAAAGAAGGGCGGCAAGAAAAAGAAGTAAGTAGCCGCCGCAACGGAATATTCAGGGCGCTGGGGGTTTTTGCCACCGGCGCCCTTTTTGTTTTTGGGGGGAGCTTTGCGGATGTTCTGTGCTGCCGCTTACCGCCCGGCTTCTTCCTGTGCGGGGCAGATGGAGCGGTAGTCGCAGTTGCGGCACTGGAAGCCGGGCTTGGGAGGGAATTCGCCGGCGCGGATATCGGCGGCGACTTCCTGGACGGTGGCCACGGCTTCGGCGAGTTGCTTGGAGTCGCGGGTGGTGATCTGGCGCTCGTTGGTGAGGAGATAGTGGAAGGTGAGGTCCTCGGGATTGCGTTCGAGGATTTCGCGGGCGGCCAGGGCGTAGATGCTGAGCTGGAGGTCCTTGCGGGCGGCGGCGGGAGGCTTGGGCTTGCCGGTTTTGTAGTCGACGATTTCGACGTCGCGTCCGCCGAGGGAATTGACCTGGTCCATGCGGCCGGTGATGACCACATTGTTTTCGAGAGGCAGCTCGAAAGGTTTTTCCTGTTCGAGGACCACGGGCGGCTCGGCCAGGACGGCGGCGTGAAAGACGCGCAACTGTTCGAGGCCGTCTTTCTTATATTCGCCTTCCTGATATTGGTCCTCGAAGCCGGTGGAGGACCATTCCGATTCGAAAATGCGGGCGACTTCGTCGAAGGGCAGGCGGTTGCCTTTGCGCAGTTCGCCGATGAAGCGCTTGATGGTGGTGTGCATGACGCTGCCGAAGCTGATGGCGGCGCGGCGGCGCTCGGGCAGCAGCCAGAAGCGCGAGAATAAATATTTCTGCGGGCAGGAGCGGTAGGCGTCAATGGCCGAGGCGCTGAGTTTGAGCGGCTCGGGCACGGGAGGTCGGCAGGTGGCGGCCCAGGCGCCGATGCGGGAGAAGAGGCGCGGAGGTTCGGTGGAGGCGGGAAAAAGCGGCGGCGCTTGCGCGGCGGATTCGACGGCGGCGGGCGCAGCGGCGGGCGCTGGCGGCGCGTTGGGTGCGGTCTGGATGACGTCGTGGCTCTTGATGCCGGCGTCCATCAGGAAATCTTCGAGGAAGAGGGAGCGCCGGGAGCGTTTGTCCACGACGGTGGTGAGGGTGAGGCGATCGCGGGCGCGGGTGAGAGCCACGTAGAAGAGGCGGCGCTCTTCCTGAATGTGGAAGTCGCCCTGGGGGCGCTCTTCTTTCATAAGGTCTTCGGGAAATTCGAGAACGCGCGGGCGGGGCTTTACGGGAAAGGCGTTGGCGTTCATGCGCAGAAGAAAGACGTGAGGAAATTCCAGGCCCTTGGCGCCGTGAACGGTCATGAGGCGGACGGCGTCGCGCGCGCCTTCTTCGGCGAGACTGATGGTGCCGCCGGCCTGCTCGTAGAAATCGAGGTATTCGAGGAATTCGGGTAAGGAGCGCGTTTCGCTCTTGGGCTCCCACTCCTTGAGGAAGGTGACGAGCTGCTCGACGTAGCGGCGGTCTTCTTCCGGGGCGCGGGAGGCGAGTTCGAGCCAGTCGAGGAGTTCAGTGAGGAGTTCGCGAGCGGATTTGCGGCGCATGGTCTTGCGCTGCCCGGAAAGAAAATCGAGGAGGACGGCGGTTTGGGGCGGCGGAGCGCTGGAGGCGAAGGCCATTTCGCCCTGCGCGGGCTGCTCCTGGAGGATGTCATAGAGAGCGGTGCCGCGTTTTTTTGCGGCGCGTTCGGCAAGGCGGACAAGGTCCTCGGCTTCGAGACCCCAGGCGGGAGCGGCGAGGGCGCGGGCGCAGGAAATGTCGTCGAAGGGGCGGGCGATGAGGCGGAGATAGGCGAGGACGTCGCGGACGAGCGCGTGCTTGAGGATGGAGAGCTTGCTGATCTGGAAGGGGATGGCGGCGCGGCGGAGTTCTTTTACAAGATCTTCGCGATGGGAATGCTGGCGATAGAGGATGGTGAAGGTGCGCCAGGGCAGGCCTGCGGCGTGCAGGCGCTCGAGTTCGCTGCGGACCCAGCGCGCCTCTTCGGCGTGGCTGGCGAGTTCGACGATGCGGATGCGGTCGCCTTCGCCGCGATTGGTGCTCAGAACTTTCTTGGGGAAATCCTCGCCGGCTTCGTTCTGGGCGATGACTTGCGTGGCCACGCGAAGAATTTTGGCCATGGAGCGGTAATTCTCGTTGAGCGAAACGCGCCAGGGGCCGGAATCCTGGCCGCGGCGCCAGCCGGCAAATTTTTCCAGGAAAATGGTGAAGCTGCCGAAGGAAGCGCCGCGGAAGCGGTAGATGGCCTGGTCGTTGTCGCCGACCACGAAAATGTTGGGGGAGGCGCCGGCGAGGAGATGGAGCAGCTCGATCTGGGCGATGTTGGTGTCCTGAAATTCGTCCACGAGAAGATAGCGGTAGCGCTGCTGGAGGCGCTCGCGCAGGGAGGCGTCGGCGCGGAGCCGCGCGGCAGTTTCAGCAAGGAGCGCACCAAAAGTGAGGCGCTTTTTCTCGCGGAGGAGGTCTTCGCTGGCGCGGTAGGCGCGGGCGATTTCCTGCTGCAGGGCGGCCTGTTCGGCGAGCGCGGCACGGGTGTCGTCGTCCAGCGCGGACTGCCCGGCTTTGAGGCGCGCGGCGAGTTGGTCGGCGTATTGCTGGTAGCGTTCGCTGGAAACAAGTTCGTCCTGGCAGCGGGAGAAGAATTCCACGAAGTCGGAGAGGAACTGGCCGGGGTCGGAGAGGCGGCGGAATCTGTCGAGCTGCAGACGGGCCAGGTTGCGGCGGAGGAGAATCCAGTGGTCGGTCTGGTCGAGCAGGATGCGCTCGGGTTCGAGCTCGGCCAAAAGATCCTTGCAGAAGGCGTGGAAGGTGGAGAGCGTGACGGTGGCGGCGCGTTCACCGGCGGCGGCTACGACGCGGTGCTTCATTTCCGCGGCGGCCTTTTCGGTGAAGGTGAGGGCCAAGATGGATTCGCCGGGAAGTTCGGGGTCGGAGGCAAGGAGATGGCGGATGCGTTCGGTGATCACCTTGGTTTTTCCGGTGCCCGCGCCGGCGATGACCAGGAGGGGGCCGGAGGAGTGGGTGACGGCGCGACGCTGAGCGTCATTGAGGCCGGCGAGAGGATCGGCCTCGGGGCCGAGATCGAACAGAGTAGTCATGAATCTTTATCGTAGCTGAATTGGCGGGCGAGAAGTAGAAAGAAGGAAACGTGGAAAGCGAATTAGCGCTGCGAAGTTTTTCCCGAAGAGACGTCGGCATTGAACTGGGCGGATTGTTTGCGGGGAACGCTGAGGGATGTCCATGCGCCCTTGCTGGCAAAAGTAAAATGTTTGGCGGCGAAGAGAATTTGGCCGGCGTGATGGGCGTAGTGGGCGATCTGGCGGTGGATGGCCTGCATGACGGAATGGGGCTCGGCGCGGATGAGGACCTTGCGGGTCATGTCGGCTTCGGTGAGGGGTTCGAGGGCGGAGAAGACGTGGTTCCATCCGGCTTCCCAGACGGCCATGAGTTCGGCGCGGGTCTTGGGGGGCGCCTCAAATTCGGTGTCGCGGTTGCGGTCGGGCTTTTCGCCGTCGGTCGAGAGGAAATCGGTCCAGCGGGAGCGCATGTTGCCGGCCATGTGCTTGACGATGGTGGCGATGGAGTTGGACTCGGGATCGAGAGTGGCGAAGAGGCCGCCGTCGGGGCACTGCTCGATGGCGCGTTCAGCGAGGCGCTTGTAGTAGCGGAAAAGGCCGAGGGAGTCTTTGAGGTAGGAGGTGGAGAATTCGTGAGTCATGGGGGGCATTGTCGCGCTGGTTGAAGGGAAAGGCAAGAGGGGTCCGGGTGGGGTAGAATAGCGGTCTGGAGGGGCCATGAAGCTGAGCGATATTTTTCTGGGGGAGTTTGCCCACGAGATGATTAGCACGAGGAAAACGCTGGAGCGGGTCCCGGAGGATAAGTTTGACTGGACGCCGCACCCGAAGTCGATGACGCTGGGGCGGCTGGCGGGCCATATCGCGGAACTTCCTTCGCTGGCGCCGCTGGTGGTGCAGAGTGAATCTTTCGATTTTGCGCCGCCGGGAGGAGCGCCGCACGAGTCGTTCAAGCCGAAGTCGCGGAAGGAATTGCTGGAGGTGTTTGAAAAGAACGTGGAAGCGGCGCGTGAAGCGGTAGCGCCGGTGAGCGAAGAAGATCTGATGGTGCGCTGGACGCTGCTGGCGGGCGGCAAGACCATTTTTGCGATGCCGCGCGATGCGGTGCTGCGGACCATGGTGCTGAACCACATGATTCATCACCGCGCGCAGTTGGGCGTTTATCTGCGGCTGAACGATATTCCCGTGCCGTCGGTGTATGGACCGAGTGCGGACGACGCCGGGATGTAGGGGAGTAGCGCCGCTGCTGATTCGAGTGTTTGTGAAATTGTCCTGGGAGGAGTCGCATGGATACGCCGGTGATTCTGAGCGCTGTTCGCACGGCAATTGGAAAATTTCAGGGGGGGCTCTCGAGTTTTTCCGCTCCGGAGTTAGGCGGAAAAGTAGTCGCCGAAGCGATTCGCCGGGCGGGGATTGAGCCGGGGAAAGTGGACGAAGCGATTCTCGGAAACGTGGTGCAGGCGGGGTCGGGGCAGAATCCGGCGCGGCAGGCGGCGCTCAAGGGCGGATGCGACCCGCGCGTGGCGGCCATGACTATTAATAAGGTATGCGGGTCGGGGCTGAAGGCGGTGGGGCTGGCGGCGCAGGCGGTGATGACCGGGGAGTCGGGGATCGTGGTGGCCGGCGGGATGGAGTCCATGTCCAACTGCCCCTATTTGCTGACGCAGGCGCGCACGGGCTACCGGCTGGGCGATGGGAAAATCATTGACTCGATGATTCACGACGGATTGTGGGACGCCTACGAGAATTTTCACATGGGAATGACGGGCGAACTGGTGGCGGAGAAATACGGAATTGGGCGGGAGGAGCAGGACCGCTTCGCGGTGGAGAGCCACCAGAGGGCGGTGGCGGCGCGCAAGGAGGGCCACTTCGATACGCAGATTCTGTCCATCGAAATTCCGCAGAAGAAGGGCGACCCCATCGTGGTGGAAGATGATGAATCGCCGCGGGCGGATACGTCGCTGGAAGCGCTGGCGAAGTTGAAGCCGGCGTTCAAGAAGGACGGCACGGTGACGGCCGGGAATGCGCCGAGCACGAATGACGGGGCGGCGGCGCTGGTGGTGACCAGCGAGCGGATGGCGCGGGAGATGGGCAAGCAGCCCGTCGCGCGGATCGTGGCGCAGGCGGTGAGCGGGCTGGAGCCGAAGTGGGTGATGATGGCGCCGGTGGACGCGGTGGAGAAGGTGCTGGCGAAGACGGGCTGGGACCGCGACAAGGACGTGGAATTGGTGGAGCTGAACGAGGCGTTTTCCGTGGCGGCGATTGCGGTGATGCGCATGCTGCGGCTGGATCCGGCCAAGGTGAACGTGAACGGCGGCGCGGTGGCGCTGGGGCATCCGATCGGGGCTTCCGGGGCGCGGATACTGGTGACGCTGCTGTATGAGCTGGAGCGGCGCAAGGCCAAGCGGGGAATCGCGGCGCTGTGCCTGGGCGGAGGGAATGCGGTGGCCCTGGCGGTGGAGCGGTTTTAGGATGCTGCGCCCTGAAGGGGAGCGCGACCAGGCGGTCTTTTGATTTGCCAAAGGACCGGGAAATGCGGCAAGCCATGAATTACTGCCCGTTGTGTGATACCGAATACACCTCCGGTTATGAACGCTGCACAATCTGCGGCGTCGAACTGGTTCCCAGCGAACTGCGCGGCAGGCCGCTCCATGAAAAGGAGCGCAGAGAATCCATTGATCTGGTCTGGACGAGCAGCGATCCCGTGGCCGTCAGCCAAGCGATTGCCGAGTTGCGCGAGAAGGGCATCCCACACCATGTAAAGGCCACCCGGGACCAGTTTGTGTTTGAACTGGGTATGCCGCGGCCGAGATACGAGGTGCGCGTTTTTCATTCTGATGTCCAGCGCGCGCGCGAACTGCTGGAGCCCATCTATCAGTCTCCGCCATTTTCTCTGGGAGCGCCGGCAAAGGTCGAAGCGCAGGAAGCACGGGAAGCGCAGGAGGCGGAAAGATTCGCCGAGCGCGGTGCGGTCCCATGGAATTCTCAAGAAGCTACCGCGGAGATCTGGAGCGGCGAGGACGGCGGTCTGGCCCAAGTGTTTGAAGATTGTCTGCGCGAAAACCGCATCGGTGTCCGCCGGCAAGGCGGTGAGACTGGCATGCTGCGGCTCCTGGTTATGCCCAAGGATGCCGAAGCGGCTCGAGAAATCCTGCGCGAGATTCGCGAGGGCGTTCCGCCGTCCTGAGGGCCAACAGCCTATAGTAAACTTTTAAGATTCAGCATGGCCGGGAGGTTGGGAGGCGGGCATGAGCGTGGAAGCAATCAAAACGGTGGCGGTGCTGGGAGCGGGGACCATGGGGAATGGCATCGCGCATGTGTTTGCGCGGGCCGGGTACAACGTGATTTTGCGGGACGTGGAGCAGATTTTCCTCGACCGGGCGCTGGAAACGATCAGCAAGAATATCGACCGCGAAATCAAGAAGGGCAAGCTGGCTGAAGTTGATCGCGCCGGGGTGCTGGCGCGGTTGCGGCAGTCGACCGACATGAAGGCTATCGCGGCAGCCGATTTCGCCGTCGAAGCGGTCCCGGAAAAGCTGGAGATCAAGCGGACGGTGCTGCAGGAGGCGGATGCGATTTTGCGGCCGGAGGTGATTCTGGCGAGCAATACGTCCTCCATCTCCATAACGGCGCTGGCGGCGATGACCAAGCGTCCGGCGCGGTTTGTGGGGATGCACTTCATGAACCCGGTGCCGGTGATGGCCCTGGTGGAAGTGATTCGCGCGCTGCAGACGAGTGACGCGGCGTTCGAGACGACCATGCGGCTGGCGGAAAATCTGGGGAAGAAGCCGGTGGCGGTGAATGACGCGCCGGGGTTCGTAAGCAACCGCGTGCTGATGCCACTCATCAATGAAGCGGTGTACGCGGTGATGGAAGGAGTGGCCACGGTGGAGGCGGTGGACGCGGTGATGAAGCTGGGGATGAACCATCCCATGGGGCCGCTGGAATTGGCCGACTTTATCGGGCTGGATGTTTGCGTGGATATTCTGCAGGTGCTGCACGAAGGGCTGGGCGATCCGAAATACCGGGCCTGCCCGCTGCTGAAGAAGTACGTGGCGGCGGGGTGGCTGGGGCGGAAGTCCGGGCGCGGCTTTTACAATTACGCTTCCTGAGGCTTGTTGGCAGGGAAAACATTTTCCAAGGAGAGTTCATGACGTTTTTTAATAGGTCTGTTCGGCGGCGGAGCACACGCGCGCTCGTGCTGGCGGGATTGGCGTTCGCGGCGGCCGCATTTTTTCTGTCTGCAGCGGCGCGAGCGCAGAAGGCCGTTCCCGCGCCGGCAGACAAGATCTATTCGCGCTCTGGACACCGCTGGTTCGAGGATTTAGAGGCGAGCAGTAGCATATCGAGCGATGGGAAATGGGCGATTCTGCCGGATGCGGACGGCACGGACCTGATCTCCCTGGTCACGATGAAAGCGGATGCGGCGCGGCTGAAGGGTCCGCTGGACACCGTGGCTCAGGCCTATTTTTGCGGCAAGGACCTGCTGCGGCAGGGCAAGCATGGCGATAAAGGCGAGGGTTGGTACGCCATGATCGAAGAGAAGGGGCTCGACCGGGTGCAGTTCAAGCCGGACGCCATTCCCTTCTGCTCGGTCGACGGGAATACCTCCGGCTATTTCCGCGTGGGCGTCCCGGATATCGGCATTTACGTGGGCAGCTGGAAGGAACGCCGGCACATCAACATGCGCGGAGTGGTTACCGGCGCGGTGTTTTCTCCGGATGCGGACGAGGCCTATGTGATGGTGCGGCAGGCGAACGGAGCCTCGTCGCTGGTGAAGGTTCTGGTGGATTCAGGACGCATGACGCCAATCGTGCAGGATCTGGACGCCGACCCGCGCATGAGCCCGTTGAGCATTTCCCCGGACGGCCGGCGGCTGGTTCTTTCGCTCGCGGGGGAGAAGGCGCCCGACGCGGCTTTGCGGCAGAAGCCGGAGGCAGGGCGCTGGCTGAATCTTTATTCGTTTGATCTTGCGAGCAAGCGGTTCAGGAGGATTTTTGAATCTGCCGTGGATAAGACCGCGCCGGTGGAGGCCGCTGGTTACCTCTATTGGGCGCAAACTACCGCGCGCGAATCGGTAGTGGCGCTTCCCTCAGCGGGGGGAGCGGCGCACGAGGTGGTCGGCGGAGCGCAGGTTCCCTCCTGGAGCCGCGACGGGCAGAACATCGGCTATATTTTCGGGAACTGGCGCCGCGTGGATTGGGCGCTCAATCTGGATGGCGGGGCCGTTGCGGTGAATTCCGATGCCCACGCCACGGCACCCCCGACCGTGCTGATCGCCGGGAATCATGAGGATTTCGAGCCGGAATGGTCGCCCGACGGCAAATGGATTGCCTTTCATTCGCACCGCGCGGCCGCTCCGGTGGCCTACTATGACGCCCCCGGATCGTCCGACGACATCTGGATCAAGAAGGCGGCCGACCCGGTGGCTGCCGAAATTCGTCTAACCAACTTCGGCTGGGAGGCGGGACCTCCCAGTTGGTCGCCCGACGGGCGGCGGCTGGTCTTCAGCTCGTGGGAGAAGGGCGGCAAGGCGGGAGTGGCGTTCTTGTGGATTGTTACGGTGAGTCCGGAAACGGGGGCATCGCTGGGCAGCGCGAAGCTGGCTCTCCCCGCGCAAATTGTGAATCCGCAATGGGCGGTGTGGTCGCCGAAGAATAATGATGAGATCGCGGTTGCCGATGAGTCCGCGCCGGGCGAGCGGGTGATTTGGATCATCAGTCCCGATGGCAAGCAGGCGCAGCCGCTGGTGAAGTACAAGAGCGACACCTATGGCGGGCTGGACTGGACGCCGGACGGGCAGAGCATCATCTATAGCGCGCTGCAGGACGGGCGCATGCAGCTCTTCGCCATGCCGCGTGCGGGTGGAAAACCCGTGAAGATCAGCAACGACACGGCGAATCTGCTGCACCCGCGGGTTTCCCCGGATGGGCGGTGGATTGCGGCCACGCGCCTGGAAATCACGCAAGAGATCTGGAAAAAGAAGCTGTAGAGGGGCCCTCGGCAGGGAGAAAAGCCCCCCGGGAGGGCCGGGGGAGGGGGTACCCAATAGCAAATAAAAAGCGAAAATAGTGTTTGCCTTTTGTTCGCCATCGTGTTAATTTCACCGCGTTGTTAAGGCAGGTGCCCGATGCGCGGTCTACTGAATACCCGGCTTGGCTGTCCCGATCACGAGCGGCTCGAGGAAGAACTCCTGGAAACCCGCACCCGTGGCCAGAACCTCTCCCGTCTGCGGCGGCTTACGCCGCCCGAGCGGGCGGTGCTGGAGCAGCGGGAGCGAGCGGCGCTGACCCGGCTCAGAGACCACGAAGCGGAGCACTGCTGCCGGAGATAGTTGTTCTCCATGCTTTGGCAGCAGAAGAATTCACGGAGTAAAAGTAGAGATTTACCCGGTTCCAAGGGCGGAAAGGGGATGGCGCAATGCGGATTCAGATGCTACTCTGCACGCCTAGCAACGTCCCCGGCAGGGTGGCTGCTTCGCAGTCACTCCTAATCAAGGCTCGGCGCATTCCCGGCGCCGGACCGAGGCCCGCGGCCCCAGAGAAACGGGCGGCTCAAAGGACAAGTTTCCTAATTTCCTCTTCCGAGGTGTGAAATGACAGACGAGAAATCGAAATTGCTGGAAGCGGCCATCTCGCAGATCGAAAAGTCGTACGGCAAAGGCTCGATCATGCGCTTGGGCAGCCGCGATGTGCTGGTGCCCGTCAGTGTAATTCCGACGGGTTGCCTGTCGCTGGACGCCGCATTGGGCGTGGGCGGCTTCCCGCGCGGACGGGTGATCGAGGTGTACGGACCGGAATCGGGCGGTAAGACGACGATGACGCTGCACGTCATCGCCGAAGCGCAGAGGCTGGGCGGGCAGGCGGCGTTCATCGACGCGGAGCACGCGCTGGACCCGGTGTACGCGCGCAAGCTGGGCGTGGACGTGGACAACCTGCTGGTGTCGCAGCCGGACAATGGCGAGCAGGCGCTGGAAATCGCGGAAACGCTGATCCGTTCGGGCGGCGTGGACGTGGTGGTGGTGGACTCGGTGGCGGCGCTGGTGCCCAAGGCTGAACTCGAAGGAGAGATGGGCGATCCGCAGATGGGATTGCAGGCGCGGCTGATGTCCCAGGCGCTGCGCAAGCTCACGGCCATCGTCTCGAAGTCGAAGACCTGCCTGATCTTCATCAACCAGATCCGCGAGAAGATCGGAGTGATGTTCGGCAATCCGGAGACGACCACGGGCGGGCGGGCGCTGAAGTTCTACGCCTCGATCCGCCTGGATATTCGCCGGGTGCAGGCCATCAAGGAAGGGGACAAGGTGGTCGGTTCGCGCACGCGCGGAAAAGTGGTCAAGAACAAGGTGGCCGCGCCGTTCCGCGAAGCCGAATTCGATATTCTTTACGGCGAAGGGATTTCCCGCGAAGGCGACCTGATTGACCTGGGCGTGGACAAGGGGCTGATCGAGAAGTCCGGCACCTGGTTCAGCTTCAACGGCGAACGCATGGGCCAGGGCCGCGAGAACGCCCGCGTCTTCCTCAAGGAAAATACGGACATCCGCCAGAAGCTGGAAGCGGCCTTGCGCAAGAAGATGGAGATTCCCGGTCCGGGAGTGGGCAGCCCGGCGGGGGCCGCATCTTCAGCAACCACTTCGGCAGCCACTTCCGCAACACCGGCCGCAGGACCCAACGGGGCCACACCCGCAGCGGCGCTCCACGACAAGAGCTTGAGCGCAGCGGCGGCGGCAGCCAAGGGCAAGCCGGCGACGGCGCGGTAAGAGTCAAAGCGCTCCGCAGCGCCTGAAGCGATGGGGTTGAAGCGGCCGAAAGATTCCTGCGGGATCTTTTGAGGCCGTTTCAACCCCGATTGCTTTCCGGGCGCTTTTTTTCGGTCTTCCCGCCTGTCCTTGCGGCCAAGTAGACTTCTCGGCACATTCCCGCGGGGAATTCGCACCGCGCTATTGCCAACCCCCGCCCGCTTCCCTACAATTCAGTCTGCTTCATGGGGGCGCCGGTCTGTTGTCCGGTGCGGGACCGCTGCGCGGTCCGAACAAATCATGGCAGAGCCCTTCGGGGCCAATCGAGATGGGGAAGCGGGCCGCCGGGCGGCCGCGTGGAACTATGAAAGGCACGGTCCTATTCATGCGCAGTCTGACGGCTATCGTACTGGTGTTGTGCCTATGGACCGGGCCGCTGGCGGCAGCTCCCGCTCCGGCGGGGGCCAAGGCGCCGACGCGGCGGGCTTCCGGCAGTCACCGGGCGAAGAGCCGCTTCCGCGGAGTTCCGACGTTCGCCGATTCCACCAGCGAGGATGTTACCGAGTTCGATGATCCGGTGATTCGGCAGGCGGCGGTTGAGGCGCTGGGGCGGTACAACGGGACGGTGGTGGCGGTGGACCCCAACACGGGGCGGATTCTGGCGGTGGTGAACCAGAAGCTGGCGTTTTCCAACGGAACGATACCGTGCTCGACGATCAAGCCCACGATTGCGGTGGCGGCGCTCGAGGAAAATATTATTTCGCAGGACACCATGCTGAAGGTGAGCCGGCGCAAGTACATGAACCTGACCGAAGCGATGGCCCATTCCAACAACGAATTTTTCGAGGAGCTGGGGCGGCGCATGGGATTCGCCACGGTTTCGCGCTACGCGCGGCTGCTGGGGCTGGGGGAACTGGCCGGGTATCAGCTGCCCGAAGAGCAGCCCGGACTTTTGCCCTCGGCGGCTCCGGCGCGCGGCGGAGTGGCGCGCATGTCCAGCTACGGCGAAGGAATCCAGATGACCGCGCTGCAACTGGCCTCGCTGGCCTCGGCGGTGGCCAATGGCGGCACGCTTTATTATTTGCAGTATCCGCGAACGCCTGAGCAGCGCACTGCGTTCGAGCCGCGGGTCAAGCGCCAGCTGGATATCGCGGCTTTGCTGCCGCCCGTCCGGGAAGGAATGCTGGCGGCGGTGCTCTACGGCACGGGCAAGTCCAGCTTCGACAAGGACGGCGGGGAAACGGCCCTGGGAAAGACGGGCACGTGCTCGGACAAGAGTTCGCGGGTGGGCTGGTTCGTCACCTATGCGGATGAGGCGCATCCCAAAATCGCGCTGGTGGTGATGCTGCGCGGGAGCAGCCATGTGGTCATGGGGCCGACGGCGGCCGTGGTCGCCGGGCGCATCTACCGCAAACTGCGCGAGCAGAATTATTTCGCGGATCTTCCGCGGCGTTCCGAGTGGGTTCCCGCCACTTCGGGAATGTAACCGCCTCGCGGGTTCCTTGCCCGGGAGACTCTCCGCAGCCTTGCGGGGAACACTGTTGGACCGTTGTTTCCACTTGAGACAAAAGGAAGTTGCGGCGTAAGCTGTATCCGCTTATCCGCAAGGAGTCTTACGCCGGCGCGCGGAGCGGTGAGTTTGGACTGTGGGGGTAATTTGGGGATCACCTGGAATCAGCGCTTTAAATCTGCGCTGCTGGCAGTGCTGGCGGCGGGAGCAGCCACGCTGGGATACGCCGTTCACGCTCGGAGCGCGGCGGCGCGCGCCTATCAGCAGGAAGTGGCGCTGGCCCGCGAAGAGGGCGCGTGGATCCGGTTGCAGCCGGTGCTGCGCACGGTGAAGCGCTTGCCGTACGGGGAAAATTTCGCTTCCGCCCTGGAAGAATTCGGTTTGAGCGGGGAGGAGGCCGCCGCCGCTTCCGCCGCGGCGCAGCAGGCCTTTGATTTGCGGCAGTTGCGCGCGGGCAATTTCCTCACCGTGGGGCGCTCCGGCGAGGGCCGCCTGCGGGCCATCGAATACAGGATCGATCCCGAGAGACTGCTGCGCATCGTGCCGGGCGGGGAACGCTACACCGCCGAGGTGCGCACGATCGAATCGCGCACGGAAATGACCGCGGTCAGCGGAACGCTGGAGGATTCGCTGTTCAACGCGGTGGAACAAGCGGGGGAAACCGCGGAGCTGGCCATGCGCATGGCGGAAATCTTCGGTTACGACCTGGATTTTTACACGGATCCGCGGCGCGGTGACACCTTCCGCGTGGTGATGGAAAAGAAAAAATACACGGACGGCTCGGCCGCGGGCTACGGAAGAATCCTTGCCGCGGAGTACGTCAACGGCGGGCGCACCTACCGCGCCGTGCTGTTTCACGATTCCAGCGGCCGCCCGGCTTATTACGGAGCCGACGGCGCTTCGCTGCAGAAGATCTTCCTGCGCTCGCCGCTGAAGTTTGGGGCGCGGATTACTTCTCATTTCAGCAACGACCGTCTGCATCCAATTCTGAAGACGCATCACCAGCACCTGGGCATCGATTACGGAGCCCCGGTGGGCACGCCGGTGCAGGCCATTGGGAGCGGGCGCGTGCTGGTTGCCGGGCAGAAGCCGGGAGAAGGGAACTACGTGCATTTGCGGCACTCCGGCGGCTACGAAACGAAGTATTTGCACCTCTCCAAGATGTTCGTGCATGCCGGCGAGCAGGTGGAGATCGGCAAGACCATCGGCCTGGTGGGGAGCACCGGGCTGTCCACCGGGCCGCATCTCGATTTCCGTTTTTTGCAGCGCGGGCAGTACAGGAATTTCGAGCATCTGGGCCTGCCTCCAGCAGACCCTGTCAGCAAGGAGAATTGGGCGGAATTTCAGACGGTACGCGAGAAATGGCTGCCCATGCTGGAGCATCCCGAGATGCTGAGGGCAGGTCGCGCACCCGTGGCCGGAGTTCCCGGGACCGGGGGGCAGTAGGCGTTCGCCGCCTGCGCAGGAGCCCGACGGCTTGCATTTGCGCGACGCCGGCTGTACAAGTGTGTCGCTGTCGTTGATTTCCGGGAGGATTCCATGCTCAGTTCGCGTCTGGTTTCTCTTGCTGCTCTGTTTTTGCTGATTGCCGGCCGGGCGCCCGCGCAGGCGGTTGCGCTGTCGGGCGGGCCGCTCACGGTCATTCGCGCCGGCGTATTGATTGACGGGGCGAGCGACGCGCCGCGCAAGGATCAACTCCTCTTCATCCGCGCCGGGCGCATTGAGAAGATTATCGCCGCCGCGGGCGCGGCCATTCCGCGCGACGCCAAAGTGATTGACCTTTCCGCGGCCACCGTTCTTCCCGGGCTGATTGATTCGCACACGCATATTTTTCTGTGGGGGGAAGATCCGTCCAAGGGCGGCTATGACGCCAATATCCTGAGGTATGGCGTGGCCCTGCGAGCGGCGCGGGCCACGGTGGCCGTGCGGCGGGCGCTGGAGCAGGGTTTTACAGCGCTGCGCGACGTGGAGACCGAAGGCGCGGGCTATGGCGACGTGGGCATCAAACAGGCCATTGAAGAAGGCACGATTCCCGGTCCCCGGCTGTTTGTTTCCACGCGGGCGATTTCCACCACCGGCGGCTACAACCTCGAGGGCTACGCGCCCGAACTGGTCATGCCCAAGGGCGTGCAGATCGTGGACGGGCCCGTGGAAGCGCGCAAGGCGGCGCGCGAGCAACTGGAACATGGCGCGGACTGGATCAAGGTGTACATGACCCACCGCTCGTGGGTGGACAGGCAGGGCAATCTGGTTTCGCAGCCCACGCTGACGGTGGAAGAGGTGCAGGCCATCGTGGACGAAACGCACGGGTGGGGGCGCAAAGTGGCTTGCCACGCGTATAACGGCATCGGGCTGCAGCGCGCGCTCGATGGGGGATGCGATTCGATCGAGCACGGGCTGGAAATCAGCGACGCGCAAATCGCGCAGATGGTCCGCCAGGGAACCTGGTATTGCCCGACGCTGGCGCCTTACTACAATGACTGGGCGCCCGCGGATACGCCGGAAGGGAAGCGCGACCGGGCGCGCGTGGCGGTGCATGACGTTTCCTTCGTGAAGGCGCTGCGCGCGGGCGTGCGCATCGTCTATGGCACGGACATGGGAGGAATTCCGTGGGACCAGCCGCTGGCGCAGGAATTTCCGCGCATGACCAAGCTGGGGATGTCTCCGATGGATGCGATCAAGTCCGCTACATCGCGCGCGGCGGAAATGCTGGGAGAAAAGGGGGAGCGGGGCGTGCTGGCGCCGGGAGCCCGCGCGGACGTCATCGCTGTGGCGGGCGATCCGCTGAAGGACTTGAATGAACTGTCCAAGGTGCGCTTCGTCATGAAGAATGGCGAGATTTTCAAGAGCGAGCAGGCCCAGTAAGGAATTTAATTTGCGGAGGAAAGAGCATGAGCGAGCAGAACTTCAAGAATCACGTGAAATTTGTGCCGGCCTTTCATTATTTTGCCATGCCGGTGCTGGTGTTTAATTTTTTCTGGATGGTGTCCCGGCTGCGGTACGGCATCACCCGCCATGGCGTGGCGGATGTTCTGGTAGCCGCGGCGATTGTCGTGCTGCTTTTCTGCGCGCGCCTGTTCGCGCTGAAGGCGCAGGACCGCGTCATCCGGCTGGAAGAGCGGCTGCGCTACGAGCGCTTGCTCCCGGCCGATCTCAAGGCGCGCAGCGGCGAGCTCACGGTGGACCAGATTGTGGCGCTGCGCTTTGCCGGGGATGACGAGCTGCCGGCGCTGGCGCGCAAGGTCCTGGACGAAAAAATCGGCGACCGCACGGCCATCAAGAAGCTCGTGCAGCACTGGAAGGCGGATCACCTGCGCGTCTGAGGCGCCCGGTTCGGTCAATTGGCGGCGAACAGGGCATCGGCGGCGGCCGTCTCGCCGTCCGGATTGGTCAGCAGGATGCGTTGCGCTCCCGTGGCCATCGCCGGAGTGGTCACGTGCAGAGTGTTCATGTCCACGAAGGTGGCCGTGGCATTCGTTCCGCCGATGCTTACCTTGGTGCCGCTCTGAAATCCGCTCCCACGAATGATAATCGGCGTGCCGCCCGCCACCGAGCCTGACGACGGGGCCACGTTCCCGATCGCCAGTGGCACCTGCGCGAGTTGCACAATCGTCAGGCCTGCGCCGTAGGGAGTATTGTTCGTCGAGGTGATGGCGAAGAGTTTCTCCCCGTATTCATCGATAGCCAAGAAGCTGCCGTGGATTGCATCAGCCTCCCTCAGCAGCGGATTCGGAAGAAAAATGCGCAGGCGGAGAGTGCCGCTGCGCGCGTCCACGATATCCACGCCGCCGCGCACTCCGGTGCTTCCCGCGGCTGCGGTGAGGAAGGGCAAGTAGAGCAGAGCGCCGCTGGGGTGCAGGGCCGCGCCGGGAACGGACATGCTTCCGGGAATGGCTTCCAGTTCCGCCGCGGAAGGAATCGCCGCGAGAGAAAAGTCCGCTCCGCGCAGTTCGATGGAGCCGTTTCTGCGCACGGCAAAAATCACACCGTCTCCCGCAAGATTCACTTCGCTGTTCAGCCCGCTGACGGCCGAAGAGGTGAACAGATTTGGCGTGGAGGAGTTCCACAGGGCCACGGGTCCGCCCGGAACGGCGCCATAGGCCGCCACCACGCGATCGCCCGCGCTGCTGGACTGCACCAGGGGCGCTCCCGCCGGCGTGGGAGTGACGGGCTGTGGCCCGGCTTGCACAGTGGGCGGGATTGGCGCCAGATTGATCTGCTGCAGGCAGCCCGTGCAGGCGCCCGTGGAGCCGCCTTCTCCGCTCAAGCCCACAAACACGGTTTGCAAGTTCGTGGGCGCGACGCGCGCCGGACCGGAACTGGTGAAGCCGGCGACGCCTCCCAGGAAAACGGTTGTGCCGCTGCCGGCCGCGTCGGGATTGAGCAGATAAACGCTTTGCGCGCCGAAGTCTGCCACGGCCAGCGTGGCGTTGTCCGGCGTCAAGGCCATGCCGCGCAGGCCGGCGTTGGGCGGCGGGCCTCCCGGCGGCGGCAATCCGCTGGTCTGAAACTGCGCAAGCTGCAAGTCGAAGACGTCCACGTGGTCCGTATTGCTCAAATAGACCCAGTGGCGCTTCGGGTCGTAGAGAGCAAATTTGTAGAGACCGGGGCGCGCATTGACCTGCACGCTTTGCAGATATTGAAACGCTTTTGCCGCTGTGGTGTTTCCCGCGGGTGCGCTGACCGTCAAATCCGTTTTTCCCGGCGAGCCCGCCGGCGTTTGCACGGTCAGGCGCTCGATGGGGAAGGGATAGTTGGGAGCGAGAACGCCTGCGGCAGTCAGAGCGGTCACGTCTTCCAGATTTTGCACGGGAGCGCTGGCCCCGCCGATGGTCACGCTGATTTTTGTGGCATCGGCGCCGAAGCCGTATCCGTAGATTTGAATGTTCTCCCCGCCCTCCTTTTTACTGGTGTTGGGCAGGACCTCGGCGATGTGCGGACCGTAGCTGAACGCCGCGGGCGCAATTGCCACCCATCCGCTGGGGAAGTAAGCGGTAATGTTCGCCGGGCCTGCGGCGGTGCCCGGGGGCGCCACGGTCTGGATTTGCGCCGCGTTGCTGACGGTCGCGCTGGGGGCCGCTTGCGCGGCGAATTTGAGCTGCACGCTGGATTCGAAATTTTGTCCCGCGAGGTTGACCGCGGCGCCTCCCGCAAGCGTTCCTTCCGCGGGGCTGGCTGCCTGTGCGCCGGAGAAAGCTGGCGCGGTTGCGGGCAACGCCGCGGGATTCACCGCGTCCACAAAACTGACGCCGCGGTTGGCGATGCCGAAGAGCAAGCCCGTTTCATCCACCTCTTCGATCTCGGAGTGGCGTCCGCCCGCGCGCGCATCTGGCCGCTGCCCGATCAGGTGCAGGTCGGAAGCGCCCAGGGCCGTGATGACGGGCGGAAGGTCCGCGTTCTCGCTGACATAGAGTGTGGCGCCATCGCGGGAAAAGACTAGGCCTTGCGGGGCAGTTGTGGGGCGGGAAGCCACGGAGGAGAGTGTGCTGTTCAGAAGAAATATCTGCGCCGTGCCGCTCGAGTTCAGCACGACGGCGAAGGCGCTTCCGTCGGCATTTGCCGCGGCCAAGGAGATGTTTCCGCTTCCCACGGTGACTGGCCCGGCGATGATGTTGCCGCTGGCGTCGAAAACAGCGGTGCTGCCGCTTGCATCGGCTGCCGCCGCGAGAATCTTTGTATGGTCAGCGCTTCGCGCAAACACCCCCGCTCCGCTGGCGAACAGCGTGGGGGCTCGGCTGGTGAGGTCGGTAAACGTGTTCGTCGCGGAATCCCACAGGGCCGGCACGAACGACGCGGCATCGGCGCGGCGCAGCCGCGCCAGGGCTTTTCCACCGGAGAGAGAGGCGACTTCGACAGGCAGGTTGTACACGGTGTTGGACGGCCCGGCAATGCCGGCCACGGGATAGCGCGCGATGGCGCTGAATGTCGCGGCATCGAGAGCCGTGATCTGCTCGGTCCTGGACCCTGCCCACAGGGTTGTGCCGTCGGCGGACAGGTCTACGCTGGTTACGCCCGGTACGGCGACTTCTCCAGCCAGCGATCCGTCCGCCGTGGAAAGCGCTTCGATGCGATTCATCGCGGCGTTGGCCACGTAGAGGCGCTTGCGCGCGGAATCGTAGACCATCCTGCGGTGGCGTGGTTCGCCGGAAGGCTCGTCGCTCGCGGGCAGGGAATCGGTGCGCACAAAATCCATGCGCGAGAGAACCGGTGGCGGCGAACCGGCCTGCACCGTGAGGGTCAGGGTCGTGGAATGGGAAAGTGCGCCGCTGGCCGCCTTGGCCGTGATCGTGTAAGCGCCCGGAGCTGTGGCGCCGGTCGCTCCGAAGACCACTGATTGGGAGCCGCCCGCCGATACCGAGAAGGGGCTTGCCGGGTTTGCGTTTACTCCCGCTGGCAAGCCGCTCAGGGTGACCTGGATGCTGGCCGAAAAACCGTTGAGCGCCGTTGTCGATAGAGTTGTCGCCGGGCTGGTTGTGCCTGCGGTTTCGCTAAGCGCGGCCGGAGACAGGCTGACCGTGAAGTCCGCGGGAGGAGGCGGCGGGGGCGGCGGCACGGGCTGCGAGGACTTGCCCCCACCTCCTCCGCATCCGGCCAGACTGCCGATAAGCAGTAGAGACACCCCAAACTGGATGAAGCGCCGGCGGCGTTGCATCGAAAAACCCC